>JAHCJK010000013.1 GCA_026184295.1 Planctomycetota bacterium
TTCGCATCGCGGATTTGTCGCAAATACCTGTACATTTGACCAGTTGGGTCCTCATCGAAGTTCCTTCTTTGAGGCTTCTTAAATTCGATAATCGACACACATCGCGCAATTTGATCGTCATCCACTTCTGCAAATGAAAGTATATCTGGCCTATCGCTTGTATCGGACTTCAGAATGCTCCTTAGGGGCTTGTCGGAAGTTGCAAATCGATGGAAGGAAAGTACTTCGTCAATTAACCATAGATTGTGGTCTTCATGCCTAATCTCATTTGAACTGCGATTTCTAGGAAAGACAATATCATGCAAGACCTTCTCTTTGGCGTAGCTTCCATTTTCAATTTCTAGCTTCTTTTCCAGCAGGTCAATAATGCATTTTCTGTCGCATATGTACCTTGTCAGATTGTCTTTTTGCTGTTGAGTCACCGTGGACGCTAGGTCTTCGTAAATCTCGGTCATCTCCTTTAGACTCTTTGTTTGAGTGCCAAGAAATTTTTCGCTCCTCTTTTTTAATGCAAGCTCCGCTCTTCCCTTGTGACGGTACAGCGCCGCATGGATTTCCTCGTTTGTACTATTAGGGGTTAGGTCCTCATAGACTTCAGGGCAATAGTGAGGCACAGATCGAAGCCATGGGCTTTCATTCTCTATGAACTTCTCGACGTTCACAATTTTCAGTTGATTTGCGCGTTCCAGATAGGATTTCAAGTGCGCCTTGGCTTGGTCCGAAAGTGCATTGATTATGTTACTGAATGAAATGGTTTCGGATGTGTCTAAGAAAGATTGTTCATCCGAAATATCAAAATCCAATCTCTGATGATCGACCCGCTCGTCTAAAAAATCTCCACTAACATACAAAGCATAAGTAAATTTTCTCCCTTCGTCATCGAATTGGGTTCCGGCACCAAGAGTTTTCGCTAAGTTGATAGCCTTAACATCTCTCTTATTTGCACACAAAACTATTTTGTGCATTTGAGCATGTGTAGAATGAAGTTTGACATGAACAAGATGGAATGCTTTCGATTTTATTATTATGGATTGTTCCTTAATCTGATTTCTTATTTCGTGCTCGTATTGACCATTTAAGGAGATTGTCTCGTCACCATCGGTAATTGTGATCCTAGGGACAGCCTGGCAAATAAAGTATGCAAGGCAATGCTCAAGAATCCGTTGAGCGATCTTACTGGTGGTCTTATATGCAGTTGGAAGATCTCGGTATTCCCTTTTGAATCCAATGAGTTTAACAGTGGTTCCGGAGTCACTAATCGTCCTCTTCATATTAAACTCTTTGATGCCATCATTGAGGTTGAAATGAAAGTTCCTTTGCTCAAGCCCACTGCCGTTTTTATATGCACTTTCTATTACGACCTTGTCGAACGCTTTTAGCCATAGAAATCGTCCAACGCCCTTTCCTCCAAAGTCCGCTTTATGGGTAGAGTCTGATGTTTGAAAGGACTCGAAGTTTCTTTCGTTAAAGCCAACTCCATTGTCTGTGACTTCAAAAGCGGTGATGCTTGGCGTCTCGAAATCACCAAGCATTTTTTGGTCGTCCCTGATAATTCGAATCGATACAAGTCCTGCTTTGTGGTTTCCTCTTTCCTCAATTGCTTGAATCGAATTAACGATGGCCTCAAAGACGGGTAGTAAGGCTTCGGTTCGGAAATGCGATGTATTCTTGACCCTGTTGGCTAAATCAGTCTTTAGAAAAATCATGGCTTCGCCCTCTCGAATTTGTAGCTGCCTCTAGCCAGTGCATACTTTAACAGGGTCTAGAAAATTGCGATAATAGGTATCCGTAGTTGTTTCAGGATTGGGGCGTTGTTTGAAAGCTTGAATTGAAGTCCTGCAGAACTATCTTTCATGTCTTACTGAGGAAGCCGCGTGTCGCTCGCCGATGACTACGTCCGCACCATCTTCGAAGACCTGCTCGCCAAGCGCGACGTCGATGCCAACACCAACCTGCTGGCCTCCTTCGGCGAAGAGGCCGTCCCCGTCCTGCTCGAACAGCTCGCCAGCGGCGACTTCGCGCGGCAAAAGGTCGCGCTCTTCGGGCTCCAGTACTGCTATGCCCCCGAGATGCGCACGCCCGTCGAGGCGCTCATCACCGGTTCCGACAACCGCCTGCGCGAACTCGGCGCCATCGTACTCTCGAAGCACTACGGCATGGCCGAGATTCAGCGCATCGCGCGCAAGCTTGAAGACCACCCCGATCCCGAAGTCGCCGGCTTCGCGATGCAGCACCTCGAGGCCCAGGACCCCGATCCAGAGCGCGCGAAAAAGGCCCTGCGCGACCCGCGCGTCAGCGACTGGCTCTGGAAGTACCTGCCGCGCTACGGCACGCCGGACTTCTCACCCGGCACGCGCGCGCTGCTGGAACGGCGGCTCGAACCGGGCCGCGAAGCCCCGCACATCGCCTGCGGCGCCATCGCCGCGCTGATCGCGCAGAACGACCGTTCGCCCGAAACGCGCGCGCGCCTGCGCGGGCTGCTGGGGCACGAGCATCCGCAGATTCGCGAGATGGCCGCGGAGTACCTCGCGTGGCACGGCGGCGATGAGGGCCTGGCGGCGCTGCGCGAGGCCTTGAACGACGAGCCCGACCGCCACGCGCGCGCGTCGATGGAGGGCGCGGTGGCCGCGATCGGCCGGCGCACGAGCGAAGCCGACGACGACGCCTTCGAACGGTTCGCGCATGCCGAGGAGGCCGAGCCGTTCTGGAACTTTCGCGGGCGCGCGCCGGACGCGGCGTTCGAACGCGGGCGCGAGGCGCGCCTGGAGGTGCAGGCCCGGGCCTTCGCGATTCCCGGACGCATCCCCGAAGGGCGGCAGATTCATGCGGGGCCGTTCAAGGCGCCCGTGGCCGCGGGGCTGGTCGCGCCCGTGCGCGATTACCTCGACGAGGGCCGCACGAGTTTTGCCCTGGTCAGCGACAGCTTGAACACCGGGTTCCGCGGCATGGTTCACGTGGGGGACGACGTGGGCTGGTTCCGCGACTTCGGCGTCGTGGTCGCCTGCGCCGATGGCCAGGTGCGCCAGGCGGGCTGCGCGTCGTCGTGGGGGCATCTGGCGGTGATCGAACACCGCACCCGCGGCGGCGACGGGTTCTGCTCGGTGTACGGGCACCTGAGCCCCTTCCTGACCGTGCGGCCGGGGGAGGTCGTCCGCGCCGGGCAGCGCATCGGCAGCATCGGGCGCAGTTTCGCGTGGGAGAACGGCGGCTACGCGGCGCATCTCCATTTCGGGCTGCATCACGGGCCGTACGTGCAGCTCTACAAGCCCGGCCAGCCGATCGACGTGCGCTTTGAAGGCTACCTTTATGTGGGCCGCGTGCTCCATTCGGACCCGGAAAACACCGAGGTCGAGATCCAGACCTGGTACGGACGGCGCAAGGTCTCAACGCCGACTTCCTGGGTGCGCGGATACGTCAGCATGCGCCAATGGACCTCCGCACGGCACCGCTGGCTCGATCCGCAGGAGATTCTGCGCGAGAACGCCTGAAGCGGCCCCGAAGCCGGGAAAAACCGCACGAACACCCAAGGTGCAGCGGCGATCGGCGTGAAGTTCGCGGCCTGCGGAGCGTTCAGTCTCTGGAGCTTCCATCAGGCCAAGAACTTACCTGCTCGGCCCGGGCCGGCTGGACGATACAGGAGGGCCGGACTTGCGATCCGGCGCCGGGAAGGCTAAAACATGCGCGCGATGAAAACCCTTGTTCTTACGGCAACCCTCACGCTGGCCGCGTGGCAGTCGGCCTCGGCGCTGGATGCCCACAAGCCGCCGCAGGACGGCGACCTCGACGCGTGGGTCAGCGAAGGGCAGTGGAAGCACGCCAAGGACGCCGTCGAACCCACGCCCGCCAAGCAGCTCGCCAAGGCCAAGCGCCTGGAAGAGATCGGCGACGTGGGGCAGGCCGCGGATCAGTTCAAGCGCCTGGCCGACGTGTACAGCGAATCCGAACAGGCCGAAGAAGCGTTGATCCTCTCCGCGCGCAATTACCTTTCGGCGGGCAACTACACCAAGTGCCGCGAGATGATCACCGAACTGCGCCGGCGCTACGCGCACCCGACCTACCTCGACCTGCTCGGCCAGGTGGAATCCACGCTCGCGCGCGGCTACCTGGAAGGGCGCGGCGAAGGCGGAACCTACAAGCTGGCCAGCCGCGTGCGCAAGGCCCGCGCGATCTACGAAAACACTTACAAGGAAGACCCCGAAGGCCGCTGGGCCGACGACGCCCTGCTGGGCCTGGGCCAGTGCGACGAAGCGATCAGCAGCTACGACGACGCGATCAAGCACTACAAGGAACTGCTCGAGAAGTACCCCGGCAGCGACCTGCGTTCCGAGGCCGAAGGGCACATCGCGGCCTGCATCAACAAGCGCGAGCCGCAGCCGCAGTACGAGGAATCCGAGACGGCCGAAGCGCGGCGGCGCATCGAGATCGCCAAGCAGGACGCGGGCTCGCCGGAGTCCACCATCGACGTCGTGGCGCTGGACGAGAACGAGAAGATGCTGCTCAACCGCCAGGCCGAGAAGCGCTTCGAGCAGGCGCGCTTTTATCAGGTGAACGGGAAGTACCGGGCGGCCGAGGTCTACTACGAGATCGTGAAGACGCGCTACCCCGACAGTCCCTTCGCGAAGAAAGCCGACGAGGCGCTCCAGGAGCTACGCAAACGATGAACTTGGCCGTGGGCACCCGCTGGATACGCACCTTCGCGGCCGTGGCCGCCTTCCTGGGCATGCTGGGGGCGCCGGGCTGCTACTCGTCGCGCACGCGCCTGCCGGAATACGCCAAGAGCATCGCGGTTCCGGTCTTCGCCAACAAGACGTACATCGACGAGTACACGCGCAAGCTGGAGGTCGAGGTCACCGAGTCCACGCGCAAGGCGCTGCTGACCAACGGCAAGCTGGCCGTGCAGGGGCGCGAATCGGCCGACCTGATCATGGAAGGCCAGGTCAATAAGTACGATCGCCGCATCCTGCGCGCCGACCGCTACGGCGAACCGGCCGAAGTGCAGATCGTCATCCACGTCTCGGTCTCCGTCTACGACGTCAAGGCCGCCAAGTACCTCGTCCAGGGCGTGATCGTGACCAACGACCGGGAAAAGACCGGCTACGGCTCCTACAACCTGCGCCGCGGCGAAGACGAAGCGCTGGCCCGCAAGCAGGCCATCGAAGAGATCGGGCGGGTGATCGCGCATAAGGCGCTGGATTACTAACCCCGCGGTTCGCCGTGCTATCGCACAAGCAGGAGAAGGGGAGGGGACGCCGTGCGTATTCTTGCCGTGGGAGCCCATCCGGACGACATCGAGATTCTCTGCGCGGGCACGCTGGCGGCCTGCAAGGCGCGCGGGGACGAGATCGTCATGGCCGTGGCCACCGACGGGCGCATGGGCCACAAGGAAATCCTGCCCCCCGAACTCTCCGAAGTGCGCCGCCGCGAACAGGAAGCAAGCTGCAAACTGCTCGGCGCGGAACTGATCTGGCTCGGCATCCGCGACGAGTTCGTCTTCGACAACGAGGCCACGCGCCAACTCTTCATCGACCTGTACCGCCGCGCCAAGCCCGACTTCGTGATCACGCACTGGAACGAGTGCTACCACCCCGACCACCGCGGCGTGGAAAAGGTGATGTGGGACGCGGGCTTCGTCAGCTCGGTAAAGCACGTCGAGACGGGCTTTCCCTACCATCCGGCCGTGACGCCCTTCTTTCATATGGAACCTCTTGCGGGCGTGGGTTTTGTGCCGACGGACTACGTGGATATCTCGGCCCACATGGACCTGAAGTGCCGGATGCTGGCCTGCCACCAGAGCCAGCTCAAATGGCTGAAGGACCACGACGGCATCGACATCCTGGAGTTCATGACCACGGTCTCGCGCTTTCGCGGGATTCAGGCCGGGGTCAAGTACGCCGAAGGCTTCCGCCGGGTGCTCACCTGGCCGCGCGCCACGGCCGCGCGATTGCTGCCGTAGGCTCTTTTATTTCTTGACAGCGCGGCGGGTTAGCCGATCATAGCGGGGCTTCGCCTCATCCGAATAGTGCTTGGAGGTGCGCCATGTCCTTTGCGCGGAAGACGCTGTTTGCGTTTACCGGTTCGCTCGTGTTCGCCGGCTTTGCGGCGGTCGGTCATGCCGAAGAGGCCGCGCCCAAGCCCGAAGAGGCTAAGCCCGCCGAGACGCCCGCCGCCGCGCCCGAGAAGCTCGCGGCCAAGGACGCGTACGTGGTTGTGGACGGCGTGCGCTACAACTGGGAGGAGGCGGTCCGCAAGTTTCCGGACATGAAGGCCACCGCGCCCGCCAACCTGGTCTTCGATCCCGACTACAAGAGTTCGCCCGAGACCGCGCCCAAGCCCGCCGCCGAGACGGTGGCCGCCCCCGAAGCCAAGCCGGCCGACGGCAAGAAGGCCGCCGAAGAGCAGGCGAAGAAGGATTCGGAGACGGTAAAGGCCGCCGACAAGGCGTCGGAAAAGGCGGAGAAGGAAGCCGCCGAGAAGGCTGAGAAGGCAGAAGAAGAGAAGAAGAAGGCCGCCGAAAAGGCCGAAAAGGAAGCCCGCAAGAAAGCCGAGAAGGCTGAGAAGGAAGCCAAGAAGAAGGCCGCCAAGGGCGAACCGGCCGCCCCGGCCCTCGTCGAACCCGATCCGGCGTATGCCCAGAAGATGGCCCTGGTGCAGGCCCGCGCGCGGGTCGAACTGGAAGACAGGATTCAAAAGCACATCCGCCACCTCGGCGGCGAGCACTGGAAGGAAGCGCGCGCCGAACTGATCGCCATCGGCAAGGACGCGGTGCCCTACCTGATCGACGCGATGGCGCCGGCCGACCAGCCGGTCGCCGGCGAGCCGCCCCTGGCCGCGTACGCCGCCGGGCAGCCCGCCCGCCCCACGCGCACGCGCCCGCTCTCCGACATCGCCTTCGAATGCCTCGACGCGATCATCCGCTCCCATTCCGATTGGAAGGGCGCGGTTCCGGGCCTCGACCAGAAGGCCTGGCAGAGCTTCTGGGCCGACAACGGCGCGGGCATCAAGATCGGCTCCAAGTAGCCCGTACCTTCTTTCCGCTTCAAGGCATCGAAACCCCTCCCGCCTGGGAGGGGTTTTTTGTTGGGCTCGGCATGGCCGCGCGCGGCGCCCGCGCCGGGCAAGCCCAGCGAGCCGGACCATCCGAGGGCGCACGCCGAGCCTCGCGTCCCGATCGATCCGTGGGGCAAAAGAACAAACCCCTCCCGAGCGGGAAGGGTTTGGATGCAAAGCCTGAATCGCAGGGCCGGACCGGCGTTGCGTCTTAGACCGCCGAGGTCGCGAACTTCTTCTTGAGGCGGTTGCGGATGGAGATGGCGAAGATGTTCAGGCAGACCACGATGATGATCAGGAGCAGGCTGGTGGTGAAGACCATCGGGCGCGCGGCGTCCACGTTGGGCGACTGGAAGCCGACGTCGTAGATGTGGAAGCCGAGGTGCATGAACTTGCGGTCCAGGTGCAGGAAGGGCCACGAGCCGTCCAGCGCCAGGGTGGGCGCCAGCTTCACCACGCCGGTGATCATCAGCGGGGCGACCTCGCCGGCGGCGCGGGCCACGGCCAGCACCAGCCCGGTCAGGATCGAAGGCATCAGCGCCGGCAGGACGACCCGCCAGGTGGTCTCGAACTTGGTCGCGCCCAGCGCCAGCGAGGCTTCGCGCATGCCGTTGGGGATCGCCGCCAGGCCTTCCTCGGTGGCCACGATCACCACCGGCACGGTCAGCAGCGAAAGCGTGAGGGAGGCCCACAGAATCCCGCCCGTCTTGAACGTGGGCGTGGGCAGCGTGTCGGAGAAGAAGAACGAATCGATCTGCCCGCCGATGAAGTAGATGAAGAACCCGACGCCGAAGACGCCGAAGACGATCGAGGGCACGCCGGCCAGGTTGTTCACCGCGATGCGCACGATGCTGACGAACGTGCCCTGCTTGGCGTATTCGCGCAGGTAAAACGCGGCGATCACGCCCAGCGGCGTCACCACCACGCTCATCATGATCACCATCAGCACCGTGCCGAAGAGCGCCGGCCAGACGCCGCCTTCGGTGTTCGATTCGCGCGGATTGTCGAAGATGAACTCCCCGACCTTGCTGAAGTAGTGCCCGATCTTCTGGAAGAAGCCCATCGCGTTGGGGCCGTAGTAGTGAACGATGTTGGAGAGCGGCATGAGCGTCTCGCGCCCCTGCGCGTCGCGCATCACCACCTCGGTCTTCATCGACGAACGCAGGCTGGCGAGTTCCGCTTCCTGCGCCTTGTATTCTTCCTGAAGCTTCTTCAATTTGTCGTTCAGGCGGTCCACCTCGGGGCCGGACGTGATGCCGTCGCGCGCGAGGACCCGCAGGCGCGTGTTGATCTTGAACTGCTCCTCGCTGTTCCCGCCGACCTCGTACCGTTCGATGCGGTAGATCTCGTCGAAGGTCGCCGTGATCTTGGGCAGTTCGCGCTCCAGCACCGCCTGGGTCTCGGCGCTGCCCTTGGCGAGCGGCTTGCCCTCCTCGCGGATCTCCTGGAAATACCCGTAGAAATCGCCCCAGGCGCGCCGTTCCAGCACCACGGCCTCGCCGTTCAGTTCGTCCTTGGCGATGTCGGCTTCGTCGATCCAGAGGAAGTCGGTGGGATTCTGGAGGCTGCGGTTGGCCTGCTTGATCTTGATGCGGAAGGTGTCGGGCTCCTTGTCGTCCGACTTGGGGCGCGCTTCGCGTTCGATCAACTGCGCGAGGTAGACCTTGCCGTTCTTCAGCGTGTACGTATGCAGCGTGCGCGGCCAGAAGAACCCCATGCCGCTGTAGATGATCAGCAGCATGATGCCGGCGACCATGATCAGCGAAAGGGCCAGGGCGCCGCCGGTCAGCCAGATGAACGGCTCGCCGCTCGACCACAAGCTCGGCGTTTTGGAATTGTTCATATGAACCGGTATTTCTTTCTCAGGCGGAGGCGGACCAGTTCCGCGATGGTGTTGACGATGAACGTCATGATGAACAGCAGCAAGGCGGCCAGGAATAGCACGCGGTACAGCGTGCCGTGTTCCGGGGCTTCGGGCAGTTCGACGGCGATGTTGGCCGAGAGCGCGCGGAAGCCGTTGAAGATCGACCAGTCCATGATGGGCGTGTTGCCGGTGGCCATGAGCACGATCATGGTCTCGCCCACGGCGCGCCCGAAGCCGATCATGATCGCCGAGAAGATGCCCGGGCTGGCCGTCGGCAGCACGATGCGCGTGGCCGTCTGCCAGCGCGTGCTGCCCAGCGCCAGGGCGCCGGCCGAAAGATGCTTCGGGACGTTGGAGAGCGAGTCTTCGGAGATGGTGAAGATGATCGGGATCACGGCGAAGCCCATCGCCAGGCCCACCACCAGCGAATTGCGCTGGTCGTAGACGAGGTGCAGGGTCTTCGAGAGCCAGCCGCGGTAGTCGCCGTTGAGCGCGGTGTGTTCCACCACCGAACCGAGCCAGAAGGCCGCCAGCAGCCCCACGAGCACCACCGGCACCAGCAGGAGCACCTCGACGCCGGGCCGGACCTTCAGGCGGACCCCGACGGGGACGAGCGCCCGCCAGGCCAGCAGCGCCGCCAGGATCGTCAGCGGCAGCGTGATCGGGAGCAGGAAGATGCCCGGCGCCACGCGCTCGACCGCGGGGGCCAGCCAGAGCCCGCCGATGAATCCGAGCACCACGCTGGGCAGGCCGGCCATGATCTCGACCGTCGGCTTCACGTAATCGCGAATCGACGGGTGCATGAACTGCGAGGTGTAGAGCGCGCCCAGCAGCGCGATGGGGATGGCGAAGAAGAGCGCGTAGAACGAAGCCTTGAGCGTCCCGAAGATCAGCGGCGTGAGGCTGAGTTTGCTTTCGAAATCGTCCGAACCGCCCGTGGACTGCCAGACGTACTCGGGTTCCTTGTACCCTTCGTACTGCACCTTTCCGAAAAGGCTTTTCAGCGTCACTTCCGGATGCGGGTTATGCAGGTCGAAGAGATGCAGCGCGCCCGCGGCGTCCAGGGCCAGGATGCCGTCGGCCTTCGGCGCGTAGCTGAGCGCGGCGACCCCCTGGCCGGGCCGCCCCATGTCGATCAGGGTCTCGCCCGTGGTCGAGTAGTGCAGGTTGATGCCGCCGTTGGCGCAACTGGTGACGAAGCCCTTGTTGCGTTTGCAGATGGCGATGGCGGTGACGGCGCTGTCGTGCTTCTGGAAGCGGTTGACGGGCAGCAGCGGATGGGTCTGCCCCGCGCCCGTGGCCTGCAGCCAGGTGGAGACGTTGCCTTCCGCGTCGCCGATCGCCACCGTGCGGTCGCCGAGCAGGTAGACCATCTTGGTCACCGGCACGTTCGGTCCCGACGTGACCTGGCCGGAGAGCCCGATCGTGGGCGCGTCGAGGTCGGAGACGTTGACGCGGACGACCTGGCCCTTGCTGGTGCCGGCGTAAATGTTGTCGTGGCGGTTGTCCATCGCGAACGCGGTGATCTCGCCTTCGATGGGCAGTTTGACCGTCTGCGTGGAGGCTTCCTTGACCTCCTTGCCGGTCATCATGTTCTTGCGGATGGAGATGGAGGCGATGGCGAGCGACTGCGGGCCCACCTGCGCCACGGCCACCTGGTGGGCCTCGTCCAGATAGGCCAGCGGTCCCAGGGGCCCCAGCGGTTCGTCCGATTCGAGTTCGATCGGGTCGCTCTCGACCAGGTTCGGCTCGACGTGGCGCACCGACTGGACGAACGTGACTTCGTAGTTGACCTTGACCGGGATCAGCTTGCCTTCGCTGGTGCCGATCAGGAAGGGACCGCGGCCCAGCGGGCTGATCGAGACGATGCGAGCGCCCTTCAAGGCCTTGATTTCGGGGGCGGGCAGTTCCTTCCGTTCCTTAAGCGAATAAAAGGAGATGCCCTTGGTGGTCACCAGGGTCGCGATCTCCTGGTATTCGTCCACGTCCACGCCCAGGAGCCTAGTGCCGGCGTCCGGCGCGAGCGCCGGGACGGACTCCTTCAGCGCGCTCTTGGCCGGAATGGCGAGCGGGACGACCTCGTACAGAATGACGAAGAGGATGGCCAGGATCGAGGCGATGATGGTGACGCCGCCGAGCGTGACGACGTGCCTGGCGAGCGTGTCCACCATGCGGCGCGAGGCCGGGGACTTTAAGGTCTTGGAGACGAACGGGCGAGCTGGGTTGGCCAGCTCGCCCGTCCGGTCCTGAGTCTTCGGTTCGGTTTCCATAGGTTTCAGTTTGCAGACGTATCCTGAAAGGGTTCCTCAGTCGAGGGCCTTCTTGTCTTCGTCCGCGACGGCGCTGGGGATCGGGAAGTAGCCGTCCTTGACGGTGATTTCCTGGCCGCCCTTGGAGATCACGAACTTGAGGAACTCCCCGGTCAGCTTGTCCACCGGCTTGCCGGGCGCGCGGTTGTAGTAGATGAAGAGGAAGCGCGAGAGGGGATAGGTGCCGTTGTAGCAGTTTTCGGAGGTGGGGGCGATGTACTTGTTGCCCTTGACCGAGAGGGGCAGCGCGCGGACGCCGGCGGTGACGTAGCCGATGCCGCTGTAGCCGATGCCGTACTTGTCGGTGCTCACGCCCTGGACGACGGCGGCCGAACCGGGCTGTTCCTTCACTTCATCCTTGAAGTCGCCCTTCAGCAGCGCGTGCTCCTTGAAGTAGCCGTAGGTGCCCGAAGCGCTGTTGCGGCCGTAGAGGCTGATTTCCTTGTCCTTCCAGTCGTCTTCCTTGTTGAACTTGCTCCACTTCTTGATCGGCTGGCCCTGGTCGTTCTGCTGATTGTACTTGCGGTTGATGGTCTTCGAGAAGATCGCGTCCACTTCCTGCAGCGAGAGGCCCGCGACCGGGTTGTCCTTGTGGACGAAGACGCCGAGCGCGTCCACCGCCACCTTGACGCAACTGGGCTTGTAGCCGAACTTCTTCTCGAACTCGTCGGCTTCGGTCGCCTTCATTTCGCGCGACATCGGGCCGAGCTGCGAGGTGCCGTTGATCAGCGCGGGAGGCGCGGTCGTCGAGCCCTTGCCTTCGATCTGGATGTTCACGTTCGGATAGACCTTCTTGAACTCTTCCGCCCACATCGCCATCAGGTTGTTGAGCGTATCGGAACCGATGCTGTTCAGGTTTCCGCTGACGCCTTCGACCTTCTGGTATTCCTTAAGATTGGGATCGACCTGCACCCCGTCGGCGGCCACCGCCTTGACCGTCATGCTCATGAGCATGAGCACGCAAAGACCCCACGTCACACGTTGCAGCATCTGCAATCTCCTTTGCCTGATTTGTTCCTGAAAAGCACTCACGCGATTGTGAGGATGAATTGTTACGAAATTGTGAGGCGCTCGTGAGAAGCGCGCCCATTAGCCGATACTTCCATTTCCCTGCGAAAATTCAATTTCGAACGCGCTGAATAAGCCGTTGGGCCTCGCGTCTCGACCGCTGGCAGGATCAACGTAAAAGCTTGGCTAGTTAGAGTTTGGTTAGAGATTCCGCGGCCCATAGCGAGACCTTTGCATCGTGCGGCGGAGGGAGGAAGGAGGTGCGCGCCCATGTTAGCGCCGGCTTAGCGTGCTAACGCCATTCTAACAATATTCTTGCTTTTTGTTCGTTGGCTTCGCATAGCGGCACAACACGAAGCCGCGAAAGTCTACCCACAGTCCACATGTTTCGGTTTTGTTAATCCCTTGGGAGGAAGCAGACATGAAGGCTTGTTCGTGGTTGGTTTGCGTGATGGCGGCGATGCTGTTGGGCATGAGCGCGGCGCGCGCGGAAGGTGCTCCTCTTCCGGGCGCGGGCGCGACCTTCCCGGCCCCGCTCTACACGAAGTGGATCGCCGAATACAACGGCAAGAACCCGCAGGTGAAGGTGGACTACCAGGCCATCGGTTCGGGCGGCGGCATCAAGGCCATCACCGACCGCACCGTGCTCTTCGGCGGCTCGGACGCTCCGATGACCGACGAGCAGCTCAAGGCCGCGCCCGCCAAGATCCTGCACGTCCCCATGGTCGCAGGCCCGGTGGTCATGATCTACAACGTCAAAGGCGTCGAAGGCCTGAAGCTCGACGGCGAAGCCGTCGGCAAGATCTTCATGGGCGAGATCACGAAGTGGAACGACCCGCACCTGGTCAAGATCAACCCCGGCGCCAAGCTGCCGGACGCGGACATCATCGTCGCGCACCGCTCGGACGGCTCGGGCACCTCGTGGATCTTCACGAACTACCTGTGCAAGGTCAGCGAGCACTGGAAGAAGGACGTGGGCAATGCGACTTCGGTCAAGTGGCCGACGGGCATCGGCGGCAAGGGTAACGCCGGCGTGGCCCAGGTCGTCCAGGCCCAGGAAAACTCGATCGGTTACGTCGAACTGGCGTACGCCGACAACGCCAAGATCCCCTACGCGATTCAGATCAACAAGGCCGGCAAGGAAGTCAAGGCCTCCATCGACGGCGTCGTCGAAGCCGCGAAGAACTCGGTGGAAGAAATCCCCGCCGACTTCCGCGTCTCGATCACCAACGCCGGCGGCGAAGGTTCGTATCCGATCAGCGGGTTCACCTACCTGCTGGTCTACGAGGACCTCTCGTACCTCAAGGACGCGACCAAGGCGAAGGAACTGCTGAAGTACATCGACTGGTGCGTCAACGACGGCCAGGAGTTCGCCAAGGACCTGCACTACGCCCGCCTGCCCGAAGAGATGCAGAAGAAGGTGCACGAAGCGATTGCCAAGATCGTGTTCGACGGCAAGCCCGTGCTCGACAAGTAACACCGGCTCGCGATGGTCTCGCCACCTGGGGAAGGTGGCGAGACCATACGCTTCCCAACCGAACCGCACCCTGGAAGACTTGGAAATACCATGAGCGCCACGCCCACCATCGCGACCTCGTTTCTCGAAGCGGCCCAATCCGCCAAAAACCGCAACCGCAGATTGCTCGACGTTGCCTTCGAATGGTTCGCGTTCTCCGGCGCCGGCATCATGCTGCTGCTGCTCGCGCTTCTGGCCGGCGTGCTGATCGAAGGCGCCTGGCCCGCGATTCAGAAGTACGGCCTGAAATTCCTCTATACCAGCGACTGGGACCCGGTGGAGATGAACTTCGGGGCGCTCCCCGTCATCCTCGGCACGATCGTCACCTCGGTCCTCTCGCTGGTCATCGCGGTGCCGGCGAGCATCGCGGTGGCGCTCTTTCTCGAACGCATCGGGCCCAAGTGGCTGACGCCCATCGTGGCCTTCATGGTCGAACTCCTGGCGGCCATCCCGAGCATCACCTACGGCTTCTGGGGCGTCGCGGTGCTGGTGCCGTTCATCCAGAAGGTCGGCGCGCCCTTCCTTAAAGCGACCGTGGCCAAGGTGCCCGTCATCGGCGCGCTCTTTGCCGGTCCGGCCTACGGCTTCAGCGTGCTGGCCTCCTCGATCGTGCTGGCCATCATGGTGCTCCCGACGATCACCCTCGTCACCCGCGACGTGCTGCGCACGGTCCCGCGCGAGGTCGAACAGGGTTCGTACGCGCTGGGCGCGACCTGGTGGCAGGCGACCAAGATGGTGCTGATCTACGCCAAGCTGGGCATCCTGGGCGCGATCACGCTGGGCCTGGCGCGCGCGGTCGGCGAAACGATGGCCGTGACGATGATCATCGGCAACCGCAACGCCTTCGACCTCAGCCTCTTCTCGCCCGGCCAGACGATGGCCAGCCTGCTCGCCAACGAATTCCTGGAAGCCGACAAGCCCGAGTACCTCCAGGCGCTGGTGTACGTCGCGGCCGTGCTGCTCGCCTTCACCCTGGTGATGAACATGGCCGCGCGCTGGTTCGTCGGCATGGTGGGCGAACAGAAGAAGAGCGCGCGCCCGAAGGAAGAGGAAGGCGACCTGAAGTCCATCGCCAACAAAAAGAAGGAAGAGAAGCCCCTCAACACCTCGTACAGGAACGAACGCCTGCTGCCCAAGGTGGAGCCCGTCTGGCACAGCCGCTGGGTGCGGTTCAGCAACAAGCTGATGCGCGTGCTCTGTTACGTGAGTTTCGTCGCCGCGATCGGCATCCTGGCCATGATCCTCGGCTACGTGCTCTACCGGGGCGTCTCCAGCCTGAACATGGACTTCTTCACCAAGCTGCCCGGGCCGATCGGCACGCCGACGGGCATGCGCAACTGCATCGTGGGCACGCTGATCCTGGTCGCGCTGGGCAGTTGCTTCGGCGTCCCGGTGGGCGTGCTGACGGGCGTGTACCTGTCCGAATACGCCAAACCGAACAAGTTCAACCATTTTCTTCGGCTGATGGTGGACGTGATGGCCGGCACGCCCTCGATCATCGTCGGCGTCATGGCCTACGAGATCATCGTGAAGCCGATGGGCAAGCCTTCGGGCATCGCCGGCGGCCTGGCGCTCGGGTTCCTGATGTGTCCGGTCATCGCGCGCACCACCGAAGAGATGCTGCGGCTGGTGCCCCGGGCCTTCCGCGAAGGCTCGCTGGCCCTCGGTTCGTCCAAGTACCACACGATCGTGAAAGTGATCTTCCCCGCGGCCAGCGCGGGCATCATCACCGGCATCCTGCTCTCGATTGCCCGCGTGGCCGGCGAGACGGCCCCGCTGATCTTCACCACCGTTGGCTTCGACAGCGACGTGATCGACCCCCGCGAACGCATGCCGGCGCTCACGCTCAAGATTTACCAGTACGCGACCTCCGCCGAGCCGACCTGGATCTCGCAGGCCTGGGCCGGGATGCTGGTGCTGGTGATGTGCGTGCTGCTCTTCAGCGTGGCGGTGCGGCTGGTGACCCGCAACCAGGGCTTCAAGGCAAGCTGACCGAACGGCGCGCGGCCGAGAAGTTCGCTACTTCCCGGCGCGCGTCTCGTACATCGAATATCCCACCGCACGGCAGGCCTCGACGGTCTCGGCGTAGGGCGTATCGACGCCGTCCAGGAAGCCGATCTGGTAGTTCTCTTCGTCGAGCGGGCGGCCCGTCACCGATTCGTCCATGTACTGGAACCAGTGCGTGCCCACGAACTGCGGGTGCTTGAGCGCGCCCGTGACGTAGGCCGCGTAGGCCTTGGCGCGCGCGGCCTGGTTCTTTACCGGCACCAGCCCGGTGTGGAACATGCCTCGGTCGAGCGCGCCGAAGTGGAACTCGCCCACGATCAGCGGCACGTCGGCCTTGCCGGGAAACTCGAACTTCGAGATATCGGTGCGGTAGAGGTTGTAGCTGACCACGTCGCAGTACTTGGCGGCCTCGGCGGCGGCGAGGTTGTTCACCCACGCGAAGCGGCAGCCAAGGTACAGGCGGTTCGGCGCGACCTCCTTCACGGCGTCGCGGCAGTTCTTGAAGTAGGCCTCCGCGATCTTCGAATAAAACGCCTTCAGTTCGCCGCGCACGCCGTCTTTTTTCTCGTCGGGGCCCTTGCGGTCCTTCGCGAGCGCCTCCCACGAATCCCAGTTCGTGCCCCAGGCCGCGTTCAGCTTCGCGACCTCGCCGTACTTCGCCTTCAGTATTTCGAGAAAGGCCTTCTTCGCGGCCTGTTCGGGCGGAGACTTGAGCGCCGCGAGTGCCAGCGAGGACTCGCCGCCCCAGGCAATCTCGTTGTCCACGAAGTAGCCGATGCACCACTTGTCCGACGCGGTCTTGTCCTTCTCCTGCTGCATGCGCTTGAGGAGGCTCGCCTTGAAGTCCGGGTCGAACGGATCGGGGAACTGCCCCCAGTAGCCTTCGCTGCCCTGGATCGGCTTGCGCCCGAAATGCACCGCGACGCAGTACGGCGTCTTGCGCAGCAGGTAAATCTTCTCGTCCGACCAGTTCGCGATCGTGTTCATGCCCCAGCTTCGCAGGCGCTTGTGGGTGGTCTCGGCGAAGGCGCCGGCCCAGTCGGGGCCGTACTTGCGCTTCAGGTTCGCGCCGGTGAAGTTGAAGGTCTTGAGTGGCGCCTTGTTCTTGTAGTAGCCGTGGACCACATGCCCCTGCGAGCCGAAGAATTCCTTGAAGGCTTCGTCCGTGCCGGGGAAATCCTTCCACCAGCGGTCGCGTTCGCCCAGCGGCGTGGCCTGCGATGCGTTCACGCAGTCGATGCCGTGGGAAAAGAAGAGCTTCCCGGCCGGATCGACCAGCCACCACTTGCCTTCGTGCTTCGCGACGCGAAAGGCCCCGGTGGCCTCCAGCGCCGGGCCGTCCTTCCAGCCGCCGTATTCGTCCCAGGTTGCCGGGCCCGGCCTCGCCGCCAGTTCCTTCGCCTCGGATTCCTTGCGCGCGGCCAGTTCCTCGGCGGAATGCGTCTTGCCCGGCCAGTCGCCGTGGATGTACTGCCCGAAGGTGTCGATGAAGGGAAAAAAGTCGTCGCCCTGCGGAACCTGCTTGAGCGAGGTGTACGCGCCCACGGCCCGGATCGCGCCGAGTTCGATGAGATGATCTTCGGCCGGCTGCGCGACGAAGACGATCACCTGGTTGGTCCTGGCCGGATCGTACAGGCCTTCGCCGCCGCCGGGAAAGCCGCGCATCCCGATCAGCTTCTCCTTCGGGCCGGGCTGCGCGCGCTCCAAGTCCACCTTGATCGTGCCGGACGCGCCCGGGGCCAGCGTGACGGAGTTCGTCCGGCAGAGCTTGGTGCCGTCGGCGCCGGGGTTGTCGATGCGGCAGTTGACGGTCACTTCGTTCTTGCCCGTGTTGGTCACGTCCACGGAGACGTATTCGTACGGCGAAAGGTCCCAGGGGGCCGCGCCGGCCTTGAGCGTGACGCCGGGCCATTTCTCGTAATGCCCCACGGCCACGCGCAGGCGGTTCGTGCCGCCGGCCTGGACGACCTCGGCCTTGACGCCCCACGCGGCGTGCTTGGCCATCTCGAAGCCCGCGCCGAAATCGAAGAGGACCTTTTCCGGCTCCGGCGGATGCTCCGCGGCGTTCGCTGCGCGCATGCCTAAGCCTCCCCACGTTCCCACGGTCAGCAGCAGCACCCACATTTCGCCACGCATGCGCGACCTCCGCTTTCGCCCGAAGAGTTTCAGGTCCTGAACGTACAACAAGCCGGCTAAAAGGGGACGGTCGAACGGGAGAAATGCTGCGAGATGGGGCAGGCGGACGGCCCTGCATGCCCCCCTTTGCGGGGGAGGGTTTGGGAGGGGGGAAGCCTTCGGTTCCGAAACGGCCTGCTACACGCTCGCGAGCTTCTTCTTGCCCGAGCGCTTGGCGTGCTTGCCGTTCCCGTTGCCCGCGCCGAGGCCCGGGGTGCTGGCGCCTTGCGCGAACCAGCCGCGCGGGAGCCACGGTTCGAGGCAGGCCAGGAATTCCTCGAGCAGCGGGTCGATGTCGTAGAAGTCCTTCATGAACGGGTCGAGCATCAGGGCCTGCTTGGCGAGCTGCCGGTCGCAGGTCAGCGCCGCGCGGATGTTCAGGTCGTGGATCGCGCACCAGCGCTGGACGTGCGCGTGCACGGCCGTGGGGAGTTCGATCGGGTCGGCGGTGATGCGGCTGCCCTTCACCGTCGCGAGCACTTCCACGCAGGCATCCTTGGGGATGTTGCGGATGAACTCGCCCTTGTTCAGGACGTTCAGCACGCGCGTGTAGGGTTCGCCGGTGAAGTGCGCCCAGAGCAGTTCGTGGGCGTGCTCGGTGGTCAGCAGGTGCAGGTCGCCGACGGGTTCGGGCCCGTAGGTCCAATAGTGGATGATCTCGGGGCACTTGCGGCGGCCGTGCGGCGGGCGGCCGGGCTTGACCGGATGGCGCAGATGGAAGCCGAACTGGCCCGCGCGGCGTTCGGTGAACCAGAAGGGATAGAATTCCGCGAGGTGGTCTTCGCCCGTCGAGGGCCACGCGCCGAGGACCTTGTAGACGTCCTGCTGCAGGCGCACGGTCTCGCGGTGCGCGTTCAGGCCGTCTTCGAGCATCGCGTCGCTGGCCTGCGTCGCTTCAAGGATGTCCTTGGTGCGGTCTTCGCCCTTGATCCAGAGCTTGGTGACGAAGGCCTGGTGGTTGACGCCGCCGATCTCCATCGTCACGTCGGACTTCCTGCAGCGGAAGACGTTCGCGAAGTAGCGGAAGAGTTCGTCCGCGCTGTGGCAGAGCCCGTAGACGGGCAGTTCGCTGTAGCGCGCCATGGCTCCGGTGAGCGCCGACATGGGGTTGGTGAAGTTCAGCATCGCGGCCTTGGGGCAGAGTTCTTCCATTTCCTTGATGAGCTGCACGACGAACGGGATCGTGCGCAGGTTGCGCGCGAAGGCCGCGGGCCCGAGCGTGTCGCCGATGCCGGTGAAGATGCCGTACTTGAAGGCCGCTTCGGCCGAGCGCGCGTCGCTTTCGTCGCCGCCGATGGTGATGGAAAGCACCACCGCGTCCGCGCCCTTCAGGGCCTCGCGGCGGTCGAGCGTGCGCGAGACCTTGATGCGCGTCTTCTGCTGGCGCGCGATCTTGTCGAGCAGGTCGGCGACGAGGTTCATGGGCATCTCGTCGATGTCGTGGACGACGAGTTCGCAGTCTTCGAAGCCGCCGACGAGCAGCATGTCGCGGAGGACCTTGTGGACGAATTTGTACGACGCGCCCACGAAGCAGATGCGCTTGCGCCCGCAGGTGCCTTTGTTGCGCGTGAATTCTTCGGGCGCGGCCGTCCAACCCGAGCCGCGGCCGACGATCTTCGTCCTCATGATGCGCTCCTTTTACGCCTGGCAGGTGCTATGTAGCGGTTCCACGTAATGTACCCCGCGCCAAAATTGATCGCGAGGGGTTTCTACGAAAATTTGCTGGCGGCCATAAAGTTCGTTTGAAAAGAATAACGATAACTACGAATGGCTTAAAAACGAAGGAGTTAGAGGCTGCCTTAGCCCCGGGCCTTGTTCAGCGCCTTATCCTTTTCCATCAGCTTCAGGTTCTTGGCGATCAGATCTTTGCGCTGTTCGACGCACGCGGCGGAGCGCAGCGGGTCGGCGGGCGTGTTCATCACGTAGTCGAGCAGCCGCTCGAGGCTCGTCGCCGCCGCGTGGCAGCGCGTGTCGGAACTCGCGTAGTAGATGTACACGCTGCCGTCGGCCCGCGCGATGGCCGCGTTGCAGAAGGTCACGTTCGAGACGTCGCCGATCCGTTCCTCGCCTTCGGGCGCGATCAGGTAGCCGCCGGGCGCGTGCGTGACCTTGCTCGGATCGTTCAGGTCGCTGAGAAACGCGTAGACGACGTAGCGCAGCCCCGCGGCGGTGTTGCGCACGCCGTGAGCGATATGCAGCCAGCCTTTTGCGGTCTTGAGCGGCGCGGGACCCTGGCCGTTCTTCACTTCCTTGATCGTGTGGTAGATGCGCGCGTCGATGATCTTCTCTTCGCCGACTTCCGCGCCGTCGATCCGGTCCGAGAGCCCCCAGCCGATGCCGCCGCCCGAGCCCGCGGTGATGAAATCGTCCTGCGGGCGCGTGTAGAAGGCGTACTTCCCGTGCACGAATTCCGGATGGAGCACCACGTTGCGCTGCTGCGGGCTGCGCGACTTGAAGTCCGGCAGGCGTTCCCACTTTTTCAGGTCCTTGGTGCGCGCGATGCCGCACTGCGCGACCGCGCTGGAGGTATCGCCGCGCGGGGCCTTGGGGTCCTTGCGTTCGGTGCAGAAGAGCCCGTAGATCCAGCCGTCCTCGTGCTTGACCAGGCGCATGTCGTAGACGTTCGTGTCCGGGTCGGAGGTCTCCGGCATCGTCAGCGGTTCGTCCCAGAAGCGGAAGCCTTCGGCCGGCTTGGTGCTCTCGGCGACCGCAAAGAAGCTCTTGCGGTCGATCCCTTCGACGCGCGCGACGAGGTAGATCGTGCCGTCGAGTTCGATCGCGCCGGGGTTGAAGACCGCGTTGATGCCCAGGCGTTCCATCAGGAACGGGTTGGCCTTCGCGTCGAGGTCGTAGCGCCAGAAGAGCGGCACGTGGTCGCGGGTGAGCACCGGGCGGCGGAAGCGTTCGAAGACCCCGTTGGTCCAACCCTTGTCGACGGGGTTCTTGCGGGCGATCAGGCGCGCGTGCTGCCGCGTCAGCGCCTTCAGGCGCTTCGCGAAGAGGCTCTTCGGCATGAGGGTGGCTCCCGGTCCCTGGTTCGGGGCAAACGTACGATTTCGGCATGAAGTGTCAAGCGGCGTCGGAGATGCTTTTCTCCTTACCCCGTAAAGCATTCGAAGATTTCGTGCGCAAGGACTGGCTGGTTCCGGGGTCTTCAACCGTTATCCTGGAGGACGCCCGAACCACCTATGCTGCGCGGTGCCGCAGTTTGCTCTTAAGAAGGAGAACCGCGATGCGGAACGCCTGCCTGATTTCCTTTCTGACGACGGTGTTTGCCGCCGCCGTCCTGTTCGCCAGCGAAGAGAGCCAGCGGCGCACGGAGTTCAACGA
Source organism: Planctomycetota bacterium (assembly GCA_026184295.1). GTDB lineage: Bacteria > Planctomycetota > SZUA-567 > H5-PLA8 > H5-PLA8 > JACQFI01. Next base: position 21,257 of record JAHCJK010000013.1, read on the forward strand.
GCTGTACCGTAAGGGCCAGCCGAAGGAGGCGCTGGAGAAGATCAAGGGCAGCACCGACCGCGAGAGCCTGACGCTGATCGCCAAGATGGCCGCGGGCGAGCCCAACGCCGGCTTGGCCGAGGAGGCGCTGGGCCTGTTGCTGGCGGTGCCCGACGAAGACGGTTCGGTCGCGGGAATCGTCGCGCAGGCGTGGCAGGGTGCGACGAGCTTCGAGCGCAAGGTGGCGTATTCGGGCAAGGTCTCGGGGCTGGCCTTCAAGTATTCGCTGCTGGCCGTGATGGTGCAGTACGTGGCCGCGATGGACTATCCGGAAAGTTCCGCGGAGGCCATCGACCGCCTGCGGCGCGAGATCGACCGCCTGGCGCCGCTCGCGCGCCGCGACCCGAGCCTGCTGGGCAAGATCAAGTCGCTCGACAACGAGATCGAAGCGACGAAGAAGAACCCCGACCGCTACGACGCGAAGCACCGCAAGTACGAGGAACTCGTCGCGAACATCGGCAAGCTGGCCGGCACCGCCTTTACCATCGACCGCAAGTTTCCCAAGACCATCGCGGCGTGGTGGGGCGTGCAGCAGGGCGAGTACATGAACCAGGACCGCATCACCGCCGCGCAGAAGAAAAAGGCCGCCGACGAGGCGAAAAAGGCGGGGAAGTGAATCGTCTTTATTTCACCACGGAGGGCACAGAGCGCACGGAGAAGGGCTAAAACGTAAAACGTAATGCGTAAAACGAAATGCGTACGGTGTGGGCGAAAATCCGCATCCGCCTAAGCCCATGCCGTTGAAATTACGTTTTACGCTTTACGTTTTATATGTATCGGTAGTTCTCCGTGTCCTCTGTGCGCTCCGTGTTGAACGAACGTCCTACGCCCCCACCAACTGCCCCTGCCGTCCGATCCATTCCTTTACGGCGCTGTCGGGGACGCGCTTGAGCGGCGCGTAGGCGGCGTGGCGCGACGGCTTGTACGGGCTGTTGTGCTTGGTGTTGTAGGTACAGATCAGCGACCAGCGCGAGTTCGGCGAGCGGTTCTGGTCGGAGCGGTGCAGCGTGTTGCCGTGGAAGAAGATCCCGGTGCCCGGCGCGGTCTCGCAGTGGACGAGTTCGAAGCGCTGCATGGCCTGTTCGACGCGTTCCATGTCCGCGCCGGCCTGTTCGCCCGAGGCGAGGTGGTTGATGCGCCCGATCTTGTGGCTGCCCTTCAGCACCTGCAGGCAGCCGTTTTCCTTCGAGGCGCGGTCCACGGAGATCAGGCAGCTGGCCATGTCGGGGAAGAGGCAGCCCATGTTGTACCAGTAACCGTAGTCCTGGTGCCATTCCCAGGCGCCGCCGACGAGCGGTTCCTTGAGCATCATCTTCGAATGCCAGTGGTAGACTTCGTCGCCGAGCAGCGTCTCCATGGTGTTGACGATGCGTTCGCAGCGCGCGATGGTGCCGTACAGGTCGTCGCCGGGCTCGTTCCACAGCGCGAGCTTGCTCACGGCGCCCGAAGCGTCCTTGCGGCCGTAGGCGCTCTGTTCGAGCTGGCGGTCGGCCTTGGCGGTCTTGAGCAGCGCGTCCATCTCTTCGGTGTCGAAGAGGCCGGGGACGACGATGTAGCCGTCGCGTTGAAACTGCTGGGCCAGCTCCTGAGTCAGCTTGAACAAGGAACACCTCCGGTCGGTTGCGCAGCGGCCTCGGCCGCCCATCGAATACACAAGTATCATATAAGTAGAAAATAACCTTGTCAAGATGCGAGCTTTTGGAATTTTTGGGCCGCGCGATAACCTGTGCAATAGTCAAACGTTGTGCGAGCAGACGGGAGCCCAAAAGCGTTGTTCCACGCAACGGCCACGAGACGCGCCGGAGCATCGGCGGCCTGATTTTGTGCTTCTGCAATCCGTTTCGCCCGATGGAGTTGCCCGGTGATTTTGGATTCCATTCGGTCAAGCGGTACATTCTTGTTCGCATCGGCCCGTCGATTTGCTATCTTTACGCGGGATGCTTCGCAGGGAGCGTAGGCTTTGGGTGGAAGGATGGGTCTGCCATGAGTATGGATAATCTTCCCAGCGTCATCGGCAATTGCCGGTTGGTCTCGAAACTGGGGCAGGGGGGCATGGGCGCCGTCTACCGCGCCACGCACGAGACCCTCGGCCGCGAAGTCGCGATCAAGATGCTGCCGCCGGAGTTCACCCAGAACAAGGAATACGTCCAGCGCTTCCTCCGCGAAGCGCGCGCCGCCGCGCACCTGAAGCACGCCAATGTCGTGCAGGTGTACGACGCCGGCGAACAGAGCGGCCGCTACTACATCGCCATGGAATTCGTGGACGGCATCAGCCTTGCCGCCTTGCTCAAGGAACGCGGCCCGATTCCCGAGGCCGAAGCGCTGCGCCTGATGATCCAGGCGGCGCACGGCCTGGCCGCCGCGCATGCGCTGGGCCTGGTCCACCGCGACATCAAGCCCGAGAACCTGATGCTCGGCAAGGACGGCGTCCTGAAGGTCGCCGACTTCGGCCTCGTGACCGCGATCGCCAAAGACGAGCACCTGACCCAGGACGGCGCGATGCTCGGCACGCCGGCCTACATGAGCCCCGAACAGTGCGAAGGCCTGCCAGCCGACGGGCGCTCGGACATCTATTCGCTGGGCGCGACCTTCTTCCGCCTGATCACCGGCACCGCGCCGTACTCGGCCTCGACGCCCATCGGCATCCTTTTCAAGCACAAGCACGATCCGGTGCCCGATCCGCGCACGATCAACGCCGCGGTCAGCGAACCGACCGCGCAGTTGCTGGTCAAGATGATGGCCAAGCAGCAGGCCGACCGCTTCCAGAGCGCCGCCGAACTGGCCGCGGTGGCCGAATCCATCGTGAAGGGCGACGCGCCGGCTATTCAGGCGCCGGTGGGGTACGCGAGTTCGCCGTCGGGCGCCAGCGGTTCGGGCGTGGCGGTGACCGCGGGCACCGGCGGCGTCGGGCTGCGCAGCGCGCCCACGCAGGCGTATACGCCCGCGCCGGGCGAAGTCCCGACGATGGTCCACGGCGCGACGCCTCCGGGCGCGCAGGTCTACACGCCGACGGGCATGCAGGCGGTCACCCCCGGCCCGATGGGGCCCACGGTAGTAAGCGGCGGGTTCCCCGTCGTGCCGGGCACGACGATCATTCAGGCGGCGCCGCGGAGCAACGCGCCGTTGGTCGTGATCGCCGCGATCCTGTTCCTGGCGATGCTGGGCGGCGGCGCGTACTACGGCCTGGTGCTGTACCCGAAGGGCCAGATCGAGCAGGCCATGCGCACCGCTCAGGACCAGCGCATGACCAAGCAGCACGAAGGCGCCATCCAGACGCTCGAAGCCGCCTTCGCCAAATATCCGGAGGCCAAGGAACTGAAGACTACGCGCGACGCGATCGAAGCCGAATGGCTCGAAGGGCGCGTGAAGCAGCAGATGGACGCCGCGCTGGCCGCGCGCGACCTGGGCAAGTACGAGGACGCCGTCGCGGCCTACGACGAAGCGCTGGCGATCGAGTCCAAGGGCAAGAACCTGCCGACCTTCACCGCCAACGCGCAGCTTCCGGGGTTGAAGAAGAAGTCCGAAGACCTGCGCGACTTCACCAAGTTCATGGACATAGGTTCCGCCGCCGAAAAAGAACAGCGCTTCGCCGACGCGGTCGGCGCGTACAACGAGGCCGCCAGGTTCGAGGCCAAGCCCGGGCGCGAGGCCGCCACGGGGGCCACACGCGCGTCCTTTAACGGTTTGCTGGCCGACGCCGCGAAGCTCGAGAAGGAAATGAACTTCCCCGCCGCGCTCGAGGCCGCGAACAAGGCCGCGGAACTGAAGTTCGAAGACGTTACGAAGCTGCAAGACCGCCTGAAGCGCAACATCCAGCACGACAAGCTCGTCGCCGATGGCGAAACCGAAGAGAAGGGCGGCAACCTGCGCCCTGCCGCCGAGAAGTTCAAGCAGGCCGCGGAGTTCGCTTCGAACGACAGCGCCGGCGATGCCCTGCGCGCCCGCGCGAAGGATCTTTCCACCAAGGCCGACTACAACGAGGCCATGGCCAAGGGCCAGGACGCGCTGAAGGGCGCCGACTGGGCCGGCGCCGACGCGGCCTTTAAGGAAGCGCTGGCCGCTTTCCCCAAGGACGAGGGCGCGATGAAGGGCCTGCGCCGCTCCGAAGCGGGCAAGGCCGCCGCGCTGGGCGCCGCCGCGGTGAAGGAGCGCGACTGGAAGGCGGCTTACGACGCCTACGCCAAGGCCGCGCAGCTCGACGCGGACCAGCCCGACTACGCCCGGCGCAGCCTGGAAGCGGCGGCCCAGGTGAAGACCATCGCCGACCTGACGGCTTCGGCGCGCGAGATGGAAAAGAACCGCGATTGGGAAAAGGCTGCTCAGGCGTTCGCCCAGCTGGCCCAGGTGGACGGCCCGCAGTCGCTGGCCCACGAGCAGCGCGCGAAGAACGCGCTTTTCGAGAAGGAAATGGACAAGGTTCAGGACCTCTACAAGGCCGGCAGCTACGAGGCCGCGCTGCAGGCCGCGCAGAAAGCCATGCCGCTCGATCCGACCGGCGGGCAGAAGGCGAAGGCGCAGATCGACATGATCCAGACGAAACTGAACCTGAAGAACGCGGCTCAGCAGCGCGAGCAGACCATCGAGAGCGCGACCAAGCTCGTGCAGGACGGCAAGCTCTCCGCCGCCGTGGCCGTGCTCTCCGACGCTCTGCGCGCCGATCCCAACGACAACCAGCTGATGACGCTCAAGGTTTCGCTGGAAGACGTCGGCGCCATCGAGAAGGCCTACGCGCGGCTCGAGGAGATCCGCCTCGACGCGATCGCCGCCATCGACATGGGCCTGACCTGCGACAAAGACGACAAGAAGATGAACGCCTGGCGCGCGTCCGTGGACGAGTGGAAGGATAAGCTCGCGTCCGGGCGCATGAGCGCGCGTTCGGCCTGGATGGAACGGAAGTTCGACAACATCAAGCCCGCCTACGACAGCATGCGCTCCAAGGCGCAGGAACTCGCCCAGCTGTACGTCCAGCTCTCCGGCAACTTCGCGGGCAAGGCGGCCAGCGCGGCCAAACCGAAGGCGAACATTGGCGGTATCGTAGGCGGCTACGGCGGGCGCAGCTTCGGCGGCCTGGGCGCGAGCGGCGACGTCGGCGACAACCAGAAACACGCCGGCATCTACAAGACCACCTCCGAAACGCTCGGACGTGCCGCCGAAGAGACCCGGCGCTACTCGATCAGCGAGTAACCTCGCGCGCACCCAAAGAAAACGCCCCGGGGCGCAGGCCTTCGGGGCGTTTTTATTGATGATCGACCGTCCGAGCGGCTCAGGCTTCCAGCGCGACCGGGTGGTGCTCGGTCTCGTGCGCGTAGGCGTCGGAGAGGCGGCCCAGGTTGGTGCGGGTGGCGTTTACGACCGCAAGCTCCCGGCGGATGTGATCGCAGACGTGGTTCAGCTTGTCGCGGACGTGCCCTTCGGATTTTACGGCCGGCGCGAGGATGTCGTTGATGCGCGCGAGGCCCAGGTCCTGCTTGGCCTGCGGCAAAAAGGCCTGGAGTTCGCGCACGGCCTGGAAGTAGCCGTCGAGCAGCGCGTGCCAGACGGGCTCGTCGCTGTCCTCCGCGCTCTCGCAGATCTTCTCCGCGTTCAGCACGACCATGCCGGCCAAGCGAGCGAGTTCGTTGGATGTGTTCATGGCGGCGTCCCTGGCCCGTGCCTTCAGGCCACCAGAATTCCGCCCTTCTCGTACGACCCGCTCGCCGCGCCTTCGGGCGGCGCATCGGCCTGCAGGACGTTGCCCCATCCTTCGTGAAGCTCGGCCAGGAGCGCGAGGACTTCGCGCGCGCTGGCGGGGTTGCGGAGGTCGATCGCTTCCTTGAGGCGGTAGTTCATGTATTCGTAGATGCGCTGGAGGTTGCGGGCCAGTTCGCCGCCGTCCTTCAGGTTCAGGCTGCGCGCGAGTTCGACGACGATCTGCTGCGCGTGGACGATCAGGCGGATGGCTTCGGCCTGCGAGCGCATCTCGCCGTCCAGCGCGTGCTGCTCCAGCGCCTGGGCGAGGTCGCGGCGCGCGCGGCTGAAAAGCAGATCGATCAGTTTGGCGGGCGAGGCGTCCTGTACCTGCTGCTCGACGTAGTTAGACAGATCCTCGTACATGGTCCTGCTCCTTTCGCCTTCCGTGGCGGCAACGCCTTCCCTGGGCGTTTGCGTTTACAGCAGCGTGCTGTTCAGGGCGCTCAACGCCGCCGAGACGCCAGCGGTGTTGAGGTTCGACAGCGCGCGTTCCATCGCGTTGAACTGATTCTTGAGATGCTGTTCCTTCAGGTCGAGGTTTCGGTTGAACCGCGTGATCGAAGCGTTGATGCGCTTGAGCGACGGCTCCATGTTGTTCGGCTTTTCGGCGATCGGGCCGCTGCCGAAGTTCGTCTGCGCGTCCACAAAACCGACCACGCGCGTCATGACGCCGTTGGCCGCGTCCGCGAGGATGCTCTTGAAGTTGCCGGGAGCATTCTCCAGCGCTTCGGAGAACTTGGCCGAGTCGAAACTCAGGGTCGCTTCGCTGCCCGTCGTGCCGACGCCGATGCCCGCCAGCGTGGTGACGCCGCTCGCGATGCCGGCCACCGATCCGCCTACGACCTCGCGCAGCGTCTGCCGGATGCTGCGGACGTCCTGCTGCCCGTACAGCGGTCCCTGCACGGCGTCCTTGCCCGTGCCGGTGACCTTGGTCTTGTCGGTGATGAACTTCATCAGATCGTTGTAGGCATTGACGAACGACTGCATCTTGTCCACGACGGCCTGGTTGTCGGTGGTGACGGAGACGTCGGCGCTGCCCGAGTCGGACTTCAGGGTCAGAGTCAGGCCCGGCACGCCGGTCTCGGCCTCGGTAAAGACGTCGTCCGCGCTCGTGATCGGCTGGTTGTTGTTGAAGCCGTCCACTGTGATGCGCGCGTTGGAACCCAGCGTCGCGCTGCCGCCCAGGCCCAGCGCCGCCACAAAATTGCCCGAGCCGCCCGCGTCGGTGGCGCTGATGCCGCTCGTGCCGCCCGATTTGTTGGTCAGCACCACTCGGTCGAGCGACTTGTCGTAGGTGGCGGTGACGCCGGCCGCGGAGTTGTTGATGCGCGTGAGCACGGCGGAAAGCGAATCGGTGCTCGCGTTGTAGTCGATCGCGACGCCGTTGACGAAGAATTGCCCCGCGCCGGAGCCGCCGTCGGTCACCGCGGTGCGCGCGCGCAGGCCGTTGCTGCCGTCGTTCATCGTGGCCGAAACGTTCAGACCGCCCAGCGCCGAAGAGCTGGTAATCGAGTTCGACGTGCCGTCGGCCTGGAGGTGCAGAAGCGAGAGCGTGTTGCTCGTGTCCGCGCCCGACCCCAGCGAAATGTTCGCGCCGCTTGAGAGCGTGAACTTGTCGGTCATCGAGTCGTAGCTCGCGGTCACACCCGCGCCGGAGGTATTGATCTTGTTCACCACGTCGTCGAGCGTGTCGGTCGCGGCGACAGTGATCTGCGTGCTGTTGATGGTAAAGGCGCCGGCCGCGAACGTGGGGCCCAGCGACGCGCCGTCGTTGAGCGCCTTCGTGGCGTCCACGCTCAGGCCGACGTCCGAGGTTCCGTTGAGCACGCTCTTGGTGGAGCGGTTGAGGATCGTGACGTGGTAGTTGCCTTCCACCGCCGACGTGGAGGCCGCGACGTCGAACTTGGTCTTGTCGGAGGCTTCGCCCTTGTACGAGATCAGGCTGCCGAGCGTGTTCAGCTTCTTGGCCGCCGTGCGAAGGGACGAGAGTTTGGAGTCGAAGGAACGGTACGCGTCCTGGCGGGAAAGCAGCGTGGCCTTTTGCGTGTTCAGGCGGTTCAGGCCCTGGCGCTCGATGGCCATCAATTGCGAGATGATGCTGTTGGTGTCCAGCCCGCTGTTGATGCCTGAGATGTTGATCGGCGCAATGCTCATCCCGATTGCTCCTGAAACTCGTGCCTGCGTTCGCGGTCCTCTACCGTCCTATCGGTCGGCACGGAGCGGAGTTGACGCTTGTCGTGAACTTTTTTCCTCTTCGCGCCGAACCCCGCGCGAACGAGACCACCGTCGGAACGTACGCACGAGGCGGGCCGAACGGAAAATTTTCGAAGCTCCTGCCCATGCGGCGGTTGGAAGAGCACGGCGGGCCGAGCGGCAAAATTTGCCGAGCGTTTCTTCCGCTCCCGGCAATCGGTTCACGAAGCCGCCGAAGAAGACGCCGCGCAGGCGCCCGCGACCTGCCGCACGGCTTCGATGACGCGCGCTTGGTCTTCCGACGTCAGCGACGAAGAACACGGCAGCGTCACGATGCGCCGCCAGAAGCGGTCCGTCACGCCCGTCAGGCTGGCCGGCGCGGAGGCGTACGGCGGTTGCTGGTCGATCGGCTTCCAGAACCCGCGCGCTTCGACGCCCAGGCGCCCGAGTTCTTCGCAGAAGGCCTTTGTGCCCATCGGCAAGTGCTCGTCCAGCGATACGCCCGAATACCAGCCGCTGCCGCGGCCCTTGGCGGCACGCGGAAAGGCCTTCAACCCCGGCGTGCGGGCCAGCGCGCGGTCGTAGCGGTCGCGGATGGCGCGCTTCAGCGCGACGAATTCCGCCAGGCGTTCCATCTGCGCGCAGCCGACGGCGGCTTGCAGGTTCGTCATGCGGTAGTTGTAGCCGACGCGGTCGTGGTGGTACTCCGTGCCCACGCGCGCCTGCGTCGAGACGTGCTTGAGCGCGGCCAGCCGCGCGGGGTCGGGCCCCACGATGGCGCCGCCGCCGCCGGCCGTCACGGTCTTGTTCCCGTTGAACGAAAAGACGGTGAAGTCGGCCCACGGGCCCAGCGGCTGCCCGCGGTACTCGGCGCCCGCCGCGCCGGCCGCGTCGGCGACGAGCGGCAGGCCGAAAGCGCGCGCGATCTCGCCCAGCGCGTCCATCTCGGCGGGTTCGCCCATCGCGTACACGGCCACGATGGCCGCGACGCGCCGGCCCGTGGCCAGGTGCACCAGCCGCGCGCCTTCGCGCCGCGTCTCTTCGCGCAGGACGGTGCGCAGCAGCACCGGGTCCAGGTTCCAGTCGCGCTCGGCGACATCCACGATCCACGGTTGCGCGCCGGCGTGCGCCACGGCGTTCGCGGTGCCGATGAAGGTGAACGCGGGCACGATCACCAGATCGTCGCGCCCGACGCCCGCGCCGATCAGCGCCAGATGCAGCGCGGACGTTCCCGAGGCCGTGGCGACGGCGCGTGCGACGCCCGCGGATTCGGCCACGAGTTTCTCGAAGCGTTCGACGAACGGTCCCACCGACGAGACGAACCCGGTGGAGACGCATTCCTGTAGGTAGCGCGCCTCGTTGCCGTCCAGGCGCGGGATGCAGAGCGGAATCTTGGTCATCACATTTTCTCGTCCAGGGACGCGCCTTTCTCGATGTGTTCGAAATCGGGGATCAGCTTGCCGAGCGTCGCGACGAAGTCGCCCTTGCCGGGCAGGCGTTCGGCGCCGTTGCAGTAGTGCGCGACGAAGCCGAGCAGTTCTTCCAGCGCCGCGGGGTCGAACGAGCAGGCGGAAATCGCCTGCGCCGACCGCAAATCCACTTCTTCGGGCGTCTCGCCGGGCGCGACGAACTCTTCGATCTCTTTTTCGCCGCTCGTCGCCGAAGGCGTCAGCACCACGGGGTAGCGGCGAGCGGCGGCCTCGCGTTCCACGCTGGCCTTCGCGGCGGCCTCGTCGTGGTACGGCACGGGTTCGAAGCCGAACGAACGCAGCACCACGTCCGCGACGGAACCGAAATCCACGAGATCGTTCTCGGGGGAGAGGCGCGGGACCAGCAGGTGCTTGTGGGGGCAGGCGAGCGACGCGAGCACGCACAGTTGCCCGGCCTCCTGCGGCGAGACCAGGTAGCGGCGGACGTCGCTGGGACCCGCGAGCGGCTGGCGTTTTTCCAGGCGCTGCAGGAATCCCCAGGGCAGGCTGCCGTCGCTGAAGGCCACGTTCGCGAAGCGCGTCGTGGTCATGCGCGGCAGCGGCGGGAGCTTCGCGCCCGCCTTCACGCCCAGCACGCCGGGAAAGTCGGCATGCGTGTGCGCCCACAGCAGCATCTCCATCGCGCGTTTCGACGCGCCCATCAGGCTGACGGGGTGCGCGGCCTTGTCCGTCGAGACGAAGAAGACGCCCGAACCGCCGTGCCCGAGCGCGCGCAGCGCACAGAGGAAGTGGTGCGCCTTGACGAGGTTGACTTCGAGCATGCGCAGCAGCGAAAAGGCGTCGCGCTCGGAACGGACGTGCTTGAGCGCCGCGAAGCTGAGCACCACGTCCTGCTGCGGCAGGCTGGCGAGGAAGTGGCGCGCCAGCGGGCTGCCGTAATCGAGCGGCTCGAACTTGAGTTCGCCCTGGAAGGCCTGCTCGCGCGAACGGATCGCGCGGATCAGTTCGGCCAGGTTGTTCTCGCTCGTGTCGAGCACCGTCAGGGCCGCGGGTTCGAAGCGCAGCAGTTCCATGATGGTCGCGGACCCGATCGAGCCCGCGCCGCCGGCCACGAGCATGCGGCGGCCGGTCACGGCTTCCTTGATCTGGTGGCGGCGCGCGGCCAGGTCTTCCTCGAACAGGCCGACGGGACGGCCGGTGATCTCGCGGGTGATCGCTTCGATGCGGGGCGTAAGGCAGAGCGGCATGGCGTGGCTCCTTAGCCGGCGACGCGCGCGGGCGGCAGGCTTCGCGCCGCGCCCTGGCGGATCGCGCTGGCTTCGTTGTCGCAGAGCACCTGCACGCGGTTGAACTCCTCGGGCAGGCCGACGTCGGACCAGTATTCCTGCAGGTGGTACGCGCCCACCGGCTGCTGCGTTTTAAGGCAGTGGTTGAAAAGATCGGTGATCGGATACGCGCGGTCCTTGGGAATTAAATCGATCGCGTCGGGCCCGATCGCATAAATGCCGGCGTTGATGAAATAGTTGAGGCTCGGTTTTTCGACGAGCTTGGCCACGCGCTGGTCGTCCAGTTCCGCGACGCCGAAAGGCACGGTGACTTTGTGCGAGCGCACCGCCATCGTGGCCGCGAAGCCGCCTTCGTCGTGGAACGCGAGCATGCGCGAGACGTTGATGCCGGTGATCAGGTCGCCGTTCATCACCACGACGGGATGCGTGGGGCGTTCGGGCAGCAGCGCCAGCGCGCCGCCGGTGCCGAGCGGGCGGGTCTCGTGGAGGTACTCGATCTTGCAGAAGAAGCGGCTGCCGTCGCCGAAGTGGTCTTCGATCATGCGGCCGTAGTGGTTCACCGAGATGAAGATGCGGCGGATGCCGTGGCCGACGAGCAATTGGACGATGCGTTCCAGGATCGGGCGGTCGCCGACGGGCAGCATCGGCTTGGGGATCGCGTGAGTCAGTTCGCCCAGGCGTTCGCCTTTGCCGCCGGCCATGATCACGGCCCAGTTTTCCTTGCGCTGGCCCATCAGCGAACCGTGCAGCGTGTGCAGGTCGGTCACGCGTCCGAACGCGTCCACGACCGGCAGCGCCTTGATGCCCTTCTCGACCATGATCTGCACGGCTTCCGTGCGCCCCTGGTTCGCGGGCAGCGCGGTGAAGAGCCGGTTGCCGACGTCGGCGACGGGGCGGTCGAGCGAGAAACCGTTGATGAGCGCGCGGCGGATATCGCCGTCGGTGACGACCGCGAGCAGGCGCTTGGCCGAATCGCAGACCAGGGCCACTTCCATGCCGCAGCGGTCGATGGTCTTCATCGCGTCGAGGATCGTCTGTTCGGGCTTCAGCAGAAGCGCGTCCAGGTCCACGTTGTTCAGGGCACGCACGGGGCCACCTCCTTCCCGATCATGGGAACCGGCAACTTCTCGAGGCGCGCGGCGCGGGATTCCTTGGCGAAGGCTTCCAGCGACGCCAATATGCGTTCGGCCGCGTGCCCATCGCCCAGGCTCGTCGCGCGCGGTTCGCGCGGGTACTCGGCGTGCCGCGAAAGCGCGCCGGCCAGCGCCGCGGCGATCTGTTCCGCATCGGCTTCGACGTCGAAGACCTCGCCGATGCGCAGACGGCCCTTCTGGCGGTCGCCGACGTTCACGACCGGCAGCCCGAAGCTGGGCGCTTCCAGCAGGCCGCTGGAACTGTTGCCGACCATCGCGGCCGCGCGGGCCATCAGCGAGAAGTAGCGCTGGCTGCCGAGGGCGTTCACCCACACGAAACGCTGGTCGCCGTCCGCGATGCGGCGCATGCGCGCGTCGATGGCCTGGCCGCCGGTATCGCAGTTGGGCGCGGTGACGACGACGGTGGCTTCCGCCTGGCCGGCGAGTCCGCGCAGCACGCCTTCGATGACGGCGGCGGCTTCGTCTTCGGGGCCGATGCGTCCCAGAGTCGCGGGGTGATGAGTGACCAGCACCAGCGGGCTGCCGAGGGCTTTAAGCCCCAGGCTGCGCGCCAGTTTGAAGCCGTCGAGGCGCGGGTCGGTCCAGAGCCGGTCGAGCGCGGGCGCGCCGGAGACGACCACGCGTTCGGGGCGTTCGCCCATGGCTGCGATGCGGCGTGCGTAATCGGCGTGGGCGACGAAATGGAGGTGCGAGAGCTTGGTGATTGCATGGCGGCAGGCGTTGTCGATCGCGCCGGCGGATTCTTCGCCGCCGTGCAGATGAATGATGGGCAGCGCCAGGCAGGCCGCCGCCAGCGCGGCGCCCAGGGTTTCGGTGCGGTCGCCCGCAATCAAAAGGGCGTCGGCGCGCAGGCGTTCCAGCGAACCGGCCAGCAGCGTGGCGGTCAGGCCCGCGGCCTGCGCGACGGCCCGCGGGCGGTCGCCGGCGGGCAACGTCTCGACGTATTCGTCCACGCGCAGGCCTTCGAGTTCGCGGGGGATTTCGCCGCGGCCGTGCATCCCGCCGGCGATCACGACGGCTTCGACGAGGCCCGAGCGCGCCGCGGCGTGCGCGACGGGCCCGAGGATGCCCCAGTCCTGGCGTCCGGAGGTGAAGAAGGCGACGCGCATCATGCCAGGTGCCCCCACGTGACGGGTTCGTCGGCGTGGAGCGGCAGCGCGAGCGCGCGGCCCACGAGTTTTTCGAGCAGGACGGGCTCGAGCCCGGTTCCTGGGCGTTTGGCGGCGAAGTCGGCGGCCTCGATGCGCTTGCCTGCGGGCAGGTCGCGCGCGGCCACGAGCGACTTGCGCGCGACCTCGCGCGTGTCGCGTTCGCAGGGCGCGGGGACCTTGACGCCGCTGCCGAGCGCGGCTTCGACGTGGCGGATCTGCTTCATCATCTGCGCGAATTCGTGCGGTTCGAGCGAGGCCGCGTGGTCCGGTCCGGGCATGGCGCGGTCGAGCGTAAGATGTTTTTCGAGCACGCAGGCGCCGCGCGCGACGGCCGCGAGCGCGACTTCCCATCCCAGGCTGTGATCGGACATGCCCGCGGGCCCGCCGACGGCCGCGCGCAGCGAATCCATCGCGCGCAGATTGGTGTCGCCGATGGGCGCGGGGTAGCAGCTTACGCAATGCAGGACGGCCAGCGCGCTCCCGCCGCAGGCGCGGAAGTGCGCGGCGGCGCGTTCGACTTCGTCGAGCGTGGACATGCCGGTGCTGAGCAGCAGCGGTCGGCCGTGGCGCGCGATCTGTTCGAGCATCGGGAGGTTGGTGATCTCGCCCGAGCCGAGCTTGAAGCCGTCCACGTTCAGGTTCGCGAGCAGTTCGACGCTTTCGGCGTCGAAAGGCGTGGAGAGAAAGACCAGTCCGTGGCGTTCGGCCTCGGCCTTAAGCTGGCGGAAATCGTCCGGCGCGAATTCGAGCTTCGCGAGCATCTCGTACTGGCTTTCCTCGCCGCCGGTGTTGCGCACCTGGTAGTCGGCCTTGCGCGCGTTGCGCGTGACGAGGTTCGAGGCGCGGAAGGTCTGGAACTTGATCGCGTCCGCGCCGCTGCGGGCCGCGGCGTGCACGAGCAGCTTGGCGGTGTGCAGGTTGCCGCCGTGGTTCACGCCGGCCTCGGCGATGACGAAGCACGGATGCCCGGGGCCGATGGTCCGGCCGCCGAGCGCGAAGGCCGGCCGGGCTTGCGCGCGTTCGAGCGCCATCGCGGCTCGTTCGAGGTCCTCCGGCGCGTCGATATCGACCGCGCGCCACGGCGCGACGGGCACGCCAAAGGTGGCGTCGGGCGCGGCGAAGGCGCGGCGCGAGCGTAGGAATTCGGCCGAGACCAGGTACGCGCCCACGGGCAGCCAGGCTTTGGGGGCGTCCTGGCGGCGCGCGTCGCTGGACTGGGGCAGAGCGGGGGAGAGCACGCCGTTCGCGGCGCGGTTCCAGGCCCAGGCGAGCGGGTGCGGGGTCTCGGCGACCGCGAGGACCGAGGCGTGCCCGGCTTCGTACGCGGCCCACATCGCGTCCAGGTCGCCGGCGCCGAGCAGCGGCGAGGTCGGCTGGAGCAGCAGCACGGCGTCGCACGGAGTGCCGCGCGCGGCCATGCGGTCGAGTTCGTACAGCGCGACGTCGAGGGAGGAGGAGTCGTCTTCGGCCAGATGCGCGGGGCGTAGGTCGTGGGGGCGGTCGCCTTCGGGCCAGGCCTCGGCGATGGCGCGGCTGTCGGTCGAGAGCCGCAGGTGCAGGCCGGCGTGCCGATCACGCAGCGCGGCGAGCGCGCGGTGGCTCCACGCCACCAGCGGGCGGCCGGCGAGCAGCGCCAGGTTCTTGCCCGGGAAACCCTTCGAGCCGCCGCGCGCGGTGACGAGGCCGAGGACGTTCATCGCACGGCGCTCCCCACGGGCTTGGCCGGCACGCCCATGACCATCGTGTTTTCTTCCACGTCGCGCGCCACCACGGCGCCCATGCCGACGACCGCGTTCGCGCCGATGCTCAGGTGGTTGCGTACGCAGCAGCCCAGCGCGAGGTACGACCACGGGCCGGCGTGCACGCCGCCCCCCACGACGGCGCGCGGGCCGAGGTTCACGCCTTCGTCCAGTTTGCAGTCGTGCTCGACGATCGCTCCGGTGTTGATGAGTACGTGGTTGCCCAGGCGCGCGCCCGCGTTGACGACCGCGTTCGCGCCGATGTAGATGCCCCAGCCCAAATGCGCGCGGGGCGAGACCCACGCGGTGGGATGGATGATGTTGGCCCAAGTGAGCGCCTTCGGTTCCCAGCGTTCGAGGATCGTGCGGCGAAGGGTTTCGCCGGGCAGGCCGCCGACCGCCACGTGGAAGTGCCCTTCCATCCAGCGGTCGAGGGTGCGTTCCAGGTCGGCGTCGCTGCCGAGATGCAGCAGGCCTTCGGCGGCGTCGGGCGCCCAGCAGCCTTCGACGCGCCAGTTGCTCAGGCGCGCCGCGTCCGTCACCACGCGCGCGTGGCCGCCGGCACCGAACAAACAGACTGTGCGAACATTCATAGGGCCTCGCTTGGACGCGCCCGCGTCCGGACTCACGCCGTTTCCCGCAGCGCCCCCGGCGCGACGGCCAGCGCTTCGTTCTCCTGCCAGACCGTGTGCCGCAGGGCCCATTCGCCGTCCTGCTTCGTCCACAGATGCGGGCTGCGGAACTTGTCGGCGAGCGCCAGGAAAGTCTGCTTGGTCATCACCGGGTGTTCGAACTGCGCGTGCGCGGCCGGGAACTCCCGCGCCGACAGGCTCAGGTACTCCATCAGTTCCTTCTCGAAGCGCGCGGGCCATTCGCCGTCGAAGCGCCGCACCAGGGCCACGCCTTCGTCGCGGGTGATCTCGCCCGAACGGATTTCCTGCGAGGCGTCGTAGGTCGCGCGGCCGATGCCGAATTTCACGCGCGTGGTCCAGTAATGCAGGTCGTCGATCTTGTCGTCGATGGAGTTGTACTTGCTGTAGGTTCCGGGCGTGCGCTCGGGCGAGGCCTGGAAGTTGCCGTTCTCGACGGCGTAGTAGTACGCGCCCTGCGGATGCCACCTGGTGTAGTAGCCGAGGTAGTGGACCTCGATCTTGCGCTCGCGCAGCAGGTCGGGATTCGCGGGCAGGTACGGATGCCAGTCGTTCTCGCAGAGGCCGAACTTGTTCTTCAGGTCCGCGAGCGAGGCGCCGCCGAGGAAGATTTCCTCCTGGTTCTTCGAAGCGAAGTACGCGAAGTCGCGCTTGCTCGATTCCATGTCCTTTTGCGGATTGCCGTACTCGGCCTCGTTCTCGCCGTAGAAGACGAGCGGGATGTTCATCTGCGCGGCGAACTTCGGCGCGAGGAACTTCTGCCCCAGGATGAAGGGCTGGAAGGGGTGGAAGAGGTTCTCGACGGCCAGGCGCGTCAGCAGGCGGTGCACGCGGCCGTTCGGATGGACGAGGTAGTTGTCGAAGCCGGCCTGGATCCAGGCCTGGTGGTTCTTCCAGCCCCAGTCGGTGTACAGGTGCGGAGCCCAGGTGACGGTGAGCGGGTGCATGCCGTACTTGTGCTTGATGACGTGCGCGGCGTAGAAGCTGTCCTTGCCGCCCGAGCCGGGGACGAGGCAGTCGTAGCTGCCGTCGTTCTTGCGGTAGCGGTCGCAGAGCGCGCGCAGTTCGGCCTCGCGCTTGTCCCAGTCGATGGCGGACTGCTTGCGTTCGGCGACGCGGCAGGCGTCGCAGATGCCTTCGTCGTCGAAGCGGATCGTGGATTTTTTCGAAGCGCTGGTGTGCTGGAATTCCACGGCGGAATTCGGGCGCTGGTTGGAGATCACGCAGCGCTTGCAGAACTTCACCTCGCTTGGCAGGCCGTACTTGGTTTCCAGGGGCGCATGATCCATCGCGTGATCCTTTCGTCTAGACTTCGGTTTGCGCGAACTGTTTGAGCATCTCGAGGCCGGCCTGCCCGCTCTTTTCCGGGTGGTACTGGAAGCCGGTGATGCGTCCGCTGGCGACGACGGCGGTAATCTCGTGCGCGCCGTAGCGGCAGGCGGCGAGCACGTGAGCCTTGTTTTCGGGCACGAGCATGAAGGAATGGACGAAGTACGCCCACGTTCCGGGCTCGGTGGCCTGGAGCGGCGTGCCGGCCCAGGCGGCGCCGGCGGGGACGTGCAGGCGGTCCCAGCCGACGTGCGGAACCTTCACGCCTTCGGACGGGATCAGCACCACGCGCCCGCGGATGATGTCGAGCCCGCGGTGCTTCCCGAATTCTTCGCTCTCGCTCAGCAGCAGTTGCGCGCCGAGGCAGATGCCCGCGATCGGGCGGCCGGCCTTGGCGAGTTTGCGCAGCGCCTCGACCATGCCGCGGCGTTCCAGTCCCGCCATGCCGTCGGCGAAGGCCCCGACGCCGGGGACGACGATGCGTTCGGAAAATGCCAGGTCGCGGCCGTCCTGGGCGACGTCCACTTCGCAGCCGACGTGGTTCAGGGCCTTCAGCACGCTGTGGAGGTTGCCGAGCCCGTAGTCGCAGACGGTGACGCGCGGTTTCATTGGCGCACCTCCACGCCGGCCTGGACCAGATGGGCCTTCAGTTCGGCGACGGTGTGCACGCGGTAATGCAGCAGCGAAGAGACCACCAGGCCGTCGATGCCGAGCTTCGCGGCTTCCACGAGATCCTGCAGGCTGCCCGCGCCGCCGTGGACGAGCACCGGAATGGGAACGTTGGGCGCGATGGCGGCGATGAGGTCGAGGTCGTAGCCCTTTTTGGTGCCTTCGCGGTCCACGCTGGTGATGAGCAGTTCGCCGCAGCCGAGGTCCACGGCGCGCATCGACCAGTCGCGCGCGTCGAGGCCCGTGTGTTCGCGGCCGTTGTTGGTGAAGGCTTCCCAGCGGCCGTCGGGTTTGCGGATGGCTTCGACGGCGACGACGATGCACTGCGTCCCGAAGATCTTCGCGGCTTCCTTGATGAACGCGGGGCGCGTGGTCGCGGCGGTGTTGATGCAGACCTTGTCCGCGCCGGCGCGGAGCAGGTTCTGGATGTCCATGATCGTGCGGACGCCGCCGCCGACGGTGAGCGGCACGAAGATGCGCTCGGCGGTCTCGCGGACGAGTTCGACGATGTTGTTGCGCCCGTACAGGCTGGCGACGATGTCCTGGTAGATCAGTTCGTCGGCGCCCTGTTCGAAGTACGACTGGGCGAAGTCGGAGGGTTTGCCGAGGACGCGCAGGCCTTCCAGGCGGATCCCCTTGACCAGATTGGGGGCCTTGATGTCCAAGCGTGGGATGACGCGCAGCGGCATATCCGGTTCCAGGCAAGGTCTACCGGGAGGAACTCCGCCTCGGCAAAGATTGCCGAATAGACGGACCTCCGGATGCTCCTGTTCGCTTGGAGCAAACCCGGTGCCTGCCGCTGGAATGCCAGGCAATCTTGTAAAAGCATTTATAAAATAAGTTTATGGGATCATCGATCCGGCCGGGGCCGGCAAAAATTGCATCCTCTCTCCTTATATAGGGTGCGGCTACGCTCCGCGCTCCCGTTAGCTCTTCGCCGGCGCCTGGTGCTGGGGTTCCGGCGCGGGCGGAGGCTTCGGTTCCGCATGATGCTCGGGCCGCGGCGACGGCTTCTTGACCTCGAAGGTCGTCTTCGTATCCGGCTTCCCGGCGGCGTGGCCCTTCAGTTCCAGGTTCACGCCTTCAAAGTGGACCTCGACCCCGCGCTTGTCTCCCTTGGCCACCGAGAGCTGCAAGCCGCTCATCTCGATGCTCTGCGACTCGACCCGACCCTTCTGCTCCTGGGCCTTCTCGGACAGGCTGCCGATGGCCTTGAGGAAGTCGTCCTTCGAGTCCGGAGCCAGCGCGCCGACCATGTCGCCGGCGGACTTGACCGTGTCGGAGCCCTTGATCTCGTGCAGTTTTTCCGTCAGCTCTTCCATGCGCCGGAAGTACGCTTCATCCTCGTCCTTGGCGCGGTCGAGCGCCTCGGTGATGTAGGCGCGGATCGCTTCCAGCATGGTGGCCAGCGAAGGCGGCTGCTGCTCGGCGTCGGGGTCCTGCCGCTGTCCCAGCAGGATGCGCTCGAACTCGTCGGGTTCCTTGACCGCCGTCCCGATCTGAATCGAATCGACCGGATCGGAGGACGGCTTCAGAAAGGCCTGACCGAGCGCCACCGAGCGCTCGGCATCGTTCTGCTGCACCTTCAGGGAAACGGGCGATAGGCCCATCAGGACCATTCCATCCATCTTACACCCCCACTCCCTCCATCTCGGACTCGCGCCTGGTTGCCTCCGGAATCACGAGGCTCAGCGAGAGGCTCGAATGCGAATCGGACTGCCACTTCGAACGGATGTTCTGCTCGGCGAAGATCTCCAGCGCCATCGCCAGGTCCGGCAGGGTGGGCCACGGCGAGGCATCCGCGAGAAGCGCGCGGCGTTCCAGCCGCACGCAGACTTCGGCCGCCCGCGCGTCGGGGACGCGCCGGCAGGAGACCACGATGTTCTTGGATTCGCCCGCGGCCTGAAGCGCCAGCCAGCGGGTCAGTTCGTAGATGCAGGCGAAGAGCGCGAGCCTGAATTCCGAAGGCCAGGCCGTGGCGCAGAACTCCGGCGCGTCCTGCTTGAGAAAGAACGGGATGCCGCGGAACTTGGTCTCGCACTTGGCCAGTTCGGCCACCTGCCCGACGGCGCAGGCGAGGTTGAAGGGCAAGGGTTTGCCCTGGATCGATTTCGAAAACCCGGCGATGCCCTCGGCGAAGATGCGCAGGGTCTCGGTCTGTTCGCGCAGCTTGCCCGCCAGGCGCTGCATGCCGGAGGGGTTGTTCTGGAGGTACATCAGGTCCGCGTAGCCCACCACGCTGGTAAGGCGGTTGTTGAGTTCGTGGGAAACCGCGGAGACCATGCGCCCCAGGTACTGCAGGCGTTCGAGTTCCCGCGGATGGGTGGCTGGCGCCTTGACCGGCCGCGCGAGCGTGTCGGCCGTGGCCACGGCGGCTTCCATGGGAGTCTCAAGCGATGCCGGCATGGGTATCTCCTTCTTCGGCTACTCGTCACGATGAGGAATGGCGTGGCCCCGGCCGCACGGCCGGGACCACGCCCGCCTTTATCCTGCCTCCGTTACCGGATCAGGGAGAGGACGTTCTGCGGCAGCGAGTTGGCTTG
This sequence comes from Planctomycetota bacterium, assembly GCA_026184295.1. Taxonomy (GTDB): domain Bacteria; phylum Planctomycetota; class SZUA-567; order H5-PLA8; family H5-PLA8; genus JACQFI01. The sequence goes on from JAHCJK010000013.1 coordinate 41,170, forward strand.
CGCCAGCATGGCCGTGGACGCCTGCACCTGGATCTGGTAGCGCGAGAACGACGTGGTTTCCTTCGCGACGTCCACGTTGCGGATGCGGCTTTCCGCGGCGCTGACGTTTTCCACGTAGTTTTCGACCCCGATGAGCGTGTAGTTCAGCTTGCTTTGCGATGCGCCCAGGCGGCCGCGCATCGTGCTGAGCACGTCGATGGCCGACTGCACGTTCGCCACGCTTCCGATCGTCGCGCCCGCGATGACGCCCGAAGCCGAGGCCGCCGAGAGGCCGGTAATGCTCTCGGTCGTGCCGTTGGCGTCGATGGTCACCGAACCCAGCGAGCCGCCGAACAGGGTGATGCCGTTGAACTTGGCGCCGGTCAGGATCGCCACCGCCTTGCTCTGGAGGGCATCGAATTCGGCCGACAGGTTGGTCTTGTCGCTGGAGCTCTTGGTCGGGTCGCCGTACTCGACGGCCAGTTCTTCCAGGCGTCCCAGCACATCCGAGACGTTCTGGAGGAAGCCGTCCGCCGTATTGATCAGCGAGTTCACGTTGGCGATGTTGTCGCTGGCCATGCTCGCGCCCTTCACCTGCGCGCGCAGGGTTTCGCTGATCGCCAGGCCGGCCGCGTCGTCCGACGCGCGGTTGATGCGCAGGCCCGTGCTGAGCCGTTCGGCCGAAGCCGCGAGGCTCATGTTCGCGCGACTGTAGTTCTTGTAGACCGTAATCGCGCTCGAGTTCGTAACGATTCGAGACATGGTACACTCCTTCCGTGGTTCAAATCATGCCGGCCTCCGTGCCGGCATCGGCAAAAGCCTCACGGGTTGCGCCCGTGGCACTGCGACGTTAGCCCCGGATCAGGGACAGCACGTTCTGCGGCAGCGAGTTGGCCTGAGCCAGCATCGCGGTCGAGGCCTGCACCTGGATCTGGTAGCGCGAGAAGGACGTGGTTTCCTTCGCGACGTCCACGTTGCGGATGCGGCTTTCCGCGGCGCTGACGTTTTCCACGTAGTTTTCCACGCCGATCAGGGTGAAGTTCAGCTTGCTCTGCGAGGCGCCCAGGTTGCCGCGCATCGTCGAGAGGGTGTTGATGGCCGACTGCACGGCGGTGACGCTGCCGATCGTCGCGGCGCTGACCGCCGAGAAGGACGACGCGCCCGAGAGCCCGGTGATCGATTCCGTCGTCCCGTTCGCGTCCACGATCACGGCGCTCAGCGTGCCGCTGAACAGGTTGATGCCGTTGAACTTCGCCGTGTCGAGAATCGTGGCCGCCTTGCTGGCCAGGGCGTCGAATTCGGCCGAGAGGTTCGACTTGTCGCTGCTGCTCTTGGTCGGGTCGCCGTATTCGACGGCCAGTTCTTCCAGGCGGCCGAGGATGTCGGAGACGTTCTGGAGAAAGCCGTCGGCCGTGTTGATCAGCGAGTTCACGTTCGCGATGTTGTCGGCGGCCATCCCGGCGCCCTTGACCTGCGCGCGCAGGGTTTCGCTGATGGCCAGGCCCGCGGCGTCGTCCGACGCGCGGTTGATGCGCAGGCCCGTGCTGAGCCGTTCGGCCGAGGCCGCCAGGCTCATGTTGGCGCGGTTGTAGTTCTTGTAGACCGTGACCGCGCTGGAATTCGTGACGATGCGAGACATGTGAAGTACTCCTTCCTTGGTGTGTTCAGGAGGGCGTCCTTGCCGTCCTTTGGTCTGTGCGCCGAAGCCCCAGTGGCCGCGCGCGCGTGCCTTCCGTCCTAAAAATGCAGGCCACGAGTTGCGTCCGTGGCCTGCGTTGTGTCATGCGGTGCTGCGTTCCTTCGTGTCATGCGGGCTTTGCGGCCCGCTCCGCTTTCTCTTCGGGGTCCCGGCATTCCGCCGCGAACACGTTTTCCAGCATCTGCTCGCTTGGCTGCAGCTTTCGTCCCGCCCGCTGCACCCAGGCGCCCGTCTTTCTTTCCTCCAGGCGCTTGCACGCCGTTCTGGAAAGCTGGCTCTCCGTCTTCTTCATGGCTTCTCCTTCCTTGGATGCCCCTGGCCCGGCGTCCCTGCCTGGCCTTTCCTCGTTTGCTCGGCGGTTGCGCCCGCCTTCCTTCCGCGAACCTTCCTTCTCCGCCGTTTACCCGCGCAGCAGGGACAGGACGTTCTGCGGCAGCGAGTTGGCTTGCGCCAGCATCGCGGTCGAGGCCTGTACCTGGATCTGGAAGCGGGAGAACGAGGTGGTTTCCTTCGCGACGTCCACGTTGCGGATGCGGCTCTCGGCGGCCGAGACGTTCTCGGAGTAGTTCTCGACGCCGATCAGGGTGTACACGAGCTTGCTCTGCGAGGCGCCCAGGTTGCCGCGCATCGTCGAGAGGGAGTTGATGGCCGACTGCACGGCGGTGACGCTGCCGATCGAGGAGCCCGTCAGCGCGTTGATCGCGGCGCTGGCGTCCAGGCCGTTGATGCTCGCGGTCGTGCCGTTGGCGTCGATCACCAGGCCGGTCAGGTCCGCGCTGAACATCTGCTTGCCGTTGTAGACCGCGTTCTGAAGGATATCGACGCTCTTGCTGGCCAGCGCGGTGAACTCCGCCGACAGGTTGGCCTTGTCGCTGGAGCTCTTGGTGGGGTCGCCGTACTCGACCGCCAGCTCTTCGAGCCGCCCGAGGATGTCAGAGACGTTCTGCAAGAAACCGTCCGCCGTGTTGATGAACGAATTGGCGTTCGAGATATTCTCGGCCGCCATGTCCGTTCCTTTGACCTGGGCGCGCAGGGTCTCGCTGATCGCGAGTCCAGCCGCGTCGTCCGAAGCTCTGTTGATGCGCAAACCGGTCGAAAGCCGTTCGGCAGAAGCCGCAAGGCTCATGTTGGAACGGTTGTAGTTCTTGTAGACCGTGATCGCGCTCGAATTGGTGACAATCCTCGACATGGGTTTTCTCCTTCCCTGGAGATCTCGCGGCTTGGCGTCCCTGCCTGCCGCTTGGATTTTCGAAGTTCGCCCGGCCCCAGCGGCCGGATCCAAACTTCCACACTTGTCCTTCGGGTGGAGAATCGAGCGGATAAGGGAGATTATTTAAGTTCCGGAAATCGGGACGGAATTCCGCGAGGCATGGCGTTCCGGATTTCCGGACGCGCGCGTCGCCGGAAATTTCTGCCTGCGTTTGGGCGAGGATTGAACGAAAACCCCCGGCGCATGGGCCGGGGGTGGAAGGCACTTCGGTCGGAACGTACGGGTCAGGATCGCAAAGGCGTCACACCGCGGCGGATTGGCGGTCGAATTCCACGATCGCGCGCAGGGCGGGTTCCAGCGTGTTCAGGCGATCGCGCACGAGATCGATGTGCTCGTCCTTCAGCTCCTGCTTGCCGAAGAGCGAGTAATACGTCTCGACGAAGATCCATTCCACCAGGAAGTGGCAGGGGTGGTGCACCAGGTCGTCCAGGATGCAGATAAGCTGCTTGCGGTCCTTGGTCGCGTTCATCTTGTCGCGGAAGCCGAGCAGTTCGCGCGAGAGCTTGCGCATCCGGGCGTGCAGCGCGCCGACGTCCTGCGTCGCCGCGGCCGAACGCACCGCCGATGCGATCGTCTCGAGCCAGTCCTTCTTCGGATAGCTTTCGGCGAAGCAGAGCGCGTCCTCGGGCAGGACGTGCCGCAGGTCGCCGATCTTCGCGCCGCCGTTCGTGACGGGAATGAAGGTCGTGTCGTGCGCGTTGCGGACGAAATCGCGGAACTGGTCGAGGTAAATCTTGAAGAGCCGGTTGGTCCGCAGCTTGTCGTGCGTGTTCCCCGGCACCGGCAGCCATTCGTCCTTCAAGTCGTCCGGATTGACCGCGCCGCCTTTTTCCGAGTGCGCGCCCTCGACGTGCGTCGAACCGTCCGGCGCGAAGGCGAAATCCATGCCCACGAGGTACATCGTGCGCGCGCCCAGATGCCGGGCCAGTTGCGCCGACGAACCGCCGACGAAGGCCATGTGCTCGGAACTTCTGCGCACGCAGATGTCCTTGAACAGGTCGCAGACGATGTTCTCGATGTTGATGATCTTGAAGGCCGCGTCCATGTCCGCGAATCCGGGGTAGACCTGGCTGAAGAGCATCAGGCCCGTGCGCGCGGGATCGATTCCCTTGACCTTGTTGAAGCAGATCTCGCTGCGGTCCATGACCACGACGATGTGCGGGTGGATGCCGGCGGCGAGCAGCTTGGGCACCGCGACGTCCACCGCCAGGATCGGCACGCGCTCCTGCATCGCGCGCAGGAATTCCAGGCTCCCGCCCAGCGACGGGCCGGCGCCGACCACGACCGCGGCCGGGGCCTTTTCCATCCGGTCGATGCCTTCGAGGCCCGGATAGTCGATGATCCAGTTCAGGTTGCGCAGAAGCTGCTCCGACCAGACGACGCATTCGGTCTCGGTCGTGTGCTTGTTGGCCAGGCCCGCGAAGTAGCGCACCGTGGCGGTGTGGGCCAATTCCACGGCCTTGTCGCCGAGCAGCGTCGCGTACGCCGGGCGCGCGGTCGGGCGCGATGCGTCCAGGTTGGCGTTGCGCAGCACGATCTCGGTGACTTTCCCCTTCACGTCGAAGTCGTCGATCGACGGCACGAGGTGGAAGCGCGCATCCTGCAGGAGCGGGCGCAGGTCGCGGTATTCCAGCGCGGCGCGCAGCATGGCCGCGTACGGATCGACGACCACCAGATGGGAATTCGGCGCCATCAGCCGCAGCAGCTCTTCCGCGCCGTAGCCGAAGCCGAGCCCGACCATCAGCACCAGTGCTTCGTCGCTGCGGATGCGGACGCCGCGCGCCCAGGCCTGCGCTTCCTCGCGCGTGCTCGTCGGATCGTCGATGGCCAGGACCTTGTCGCCGACCTTCAGCGCGCCAAACGGCTCGCCCAGGGGCGAGAAGCCGACCGTGAGGCCCGCCTCGCGGTAATCGGCTTCGGGCGTCTGAAAGAAATCCTCGGCGTGCTTGATCATGTTGCGCGCGATTACGACTTCGAGGTTGCGCTGGAAGCGCTTCTCGCGCTGCGTTTCCGATTCGCCGGGGGAGGCTCCGCGGTAGGTCGGCGCCGGGCTGCTCCGGCCTTTGACGCCGTTCAGCATGCACGCGGCGAAGCCATTCCGGATCACGGTCGATTTCTGAATCTTGAAGTACTCCCCCGCGACCCGGGTCCACCAGTTGGGATAGCGGTAGAGCGCGTGCGAGTTTTCCTTGAGGAGCGAGGGTCCGATCAGGTCCTTGCCGAGGTTGGGCATGAACATCACGTGCGACGGCTGCTGCGCCTGCGCGGCCTTGAAGAATCCGTCCAGGTCCTTGGCGGGGATGCATTGCAGCGCATCGACGGAATAGAGCAGGTCGATCTTGCCGAAGAGCGGCTCGCGCACGGTGCTGAAGTCCACGCACTTCACGCGGTCGCCCAGATCCTCGCAGGCCTTCAACGCCACGGGCGAGATGTCCACGCCGTAGGCTTCGATGCCGTGTTCGAGGAGCTTGCGCAGCGCGGCTCCTTGGCCGCAGCCGACGGAGAGCACGCGCCTGGCGTTCTTCTCGCGGCAGAGTTCCAGAATTTTATCGACGATGGCTTCTTCCATCGAAATCTGCGCGTAGGGCTCGCAGGCCCAAAGCCGGTCGAAGAGTTCGCGTCCTTGCATGCTCGCCTCCGTGTCGATTCGATGAAGCCCCGGGGTTAACGGGGCGTCTTGCTGCGGGTGAGCTGCTGCGAGAGCGCTTTCAGGTCGCTGAGTTTCTGCGGGGCCTTTTGCGCTTCCAGCTTGGCGGCGGCGGTCTCGCTGCGCACTTCTTCCTGAAGTTCGCGGCGCAGGATCGTGATGCTGGTGGGCGCCTTGACGCCAATGCGCACCTGGTCGCCGTCCACGCGAAGGACCGTGATCTCGATGTCCTTCCCGATCAGCAGCGCTTGTCCGGCTTTACGGCTGAGTACCAACATGTGGCCACTCCTTTATCGGCGCTGCAATCAGACGGGGAAGAGGCGGTGGCGGACTTCGTACTGCGCGGCGTTGTGCAGGATCACCTGCTTCGCGCGTCCGGTGCGCGTGTTGATGACGATGGGCGCGGCGAGGTTCACGGTCGCGTTGGCCGCTCCGCGCGTCAGGTTGACGATCGCCAGCAAGCGCGTCTCGTCGGGCCCCTGCAGGTCCAGCGCCTGGTCTTCCTCTTCGGGAAGCTCGGGCGCGTAGTTTTCCATCACCACGAACGGGTCGAGCACGTGGAACGCGAGGTCCGCGTCCACGGCTTCCAGCCGCAGGAAGGGCGGCGCTTCCTCCTCCGGCTTGACGGCGAACCGTTCGCTGGCGAACGGGTAAAAGCCGCCGACCACGTGCAATTCCTGTGGCAGTTCCACGAGGCCCTCCTCGCACGAAGCGTTTTCGGTCATCAGTTTTGCGCTCATGTTTCCTTACCTCACATAGTCCAGGAGACTCATCTGCATGATCCGGGCCCCCATGTTGAGGGCCGCTTTGTAGGATGTTTCGAGCTGGGCGTACCGCGTCGTTGCTTCGGCAATGTCGGTGTCGCGAATCTTCGAGAGGTTCAACTGGGTGGTTTCGGAGACGTCTTCGTTCAGCGTCACGCTGGTTTCCATGCGCGACTGCACCCCGCCGATGCGCGCCATCGCGACCGTCAGGTGCGAGATATCCTTTTCGAGCTGCGGGATGGACGCGCTGGAGATCGCGGAAAGGTTGTTGGCGTCCACGGCGTTGCGCAGATCGACGATCGACTTGAAGACGTTGGTTTGCTCGACGCCGCCCTGCCAGTCGATGAAGACGCCGAACTCGCCGCCGCCCTGGTTGCTGCCCAGCACCGAATAGTCCGAGGTCCGTCCGGGCGAGATTTCCACGGCGCGGGTCTCGTAGTTGCCCTGGTAGGTCACGGTGTCGATCTTGCCGTCGGCGTTCGTGTCGGCAGTGACGAAGGAGGCCTGGTTGGTCAGCGTGCCCGAGAACACCATCTGCCCGCGGTGCGACTGCCCGCCCAGGCCGCTGATGGTCTTGAGAATCTGTTCCAGTTCCTGGCTGATGTTCGTGCGCGCGGTGTTGTCCAGCGTCGGGTTGCCGGCCTGCACGGCCAGTTCGCGCACGCGCTGCATCATGTCCAGCGACCGCTGCACGGCGTCGGCGGCGATGTCGGTCTCGCCCTTGGCCTCGTCGATGTTGCGCAGGTCCTGGCTGAGGGTCGAGAGTTCGCTGATGTACAGTTGCGCGCGCGCGGCGCCGGCGGTGTCGTCGCTGGCGCGCAGGATCTTCTGCCCGCTGGCGACCTGCCGCTGGATGTCGATCTGCCGCGCCAGCAGGCTCTGGTACTGGGGGATGAAGCCCTGGTAACGCTGGTTGTCGGATACGCGCATGGCCCGTTCCTCTGCGTCAGATGCCGACGCGGCCGGTGCGGTTGATGATGCGGTCCATCATCTCGTCCACCGCGGTGATCACGCGCGAAGCCGCCTCGTACGCGCGCTGGAAATTCAGCATGTTGGAAATCTCTTCGTCCATGTTCACGCCGCTGATCGCGTCGCGCTGTTCCACCACCGCCTGCACCGCGGAGGCGTAGTCCTCGCGCCGTTGCAGCGACTCGCGGGACTTGGAGCCCAGGTCGAGCACGATGTTGCCGAAGGCCTCGTTCAGCGTCGCGCCGCCGATCGCCTTCTTGTCGCGCAGCAGGGCCAGCTTGAGCGCGTTGGCGCTGTTGCCCACCGGCGTCGGCGGCCCGGAACTCGAGGCCGCGATCTTGCTCGGGTTGCCCTTGACCGCCGCGTCGAGGTCGATGGTCGCCGCTTCCTGCCCGGCGACGCCGGACGTGGAGAAGAAGTTCACGCCCGTCGAATCGGTCAGGTCGTAGCCGGCGGAGTGCACCGCGTTCACTTCGCCGACGATGGCCGCGGCCAGCGTGTTCAGCCCGCTCCGGGTCGAATCGATGTTGGCGAAGGTTTCCACGAATCCCTGGAAGCGCCCCGACGTGAAGGCCAGCGGCGCGCCGCCGATCTGCACTTCGACGTGGTTCGTGGCGGGGTTCAGCACGGCCGTCAGGGGCGTGGAGGTGATGCCGCTGACGAGGCTCTGCCCGCCGACGTCGATGTCCACCATGCCGTTGGGCTGTTCGACGGCGGTCAGGTCGGTCAGGTCGGAAAGCTTCTCGATCAGGAGGTCGCGGCGGTCGCGCAGGTCGTTGGCCTTCTGGCCGCCCAGTTCGGCGCGGCTGATTTCCTGGTTGAGCAGCGCGATGCCGGAGATGTACGAGTTCGCGTCGTTGACGTAGCCGGTCAGGGCCTGGTTCTGCCCCGTGTTGGTGCGGTCGAGGCGCGTGCTGGCGTCGCGGATGGTATCGACGAGCGAGAGGGCGCGCTGGAGCACCACGCTGCGGGCGCCCTGGTCGCCGGGGGCGGTGGTCAGGTCCTGCCAGGCATTCCAGAATTCGGTGAGCGCGTGGCCGATCGCGCCGTCGGTCGGGTCGCCGAACATCGTTTCGAGCACGCCATTCGCCGAGGCGCTCTGGTCCCAGCGCCCGAGCTGGCTGGTCTCGGTGCGCACGATCTGGTCGAGCGTGGGCATGCGCATGCGCTCGACGGAGACGACTTCCACGCCGGTGCCGATCATGCCCGGCGCGTGCGGCAGCGGCAGGGTGGTGCTGAGCGCCGCGCGCTGGCGCGTGTAGCCGGGCGTCGAAGCGTTCGTCACGTTGTGCGAGGTGACGCTCAGCGCGATCTGGAACGCGCGCAGGCCGCGGACGCCGGTATCGAGGATGGCATTGGTCGTGATCATGATCGGTTCCCAGTCCGGAGGTCAGATCGAGGCCTTGAGCGAGGAGACCTCCGAACCGTTCTGCGGTTCGCCCTGATCGCCGTATCCGACGGGAGGCATCGCGCGGTTGATCGTCTGCGCGATCGTGCGCAGGCCGCACATGCTCAGAATCTGGTTGTGCGCGTTCATCTCGGAGATGCGCGCGAATTCCTGGCGCAGTTCGCCCTTCGAGAGCGCCTCGTGCAGGTGCTCGCCGTACGATTCCAGCACCGAGACGTACTCGGCCTGGTCGCTGACGGCTTTGAGAATCGCGTCGGAGTCCACCCGGCGCAGCGCGCTCTGCAGGCGCTCGGTCGCGTCCAGGAGCGAATGCACGACGTCTTTCAACGCGGGAGCATCGGCCATCGTGGGCATGTTCGTATTCCCTGTTATTCCTTGGCGCTCGTGGTCTCGGAAGAAATTGCCGGAAGCATGCGCTTGACCAGAATTTCCGTCAGGCCGGTTGTACCGCGCTCGGCCATCTTCTCGGCCAGCGCTTCGTCGAGCATCTCGCGAAACATTTTCGAGGCCATCGACTTCTCCAGGAAGCTCCCGTTCGCCCCGTGCGCTTCCTTCAGAATGTGGGACAGCCAAACGGCTTCCAGCTTCTTCGACGCGTACGTCAGGCGTTCGAGTTCGCCGGAGGGCAGGGCGCCGATCGATCCGATATCCGAGCCGCTCATCGTCCTTCCTCGCTTCCTTCGGTGGCCTGCTTGAACCGCCGGCCTCATGCTTCATTGCAAACGCGCGGCCATGCCGCGAAATCTCACATGATCACCAGTTCGGCGTGCAGCGCGCCGGCGTTCTTCAGCGCCTGGAAGATCGCGATGATGTCGCGCGGCGTCACCTTCAGCGCGTTCAGCGCCTGCGCAAGGTCGCCCAGGGTCGGCCCGTGCTGCAGCACGATCACGCGAGCCGATTCCTCGGTCGCGCGCGTGGTCTGGTCGTTGGTCACCACCGTGCCGCCGCCGGTGCTGAGCGCCTCCGGCTGCGAGATCACCGGCGCGTTCTTGATCGTGATGTACAGGTTGCCGTGCGAGATCGCGACGGGTGCAATCTGCACATGCGTGCCGGCCACGATGGTGCCCGTGCGTTCGTTGATGACCACGCGCGCGATGTTGTCCGGGACGACGTTGATCGTTTCGAGCTGCGAGACGAACTGCACCAGGTCGTTCTCGGCGAGAAACTTGTCTGGAATCTTCACTTCCACCGAGCTGAGGTCGAGGGCCTTGGCCGAGCCGGCCCAGACCTTGTTCACCGAATCGGCGATGCGCTGCGCGGTGGTGAAGTCCGGGTTGCGCAGGCGCATGCGCACCATGCCTTCGCGCGCGACGTCGGAGGGCACTTCGCGTTCCACCAGGCCGCCGCCGGGAATGCGCCCGACGAGCGGGTGGTTCTTCTGCACCGAGGCGCCGCCCGCGCCGCTGCTGCCGGCGCTGAAGCCGCCGACCGAGATCGCGCCCTGGGCCACGGTGTAGACGCGTCCGTCGGCGCCCACCAGCGGGCACTGGAGCAGGATGCCGCCCTGCAGGCTCTTGGCGTCGCCGATCGAGGAGATCTGCACGTCGATCTTCGCGCCCTTTTTGGCGAAGGGCGGAAGCTGCGCCGTCACCAGCACCGCGGCGACGTTGTTGCTCTTGATGTCGCTCGCCGAAATCTTGACCCCGAAGCGCGTGGTCAGGTTGGCCAGTTCCTGGTTGGTCAGGTTGCTGTTCTTGTCGCCGGTGCCGTCCAGGCCCACGACCAGGCCGTTGCCGATCAACTGGTTCTCGCGGACGCCCTGGAGTTCGGCCAAATCCTTGATGCGCACGGAAGGCGGCGCGAGCTGCACCACCTTGGGCGGCGGCGGCGCTTCCATCGCGGAGCACGCCGCGGCCCACAGGGCCAGCGCGGGGAGGAGCGTCAGGAGCGTTCGGGTGCGGTTCATCGGGCGCCTTTCCTTAGAACAGGTTGATCCAGTCGAAGAGCTTGCCGACCAGCGTGCGGCGCTGGGCGTCGTTGAGCGGCCCGCTGCCGTAGATGTTGATGCGCGCTTCGGCGATCTGCGTCGAGATCACCGTGTTGTTGGCCAGCACGTCGCTCGGGCGCACGATGCCGGTGAGCGTGATCACCTGCGAGTCGCCCGCGACGATCACTTCCTTCTGGCCCAGCACGACCAGGTTGCCGTTGGGGAGCACGTCGGTGACCTGCGCGCTGATCTTGGCGCGGACCGTGCCGCTGTCGTTGATGGTGCCGCCGCCCTTGAACGAGCGGTTGGAACTGGCCGAGACCTTCGGCAGGGTGCCCTTGTACTTCAGCCATTCGGGGTAGACGAACTGGTCCACGCCGGCGTCGATGCTCTGGTCGCGCGAGGTATCCATCGAGCGGTCGCGCTTGGCGTTGACGTCTTCGACGACCAGGATCGTCAGGATGTCGCCCTTGGCGCGCGCCGTGGTGTCCGAAACGACGCCCGAACCGCGCGCTTCGGGCTGCCACAGGGAGCCGTCGGTCACGGTGGGCTGGGTCATGTTCAGCGTCACGGGCGAAGGCGCGCGCACGGCCGCGGGCTGCCGGCAGCCGGTCAGCACTAGCGAAAACGTCAACGCGACAATAGGTGCAAAACGCATGGCGGGTTCCTTGCCTCGGCGTGGTTTCAGAGTTCGGCCCGGCCCTTGCCGGTGACCTTGACGATCAGGACTTCGTTCGAATCGAGCAGTTTGACGCGCAGCGTATCGCCGCGGGCCGCGTCGCCGTCGGCCATCGCGACCGTGCGGATGGAAAGGCTCCCGCGCGTGACCGTCACTTCCACGCGGTCGCCCTTCAGGACGTCGGGAACGCGTTCGATCAGCCGTTCTTCCAGCATGCGCCCGGCGGGGATGGTCACCTTGGCGCGCTTGCCGATAAAGTCCGCCGGGTCGGAGGACTTCGCGAGGTCCGCGCTGCCGCATTCGCGCAGTTCCATCGAGAGGTCGTCCTTGCCCAGCGTCTCGCCTGCTTCGACGCGCCGCGCGGCCACGGGGGTGTTGCGGAGCACGTGGATGCGCACGCTTACGAACCCGTCGGCGCACCAGCGCCCGTCGCAGACCGCGCGCACGCGCACGGTTCGGAACCCGGGCAGCAGTCCCTGCGCCGGAAGTTCCGGCGTCAATTCGTAGTTTCCGGGACGGACGTGGACGAAGTCCGGATGCCCGGCGATCTCGACGGTGACTTCGGCGTCGTACTGCCCGTGCAGCCGGTCGCGGATCCCTTGCGCGGCCGCGTCGGCCAGGGCCGAGCCTTCCACGCGCTGCGCCGCGGCTTTGACTTCGAGGGTGCGGTCGCCTTCCACGTCAACCTTCTCGCCGCCGGGAAGGCCTTCGCGCACCGTCTTGCGGACCTCCTCGAGCGAGACGCGGCGCGACTTGCCCGGCGCGGCCGCGCGCGCGACCACCAGGCCTTCGAGCTGCTTCGTCTGCCCGGCCGGACCCTGCACGTCGGCGATCTCGCCGAGCTTGATCTCTTCGCCCTGCGAGGCCGCCTGCTTGCGCAGCGTGACCTTCGCGGCCGCCGGTTCGTCCGCGGCGGTCGGGACGCCTTCGCGCTCGGCGGCGCGGAGGGCGAGGGGCGCGAGGCACAGGATCAGGAGGGTGGCGCGGAACGTCATCGTTTATCTCCGGATCGAATTGGCCGTCTGGAGCATCTCGTCGCTGGCCTGGATCGCCTTGGTGTTCACTTCGTAGGCGCGCTGCGCGACGATCAGGTTCACCATCTCCTGCACGACTTCGACGTTCGACATTTCGAGGAAGCCCTGCTGAATCGCGCCGACGCCGTCGCTGCCGGGCGTGCCGGAGGTCGCGTCGCCGCTGCTGCTGCTGGCTTCGAAGAGGTTGTGCCCCTTGGCGAGCAGGCCCGCGGGGTTGGAGAAGGTGTACAGGTTCAACTGGCCGAGCTGCGTCGAGACGCCGTTGACGGTCTCGGAGATCGTGCCGTTGGGCGAGATGGTGACGGCGGTGGCGTTGGCGCTGATCGTGGGCGCGCCGTCCAGCACGTAGCCTTCGGAGGTGACGAGCTGCCCTTCGGCGTTGGGGTGGAAGGAACCGTCGCGCGTGTAGGCCAGCGTGCCGTCGGAAAGCTGAATCTGAAAGAAGCCGTTGCCTTCGATCCACATGTCGTACTGGTTGCCGGTCTGCTGGGGCTTGCCGGGCGTGAAGATTTTGGAGACGGAAGTGAGCTGCGTGCCCAGCCCCATCTGGATGCCGACGGGAATGCCGGCGCCGCTGTCGCTGCTCGCGCCGGGCGTGCGCAGCCGGTCGTAGATCAGGTCCTGAAAGGCCGTCTGGCTGCGCTTGAACCCGGCGGTGTTGACGTTCGCCAAGTTGTTCGCGATGGTGTCTACGTTCAATTGCTGGGCCTGCATACCCGATGCGGACGCCCACAACGCTCTAAGCATGATGCGCTCCTTTTAGAAGACTTACGCGCCCAGGGTGCTGATGCACTTGCCCAGGCTTTCATCCAGAATCTGTAGGCCCTTCGCGGCGGTCTCGGTCAGCCGGGAATTTTCCAGCATGGTGACCAGTTCCGCGGGGATGTTGACGTTCGAGATTTCGACGACTCCGTTCACGAGCTGCGTCGCGCCCGCTTCCGCCGGCACTCCGCCGGCTTCGCAGAAGAAGAGCCCGCCGCTGCCGGTGACGACGTTCTCGGGATCGGCGGGCATCTCGATGCGCAGCGTGCCCGCGAGCGCGCCGTTGACCATCACCGAGCCGTCGTTCTTCGTGCTCACCGTGCCCTTGGGAATCGTGATGTCGGCGCCGGTGCGGCTCAGCACGGGGTAACCGTTGGAGGTCACCAGGCGGCCGTTCGCGTCGATGTCGAAATGCCCGTCGCGGGTAAACGCTTCCCCGCCCGGGGTGCGCACGACGAAAAAGCCTTCGCCGCGAATCGCAAAGTCCAGCTCGCGCCCGGTCGTGCGGAGCGCCGCGGGGCCCAGGTCGAAGTGCGGCGGGCTGAGCATCACGCCGGAGCCGGGGGACTTTTCGAGTTCCGGGCCTTCGGTGGCCTGCTTGAGCAGCGTCGAGAATCCGAAGAAGGCCGGCACCTGGCGCTTGAAGCCCAGCGTGTCGGCGTTGGCGAGGTTGTTGGAGATGACCTCCTGGGCCCGGTAGCGGGCTTGCAGCGCGGAGGCGATCGTATACAGGCCTGGGGTCATGGAAAAATCCTCTCGGTGCGTCCAACCGGGGATGAGTTGAGCAAAGTGCGGACCGAAAGGCCGGCGCGTCGGTCGATCATCCCGTTTCTATAGGGGGAAAATCGAAAATATTTTTTGCGGGAAGACGTGGAGGCGCGGACGCGGGCAACGAGCCGGAAAATTCGTCCTGTTGCGACGTTGCGGTTGGCACGAATTGCAGAGCGTGGGGAAGATGGCGGGTGCATAAAACGTAACCCGGCGCCGGTTCGAGCGTGCCGCGAACGGCAGCGCTAAAACGGGCGCCGGGTGTGTGGTACTGCGTGAGGAACTACGCGTCCAGCTTCAGGTACGACGAAAGGTTCTCGGCGGTGCGGTCCACGACGCCCTGGTCGTTGTAGAGGCCGGCTTCCAGGAAGCGGCGGGCGGCTTCAACCTTGTCGGCGCGCACCTTGGCGTCTCCCTTTTCCTGAGCCTGCTTGGATTCCAGCGCGGCCTGGCGCGCTTCCGACGAGATGTCCACGCGGTCGCCGGACGAGCCGGGCGCCTGCTGCGCCGGCTGTTTGGGCTTGTCGGTACAGCCTCCGGGGCCTTCGCACCCGCCCGCGTTGCCCGCGGCGATCGAAAGGTCCGGCAGTCGGTCGATGTTCATATCCGTTCTCGCTCCCACCTGACTGATCGGACGGCAAATTCCGCAGGATAGGGTGTTCCTGAAAAAATCTTCAACCTCTCGGCCGCCCGGTGCTTACAGCATGCTCGTGCCCTTGCCGACCTGGTCGGGCAGGCCTTGCAGGTACTCCATGGCGCTCAGCGGGCTCAGGTCCACGTCCGCGGCGAGCTGCCCATCGACGATGTAAACCTCTCCGGGCTCTTCGGCATAGCCCAGCGAAGCCAGCGCGCGGTCGGCCAGCACCACCGAGATCAGGACGTCGCGCAGGTTCTTGCGCTCCTCCGCCTCCGCCTGCGGGATGCGCAGCGAGACCTGCGCTTCCGCGTCGCTCTTGCTGTTCACGGCGTGGTGCGCGGCCATCGCCAGGCGCGCATCGACGGGTAGCTGCCACTGCGACTGCAGCGCGATGCCCGCGCGAATGTGATGCTGTTCGACGAGCGCGTCGATGAATTCCGGGCGCACCTTCATGTTCGGCTTCAGCGACTTCTGCACGAACAGCAGCGCCGGCACCTTGCCGATGTCGTGCAGCAGCCCGGCCATGAACGCCGATTCCGGGTTCCCGCCGATGATGCGGGCCACCTCGCGCGCCGCCACCGCGCACCCGATGCTGTGTTCCCACAGGTGCTTGGCGGTCTGCTCCATGCGCTTGTCCTTCAGGATCGTGCCGTTGAGCGCGATCGACATCACGACGTTCTTGACGGTGCCGAGCCCCAGGCGCACGACCGCGGTCTGCACCGACTCGATGCGCGACTTGCCGCCGTACAGGGCCGAGTTCGCCATGCGCAGGAACTTGGCGGCCATCACGGGATCGGTCATCACCGTTTCGCTGATCTTGGTGATCGGGCAGTTCACGTTCTGCATCACTTCCATCAGCCGCATGGCCACGGCGGGCAGCGTGGGCAGGTCGAAGCCCGGCGACGCGATCTCTTTTTCGCAGTCGTCGATGCGGCGCTGTACGAGTTCCGATAGTTGGGATTCCAGCGGATCGGACGCTTCCGCGATCGGGTTGCAGGTCTTGCGGATGGAAAGCGGCTGCACGTCCTGCGGCGCTTCCGGGGTCGCTTCCGCAACCTCCGCGGAGCCTTCCGCTTCGGTGGCCGCGCCGGCGCTTTCGGCCACGGCCGACGCCTCGGGCTTCTTCTGTCCCATCAACCAGTTTAGCATGTTCGTAGATCCGGTTTTCCAGGCGTTACACGACCTCGTGTTCCATCGGGCAAGACGCATGCCATCCCGGGTATTCCGAGGACGGCGACAGGACAATTTTTCACCCCTCGTACAACTCCTTCAAAGAGCAAGTATTATGAGATGCAAGGCAAGGTGATCCGTGTGCCCGCATGGGCGGCAGGCCCTGCCGATGATGCAGAATTTTCCGGGTCCAATGGGCATTCCCTTTGATAGGAGGTGCGTTGAATCCCGGAGGATGATGCAAATGAAACCGCGTGTAATTCCGGGCGACCGGAAGGTTGCCCTGGAGGTGCCCACCCGCTCGGTGCGCCTGGAAAAGTCCCACGTGCGCGTCAACCCCAAGCCCTTCCCGCTCCGGCCCGCCGACGGGCAGCCGGCGCCCAAGGTCCAGAACGCGAACGGCGCGGTAAAGGCCTTCGGGCCTCGAAGTACCTGACATCCGTGGGGCTCGGTTCATTTGCGAGCCGCCGAACCGAGGACCTGTTTCGAGATCACAATCTGCAGCTTCAGCATCAGGCGCCGGATGTCCCGCTGAAAATCCTTCGTCACGTTCACGAACTGCCCGGAGACGCGGAAGCGGTTTTCCGCCGGCGCGGGCCGCACGTGCAGCACCTGCATGCGGATGTTGCGCAGATCGTTGGCCGCCGATTCGTGTATCGAAAAGCCGATCTCCGTGCCCACCGCGATGGGCGCGGGCACTTCCAACTGCGCGCCGCCTTCGCTGATGTCGATCAGCACCACGGGCAGTTCGACGGTCGCGTTGAGGTTGCAGTGCAGCCGGAAGCTTGAGCGCCGTTCGACGAAGATGCGCTCCTCGGCCGCCTCCTTGCGCTGAAAGGCGAACTCCGCCAGGGGGTGGGAGAGTTCCTGCGCGGTCCGCGGGAACTTCAGCGTCAGCAGGTCCGCTTCCGCGCTCAAATCCAGCGCGTCCGGCGCGTCGATCACCGCGACGGGCATCTCCTTCCAGCCGCTCAGCGAACGGATCCACTGGAGCGTCTGCGCGCACATCGCATCGCCGCCGTCCAGCAGCAGAAACGTCAGGCCCTTCGGCTTCTGGTGGATCAGGTCCTGCAGGTCGCCGAGCGCCGACCAGGCCAGGTCCGAGGCCATGAGCAGCTTGCCCAGCCTGGTGGTGAAATCGGCGGAACTGGCCACGAGCACGAGCGAGAAGTCGCGCGGGGCGGTCATCCGTTCCTCCTTTCGTCGCGGCGCTGGCGGTCGAGGCGGTAGACGAAGGCGAGCACTTCGGCGACGGCCTTGTAGAGCGAGGCGGGTATCTGCTTGCCGACGTCCACCTGGCTGAGCGTCGCGGCGAGCATGGCGTCTTCGTGCATCGGCACGTCGTGGGCGCGCGCGGTCTCGGCGATCTTTTCGGCGACGAGCCCCTGGCCGGCGGCGACGACCACGGGCGCCTGGTCCTTGCCGCCCTGGTAGCGCAGGGCCACGGCCGTCTTGGGCGGCGGAACGCCCTTGCGGTTGCGCGGAGTCACGCGGAGCCCTCCGCGAGCCCGCCGACGCGGAAGGTCACCTTGCCGGGCGCGGCCTCGTTCAGGCGCGTCTCCAGGTCGCCGATGCGACGTTCGGCCAGCGCGACCATCTCGGGCCGGTCGGCCAGGAAGACCCCCACGAGTTCGTTGTTCAGCCAGGTCATGCGCACGGAAAGCCGGCCGACGTCTTCGCCGGCCAGGTCGAGCGCCACGGAGACCGGGCGCGCGCCCTGCGCCGGCCCGGACGTGCCTTCTCCGTCGCGATTTTCTTCGGGCGGCTTGGTC
>JAHCJK010000130.1 GCA_026184295.1 Planctomycetota bacterium
CCGTCGATGATGGCCAGGGTGAGCGGCAGGCGGATGGTGAAGGTCGTGCCGCGGCCCACTTCGGTCTGGATGTCGATCTGTCCGCGCAGGGCCTCGATGTTGCGCTTCACCACGTCCATGCCCACGCCGCGGCCCGAGACGTCGGTGATCGCCTTGGCCGTCGAAAGGCCCGGCGCGAAGATCAGGTTGTAGATCTCGCGGTCCGACGGCGTCTCGTTCTCCTGCACCAGGCCGCGCTCGCGCGCTTTGGCCAGGATGGCATCCTTGTTGAGGCCGCGGCCGTCGTCGCCGATCTCGATGTAGATGTTGCCGCCGCGGTGGTACGCCTGGAGTTCCACGCGCCCGGCCGCGGGCTTTCCGCGCGCGAGGCGTTCCTTGGGATCGCACTCGATGCCGTGGTCCACGGAGTTGCGGATCATGTGGACGAGCGGGTCGCCGATCTTCTCGACGACGGTCTTGTCGAGTTCGGTGTCTTCGCCGATGGTCACGAATTCGACCTGCTTGTTGGACTTGCGGGCGACGTCGCGCACCAGCCGGGCCATGCGCTGGAAGGTCGCCTTGATCGGGATCATGCGCAGCGACGTGCCGATCTCCTGAAGTTCGCGGGTGATCTTGTCGAGTTGCCCGAGGTGCCGCGTGAGGGTGGTGGAAGCGCCGCGAAGTTCGGCGGCCTGGCTGACCATCGATTCCGCAATCACCAGTTCGCCGATCATGTCCACGAGGCGGTCGAGGCGTTCGGCGTCCACCTTCAGGACCTCGCGGGTCTTCAGGCCTTCGGCGGAGGCAGTTCGGGCCGCAGCCCCGGCGGCACGGTCACCGGATGGTTCCGCCAGGTCCGGTCGAGGGGCGTCGAGGACTGGAGGGGTGCTCGGCGCCGGGGCTGCGGTGAGGACGGATTCGAGCGCCGGCAAGGGTTCCGGGACCGGCGAAGCGGCGGGCGCGGGCGGCTCCGCGGCTTCGGCGGTCTCGGCATGCGGCGCAGGAGATTTCTGAATCTCTTCGAGTTTGGCGAGCAGTTCGGGAACGTTGACGACGTTGGACGGCCGGCCGCCCTGCTGGAGCACTTCGACGTTCTGGACCAGCTTCTTCAGGGCGTCCACGGCTTCGAACGTGATGTCGAAGAAGGAGCCGGCGAGTTCGATGGAGCCTTTGCGCGCGCGCTCGAGCAGATTCTCGCTCTCGTGGGCGATGCGCTGGATGTCCACCAGGCCCAGGAAGCCGGTCAGTCCTTTCAACGAATGGAACGCGCGGAAGACGGCGTTGAGCGCTTCGTCGTTCTTGGGCGACTGTTCGAGGATCAGCAACTGGGCGTCGGAGTTCTCCATGTGCTCGCGCGCCTCGACGAGGAACTCGCGCAGCAGTTCGGGATCGCACTCGGGCGGCAGCGCTTCCAGGATGCCGTTGCTGGTCACGCCCGGCTCGGCGGGTTCTTCCGCCAGCGCTTCCTCCGGCGCAATCACGGGGGCCGGTTCGGCGGCGGCTTCGGGCGCGGGCGCCTCGGGCTTGGCCGCCTGGGGCGGAGGGGCCGCGACGCCGTCCAGGATTTCGCGCTTCATTTTCTTGAGCAGGCCTTCGAGGCGCTTCGAGAGGTCCTTGGCGGGTTTGGCCTTGGCGCAGTGCTGTTCGGCCTGCGCGCAAGCCTCGGCGGAGACCGGGAACCGGGCGCCGGCGGCCGCGCGCACGTCCGCGAACATCCGGGCCAGGCCTTCGCGCGCCGCCGCGTCGGCGAGGTCGTCCATGACCATGCGCTCGGCGATCGCTTCCAGAAGTTTTTCGAAGGTCGAGGTGTCCATTAGCGGTCCGCCCCTTTCTTGACGAACGCGGTGGCGGGCAGCGGCGTGACGGGCAGGGCCGCGCCCAGGCGGGTCAGGCCCTGGCCGATCTCCTGGAGTTCGTGGGCGTCGAAGCCGCAGGGAAGCTTCTCCTGCCCGGCGGTCTCGATCAGGCGTTCGAAGCGCCGGGCGAGTTCACGGATGCAGCCTTCGACGGAGTCGTCCACGATGCACTTCGCCAGGTCGCCGATTCCCACGGCCTCGTTCAGGCGTTCCTGCACCGATTCCACCATCTCCTTGACCTTGCAGCGGTCGGTCTCCCAACAGGAGCAGCCGTCGCTTTGCGGGCAGGCCGCGCGCGTCGCGTCCCAGCATTCGTGGGGCAGGCGGTTGGCCAGGCTGTCGAGGCGCTGCCAGAGGAGCTGGATGCCGTTGCGGTAGAATTTGTTCGCGAGATAGAAGTCGCCCGATTTGCGGCAGAGGATGCCGAGTTCGAGCGAGGCCAGCGCGACGGTGACGTGGCGCGGCCCGAATTCCTGTTCGTATATGCGGATCATTTCGCGGTGCAGGCGCAGCGAGAGGTGGATCTTGCCGGAGTTCGTATAGAGTTCCGAGAGGCCGCGGTACGCGGGAAGGATGGCCAGCGGCGCCTCGTAGTTCGTCACGATCTTGATGAGACCATCCATGTACATGCGTTCGGCCTCGACCAGCCGGCCCGAACTCATGGCGAGACGCGCTTGATCCCACAGCCCCGAGTTCTGCATGGGCGCCTCCAGGGTAAAAAAAAAGAAGGCGCAAGCTGTGGGATGCAAAATGCATCCACAGATTGCGCCTTCGACACACAGGCCCGATGTCCTGTCGCCAAGGCCGCTTGCCCAGATTCGGCAAGCGCAGCCAGACCGATCTCGAAGTTGGGTGGTAGCAACACGGAGGCCAGTGCGCCAGATTTGTCTGCGGCTGGCCCAAATCTCTGGAATGCGGCGTGTTGCGACGGTGCGCGGAAGGCGTTACGCCGCGTTCAAGTGTTCAAAATCCAGGAACCGAAGCCTGAAAAATCCGAAGATTCGGAGAGTGGCGTGCATTTTGCAAGTAATGCTTTTACAGACACTTGTGGTGCTTGTACGATGCATGAAACAACATTGGACTAAACTCCTTATATACGCGCTAGTCCTGACTTCCGAACGGTGGGGGGCCTCCGATGGACGCTAGGCCGGTCATTCTCGTGGCCGATGACGAAGAGAGCATCCGCAGCAGCCTTCAAGAATTCCTTTCCGGACAGGGATTCCAGGTGGATGTTGCAACCGACGCGGCTGATGCAGAACGCATCCTGGGGCGCCAGCACGTCGATCTCCTTATTTCGGACATTCAGATGCCCGGCAACCGCGACCTCGAATTCATCGGAAAAGTCGTGGCGCAATATCCCGAACTGATCGTGATCATCATCACCGCGCATCCCACGCTTCCCACCGCGCTGCATTCGCTGCGCCTGCGGGTGATCGATTACGTGCAGAAGCCGCTCGAGTTCCCCAGGATTCTCGCGACGATCCAGAAGTCCCTTCAAAAGGGGACCATGATCGATTGCATGCGCAAGTTCCGGGTGGATTGCGAGCAGCTCGAGTCGCGGCTCGCCGACATGGAAGAATCCTTCTCGATGCGCATGGACCGCCGCGGAGCGGAAGCCGCCGCCGAGACGGCCTCGCAGGTCATGGAGATTCTCTTCTCGCAGGTGGTGCGCTCCACGCTGAACCTCCGGCTCGCCTTTGAGGTGCTCTCCAAGACCGAGAAGGAACGCGTGCCCGAAGTCTCCGGCCCCTTCTGCCATTCCATCGATTGTCCGGTTCGCGCCGGGCACGAGGAGATGCTCAAGGAGGCGATCCGCGTACTGGAAAAGACGAAGAACTCGTTCAAATCGAAGGAACTGGCCGATCTGAGGAAAAACATCGAGTCCCATCTGCTCAATTCGTAACGGCAGTCCCGTGGGTTATCCATCGTGACGAACGGCACCGCACAATCCGAACGGCGTCCCTTGCCCTGGTGGACCTGGGTGCTTCCCGCCCTGGTCTGCCACGCAGGCACGTGGCTATCGCTTTCCACGAAGGTCGCCACGGGCGTTTCCGCGGTCTACCTGCCGATTCCGCTGGCCCTGATCATGGCGTGCTGGTGGGGGCCGCGCGTGCTGCCCGGGTTGTACCTGAACGCCTTGCTCTGCGCGCCCCTGTGGGACCTGCCCGACTGGCGATTCCGGCCGCTCTACGCCCTGCCGGAGACCGTCGCGGTGGGGCTGGGCTGGTGGCTGTTCGCGCGGCTTGGCAAGGGCCGCTGCTGGCTGCCCGACCTCGGGCATCTGATGCGCTTCGTCCTGCTGGCCATCGTGCCGGCGGCGCTCATGAACGGCTTCTACGTCGCGGGGCAACTGGTCCTGCTGGGCGACCTTCGTGCCGCCGAATTCTGGAAGCTCGGCGTGGGCGGCTTCGAGGCCACCTTTCTGGACGGCCTCGCGATCGCTCCGGCCTTCGGCTTCTTGCTTACGCCCTGGCTGGAGCGCAAGGGCTGGACGCGCACGCGTGGCGCGGCGAGCACGGTGCTGGTCAAGCCGGGCGGGCTGACCAGGTACGCGATCTTCGAGATCTGCCAGATCTTCGTCGCCATCTTCATCATCAGCCGCGCGATGCCGATGGACGAGTACTGGTCGGTCTACGGCATCTTCATCGTCTGGGCGGCGGTGCGGCACGGCGTCTGGCTGGCGGTGCTGGCCAACGTCTGGCTGGTCTTCGCCACGCTGATCTTTCCGAGCGTGGGTTCGATGCACGGCATGATCGAATCCGGGTACGTCCCGGCGGCGCAGATGACCATG
This sequence comes from Planctomycetota bacterium, assembly GCA_026184295.1. Classification (GTDB taxonomy): domain Bacteria; phylum Planctomycetota; class SZUA-567; order H5-PLA8; family H5-PLA8; genus JACQFI01. The sequence goes on from JAHCJK010000130.1 coordinate 4,627, forward strand.
GCCATCCTCTGCCTGGCCGGGCTGATCGCGAGCAGGACCGTCAGCGACCAGAACGAGGAGATCGAGCAGCGCAGGCGCGCCGAGAAGGCCTTAAAGGAGAGCGAAGCCAGCCTGAACCGCGCGCTGGAAGCCTCGCAGAACAACGAACTCGCGCTGCGCGAGAGCGAAGAACGCCTGCGCTTGCTCTTTGAGGGCGCCTCCGACGGCATATTTCTCGCCACGGGACAGGGCCGGTACCTGGAAGTCAATCCCGCGGGCCTGGCGTTGCTCGGGTACACGCGCGAAGAAATGCTGGCCCGCTCGATTTCCGACATCCTTGCGCCCGGCGAGGAACGGCGGCTGGACTATGAGCTTGCGCAGTTGAAAGGCCCCAACCCCGTGCAGTCCGAATGGCGGCTGCGGCGGAAAGACGGCGCGGTCGTGCACGTCGAAATCAACGCCGGCATGCTGCCCGACGGCAAGGTGTTGGCCATGGTGCGCGACGTGTCCGCGCGCAAAAAGGTCGAGGCCGATCGCGCGCGCCTGATGCACGACCTGGGCGAACGCATCAAGGAACTGATCGCTCTCCACAAGACCGCGCGCCTGCTCCAGCAGGACCGCCCCTTCGACGAAGGGCTGCTCCGGGACCTGGTGGCCTTCCTTCCGCCGGCATGGAATCACCCCGACGTTTGCGAGGCGCGCATCCGCATCGGCAGCCTGGAGGTCGCCACGCCGCGCTGGTGGGAGACGCCCTGGATGCAATCCGCGGAGTTTTCCACGCGCGACGGGAAGCGCGGCCGGATCGAGGTCGCCTACCTGGAGGAACGCCCGGCGGAGGCCGAAGGCCCGTTCCTCGCCGAAGAGCGCACGCTGATCGAGTCGCTGCGGGACATGCTGGTCGCGCACTACGACCGCCGGATGGGCGAGAAGGCCATCCAGGACCTGGAAGCGCGCGAGCGCCAGCTCAACGAACGCTTCGAACTCGCCGCGGATTCCGCCGGCATCGGCGTCTGGGACCTGGACCTTCAGACCAACAAGCTCGTCTGGGACGCGCGGATGTTCAAGCTCTACGGCGTTCCGCCCGAAAAGCCCGTGGTCGCCTACGAAGATTGGGCGACCAGGGTCCACCCCGACGACCTGGAGCGCGCGCGCTCGGAAGTCAAGCTCGCCATCATGGGGCTCAAGGCCTTCGACACGTCCTTCCGCATCGTCGTGAACGACGGCGAGGTGCGGCATCTCAAGGCCTCGGCCCGCGTGATCAAAGACGCGGCCGGCAACCCGGCGCGCATGACGGGCATCAACTACGACATTACCGACAGCCGCAAGGCCTCCGAAGCGCTTGCGGCGAACGAGAAGCTGCTGCGCGAATTCATCCGCCACGCGCCCGCCGCCATCGCCATGCTGGACAACCAACTCCGCTACATCCAGGCCAGCGACCGCTGGATCAAGGACTACCACCTCGACGGCACCGAGATCATCGGGCGTTCGCACTACGAGGTCTTTCCGGACATTCCCGAACGCTGGAAGAAGATTCACCAGCACGTGCTTGCCGGCGCCGTGGAAAGCTGCGACGAGGATCCCTTCCCGCGCGAGGACGGAACGGTGGACTGGCTGCAATGGGAGGCGCGCCCCTGGTACAAGCCGGGCGGCGGCATCGGCGGCCTGATCTTCTTCACGCAGGTGATCACCGAGCGAAAGCGCGCCGCGCAGGCGCTGCAGGAGAGCGAGTCGCGCCTGAGCGCGATTCTCGAGAATTCGCCCAACGTCGCGATCCAGGGCTACGACCTCCAGGGCCGCGTGCTCTTCTGGAACAAGGCGTCCGAGCAGGTCTTCGGATTCACGAGCAAGGAGGCGCTGGGCACCACGCTTTCCAAGCTCACGCGCTCCGGCCAGCAGGAGCAGGCGTTCCTGGCCATGCTCAAGGAAGTCGCGCAGGACGGACGGCCGAAAGGTCCCTACGAGTGCGGCTTCAAGCGCAAGGACGGCCGCGAAGGCGTAAGCGTCTCGACGCTCTTCCGCATCCCCACGCCCGACAACCAGGGCATGTTCGTTTCGATGGATGTCGATGTGACCGAGCGCTGGGTGCTGGAAAACCAGCTCCAGCACGCGCAGAAGATGGAAAGCATCGGGCGGCTGGCCGGCGGGGTCGCGCACGACTTCAACAACCTGCTCACCGGCATCATCGGCTATTCGGACCTGATCCTGGCCGATCCGGCGTCCCATCCGAGGCGGCGCAATGTCGAGGAGATCCGCAAGATCGGCGTGCGCGCGGGCAACCTGACGCGGCAGCTTCTTTCCTTCTCGCGCAAGCAGGCGGTGGAGCCCAAACTGGTGGACCTGAACCTCGTCGTCGGCGAGATGAAGAACATGCTCGGCCGTCTGATCGAAGGCGGGATCGACCTCAGGTTCGAGCTGATCAAGGAAGAGACCCACGTGATCGCCGATCCCAGCCAGATCGAGCAGATCCTGCTCAACCTGGTGGTCAACGCGCGCGACGCTTCCTCGGGCAGCGGCCGGATTCTCGTCCGCACCCTGCGCCAGGCGCTGCGCGAACCGTACCTGGAACACGGCTTCGAAGCGCCCGCGGGCACGTTCGTGGGCATGAGCGTGAGCGATAAGGGCAGCGGGATGAGCCCCGAGATCATTCACCACATCTTCGAGCCGTACTTCACGACCAAGCCGATGGGCAAGGGCACGGGCCTGGGGCTTTCGATGGTCTTCGGCATCGTAAAAAAGATGAACGGCTTCGTGGCCATCGAATCGGCCGTGGGCCAGGGCTCCACCTTCAAGGTGATGTTCCCGGCGGCGGGCGCGAAGGCCGCCCCGGTCTCGTCGGAAGTCACCCTCTCGGTCAGCACCGGGCAGGAAACGATCCTGCTCGTGGACGACGAGGAGACGATTCTCGACGTCGCGAGCAGCGGGTTGCGCGCGCGCGGTTATCAGGTGCTGACGGCCCGCACGCCGGACGCGGCGCTCGAAACCGCCCGCGTGCACGACGGTCCGATCCACCTGCTGGTCACCGACGTGGTGCTGCCCAAGCGCAGCGGGACGCTCGTCGCGGAAGGCGTGCGCGCGCACCGGCCGGAGATCAAAGTGCTCTTCACGTCCGGCTACACCGAAGACGAGACGGTGCTGCACGGCGTCAGCCAGCGCTCGATCAACTTTCTCGAAAAGCCGTTCACGATCGAAGAACTATGCGAGAAAATCCGCTACGTGCTGGCCACGACCAGCAGCGCGTCCGCGCGTCCGTGACCGAGCGCGGTTCCAATCGACGATGGCGAATTACTTCGCGGCGTCCGCGCGGGCGGCGGCAAGCGCCTTGGCTTCCTCGGCGCCGAGCGGGCGGTCGTAAATGCGCACCTCGTCGATCAGGCCTTTGAAGAACGCGCCGGAGCCCAGGTTGGTGCTGTCGGCGGCGCCCAGCGCGTAGAAGAGTCCCTGATTGTTCTTCCACGGCACCTGCCGCGCGCCTTTGGTCTCCGCGGCGGCTTTCGTGCCGTCCAGGTATCCGGTCAGCGTCTGCGCGGTCTTGTCGTACACGAGCACCGCGTGGTGCCACTCGTTGAACTTCACCGTGCCCAGGGAAACGCCTTCAAGGTTCCAGACCCGCACCTTCACTTCGCCGCTGGCCAGCACTTCCACCTGGCTGTCGTGCCACCCGCCGTTCAGGTCGGCCGAACCGATCTCGGTGATCACCACGCCCGCCGCCGCGGCGTTGAACCAGATGGAGATGCTCACGTCCTCGCTGAGGAAGCGGTCCTTCAGGTCCGCGGCGGTGACCGCGAACTGCCGGTTGCCGTCGAAGGCCAGCGCGCCGTCGAATTTGCCCTGCGCCCACGTCGCGCCCTGCAAAGTCGTCTCGCCCTGGCCGGCCGCGTTGGCGGCCGAGGCGCCCTTGCCTTCGTCCAGGCGCAGCCAGAGTTTCAGGCCCTGCGAAGGCAGGTTGCCGAAGAGCACCTTGGCGGTGGCCTCGTTCAGCATCGCGAGGAACGGGGCCTGCTTCTCGGCGGCCCACTTCGTCGCGCCGAACTCATCCTTATAGCCTTCGAGCGCCCGCTTGATCTCCTTCCAGCGCTTGGTGGCGAAGAGTTCTTCCAGCGCCGTCCATGCCTTGCGCGCCGCGACTTCCTTCTCGCCCAGCGCGTAGACTTCCAGGCGGTCGAGGTAGCGCTGCGCCTCGCCCAGGCCGGCGTCGCGTGCTTGGGTGAAGAAGGCGCCCGCCCGCGCGAAATCGCCCGCGGCCATGAAAAGCAGCCCGCGGCGGCGGAAATCCTCGCGCGCGGCCTCGCCCGCCTTGGGCGGCGCGTAGGCATCGGCGTCGGCAGCGTCGAGCTGCTCGGGGCCGAGCGCGAACTCCGGGCCGTCGGCCATCTTCAGGCTCACCCCGGGCGCCCCCGGTTCGTTCTTGATCGTGCCGCTGAGCTTGGACGCGCCCTTCGTCAGCGTCACCTTTTCACCGGCGCGGTTCCGCAGCGCCTCGATCGCTTCCTTGCGCAGAGCGGCGAGCGCGTCCAGGTCGGCCTGCTCGGCCTTCAGCGCCTCCGCGGCTTCGGCGCCGGGCGCTTCGCGCAGCTTGGCGGCCAAGGCTTCGCGCGCGGCCGAGAGCCGGTTGCTCTGCAGGAGCGGTTGCAGTTCCTTGCGCACGGCGTCGGCGTACGCGCGCGCCTTTGCCGCGCGTTCGGCCCCCTGCTGAGCCGCGGCCACTTTCAGGCGCTCCAGCGCGGCCGTCCAGGCCGTGCGTTCTTCGGCGGCCAGCTTGGCGCTCGGCGCGAACTCCGAGGGCACTTCTTCCGCCTGCCCGGCCAGCGTGATCGCCTCGGCCAGCGCCTCGGGCGTCGCGGGCTGCGCTTTGGCGCGGGCCTCGGCGAGGAACTTCGCGGCCCGAGCTTCGGCTTTCTCAAGCACCGTCTTGCGCGCCGCAGCAAGCCGCTCCGCGCCGTCGCCCGCGCGCAGATCGTCCGAGAGCAGGCCGTCGGGGAAAGCCGCGACGGCGGACTTCCATTCGTTGCGAGCCGCCGCCGCATCGGCGTCCGTCTGGGCTTTTTGGAGCAGATCCTCGACAGCCTTCGCGTAGCGCGCCTGCGCGGCGTTCAGCGCTTCCGTCGCGGGCTTCGCGACCGGCGTCTCCCGAGCCTGCTCGGCGGCCTGCCGCAGGGCGGGCAGGAACGCGGCGAACGCGCCGGGCGCTTCGGCCTCGAGCTTCTGCGCCGCTTCCAGCGCCTCGCGTGCTTTCTGTTCGCGCGAAGGCTCGGCCGGCGCCTTGACTTCCACGCTCTTCGCGGGCTCGGGTTGAACGATCTTCTCCGGAGCCGGCTTCGGCGGCGCCTGCTTGGCCGACTTGGTCTCGCCGCCCATGGAGAGCACCGCGGCGAGTCCAAGCACCACGACGGCGGCCGCGGCGGCTCCGAGCCAGATCAGCGGAGGCGCGCCCTTGGCGCGCGCCTTGCCGCCTTCCGCGCCGGGCTGCGTGGGCGAGAGGCTGCCCGTGCGGTCGCCCAGAATGGGGGAGGCCGGTCCGGTGGTCGTGCCGCGCGGGCGGATCGGGGAGCGCGGACCCGTGGTGCCGCGTTCGCCGATGGGCGCGCGCGGTCCGGTGGTCGAGCCCGCGCGCATCCGCCCCGATTTGCCCGGAGGCGGTGCGGCGGGCGCGGCGTACTTGGGCGGCTGGCCGCGCAGGACGCGGTCGCAATCTTCGATCGCTTCGCCCGGCGTGCGGTAGCGCTGCTCGCGGTCCTTCGCCGAGAGCTTCGCGAGGATGCGCACGGCGTGTTCGGAAAGGTTGGGGCGCTTGGCGGCGATCTCGGGAAAAGGCTCCGCGACCTGCCGGGCCATGATCGTGCGACCGTCACGGCCTTCGTAGGGCGTGCAGCCGGCCAGCATGTGGTAGAGCGTGCAGCCGAGGGAGTAGAGATCGGCGCGCGTATCCAGGTCTTCGCCGCGCGCGGCCTCGGGCGAGATGTAATGCGGGGTCCCGGCGGCCTTGCGCGCCTTGGGATCGCCCTCGGCAAGGTCCTCTTCGGAAGCGCCGACCGTGCAGGCCAGGCCCATGTCGAGCAGCTTCGCGACGCCCTGCGCGGTGACGATGACGTTCTCGGGCTTTACGTCGCGGTGCAGAATCTTCTTGGTCAGCGCGTGGTCCAGGCCCTTGGCGATCTGCATCGCGAAGCCAAGCGCCTCGTTTTCGGGCAACGGGCCACGCTCCTCGACGACCTTGCGCAAGGTCTTCCCTTCGACGTACTCCATCACGAAGTAGTGGTAGGGCTCGATAAAGCCGACGTCGAGCGCGGTGACGATGTTCTCGTGGCTGAACTGTCCGGCCGCGCGGGCTTCGCGCACGAAACGTTTGATGAAGGATTCGTCGTCGGCGTACTTGGGCGCAAGAATCTTCACCGCGACGATGCGGTCCATGGTGATCTGGCGCGCGCGGAAGACCACGCCCATCGCGCCGGCCCCGACGCGTTCGTAGAGTTCGAAGTTGCCGAGCTTGCGCGCCTTCTTCGCCGGCGCGGGGCGTCCGGGTTCGTCCTGCGCGGTCTGTTCGTTCAGCAGGCCGTCGAGGGCCTTCTGCGAGAGCGCCTTCTTCTTATAAAGGATGGCGCCGATGCGTTCGCTGAGGCCCAGCTTTTTCAGTTCGCCCTGCGTCTTCAGGGCATCGCTGAGTTGCGACGAGGAGATCAGGCCCTTCTCGAGCGCCAGTTCGCCCAGCCGTTTGCGGCCGGAGACGGAGGTCCCCGCCTGCTCGCCCTGCTGCCCCATGCTCCTCCCCGGTAGGAGTCCGAACGGGAAGCCTACGGCTTCGGCGGGCGAATTTCAAACGTTGGGGAGGCGGGAAGCGCCCGGGGCGCGGCCGCTACTTGAGTTCGAAGGTGCTCCCGTCGGCGCGCCTGGCGCTGATCTTGGACGGTGTCTTCTCGCCGGCGGGCGGCGCCCAGGTCCATTCGTCCTTGCCGGCTTCGGTCTGCACCGAGACCGTCGCGGTCTCGCCGCTGGCGTTCAGGATCGCCTTCGCGCCTTTGTTCCACACGTCGAAGACGGCCGCGATGCGCACGCGCTTGGCCTTGGCGGTCGCCTGGAGCTGCTGGAGACCCATGGGCTTCTTGTCGCCGTGCGCGAGCGCCGTCGAGACGCCGAGCTTCTCTTCGAGCGGTTCGCTGGCGGCGAGATGGAACGCGCAGCCGGCGGGGGCTTTGCCCAGACGGTACTGACCTTCGCCGGTTTTCTCGACCGCGACGCTTTCCACCAGCCAGGTGAGGGCGCTTTCCTTTTCGGCCACGATGTCGTCGAGGATCAGGACGTACGCGCCTTCGACCCAGACCGCGGTGCGGCGGAAGCGCGTCAGCCCCGTGTAGGAGTTGGCCGCTTCGCCCTCGCACGCGGCCACCTTGCCGTCCTGCGCGTAGGCGGTGACATGGCAGAGCTTGGTCATGTCCTGGTTCGGAGCCTTGAGCGGCTGGTTCCAGCCCTTGGCTTCGGTCTTCTGGCCTTTCCCATCGACCAGGATCGTATTGTGCGAGCTGGTCAGGCGGCGTCCGTCGCCCGCGTAGCGGTCGTTGTCGGCCGCGAACCCGCCGTTGCAGTAGATCTCGAACATGTTCGCGTCCGGGTCGTCGTGCCCGACGTTGATGTAGTGGAAGTTGTTCTTGTTGCGGTACTCGTTCAGCTTCAGGCCGCCGGGCGGCGAACACTTGAAGATCATGGCCGCGGCCTCGGCGCTCCAGGAGTCGCGGAAGGACGCGAGCCCGATGTCCGGGTAGTACGCGCGCGTCGGAATCTTCTCGAGCGAGCCGCCTTTGACCTCGGGATCGAACCAGAGGAGCGAGAACCAGCCGTACTGGAAGGCGCTCGGGTCGCCCTTGCTGAAGGCCAGCAGCCCAGCCTGCGCGTCGGCGTCCTTGAAGCGGCCGGTGCAGCGGTAGGCGAAGTTGTTGATGAACCCGTTCCCGCCGCTGTCGCCGTACTGCATGCTGTCCTTGAAGCCCGGCAGAGTCATGTGGAGCCGGAAGACCGGCACGGTCTTGAACCACGGGTGGCCCAGCAGGTCCGTGCCGAGGCAGCGGTCGGCGGCGTCGAAGGCCAGGACGATGTACGGCGCGCCGAAGACCAGGTACGAGGCCGACTCGTGGCTGGTGCCGTCTTCGGGCAGCCAGTCGTGGAGGTACTGCAGTTCCGTCTTAGTCTTTTCGAGCAGCCAGCCCGTGTCCAGATTCGGTTCGCCCGCCACGGCCAGAACGGCCAGGGCCAGGCCCGCGTCGCGGTGCCAGCGGTGGTTGTTCTGCGGATCGTTCTGCCAGTACTGAATCCGGGAGGCCTTGCCCAGGTGCCCGCCGTAGTACATGCGGCGCGCCTGGAGCAGCAGGCGCTTGCCGCAGGCTTCGCGCAGATCCGCGGGCAGGTCGTGGTAGAGCCAGTCGTAGGCGATGGCGGCGCCGGTCAGGATGTTCGCCGCGCCCATCCCGCAGTCGGTCTCGCCGCCGGTCTCCCAATGTTCCTGAGCAAGGAAGGCCCGCAGGTAGGCCGTGGCGTGGTCGAGCGACTTCTTTTCGCCCGTGAGCACGTAATGCAGCGCGACGGTGGGCAGCCGCCAGAAGCCCTGGCGCTGCGCGTCGGTGGCATCGGTGATGTACTTCGCGTCCTTCGGCGCGACGCAAGCGGGCACGTAGCCGTTCAGTTGGTCGAAGAAGGCCTTGCCGTCGCCTTCCGCGAGCTTCTTCAGGCGCGGGATATCGGCTTCGGTAAAGAGAATGCGAGGGTGCTTGCCGGCGACCGCGGCCACGAGTTCGACGGGCTTCTCGGGCGCGGGGTCCCTTTCGGGAACGACCTCGGCGGTCTTTTCGGCGGCCAGGCAAGTGCACGCCAGAAGCAGAAGCGGCGGCAGCGTCAGGAGTCTCATGCCGGTCTCCTCGTGGTGGAGCTGGTGGGCGGGCCTCGAGCCAAGCCGTATACACCAAGGCCATCTCAGACAGTCTAATTAGTACTAATTATTAGCAAAGTCTGCGTGGTGCCTGCGGGAGTTGGCAGGTGCTGCACGCATGCACTACCTCTTATTGGGAGCGCGCCCGGGCCTCTGTAATTTACGAAAGAAACTTGTGGCCATAAACAACATGGTAAAGGACACCCTCCACATTCAATGCCACGCGTTGCCGGTGTATGCTGCGGTCAGGTTCCACATGCCAAGGGTAAAGGAGCTTCCATGACCACCACCACGCTAAACGCCCCGCGCGTCATCGAAAACGGGCACTACAAGAAGGACCAGAAGTTCAAGGTCTACGACGGGCCGCTCGAGAACCTGCCGTACCCCGAGCACTTCGATCTGGACGCGGCGATCGACGCGATGTTCACCGACGGCTACGCGATTATCCCCGGCGTCCTGAACAAGCAGGAAGTCGCCGATCTCCGCCACCTCATGAACACGTCCGGCGGGCCCGACGAGCAGTACGACGAGACCAAGAAGGGCTGGTGCTTCAACAAGCACCTGAACGTGGAGTTCCACAAGGACCCGCACTTCCTGCGCTACATCAACCGGCCGGGCGTCGTCGATATCGCGCGCGCCGTGCTGGGGAACAACTGCCGCGTCCAGTCGGGCTCGATGTGGATCACCGGCCCCGGGCGGAGGATGCCCATCCATGCGGACTTTCTGCCCGTCGCGCTGCCGGAAGAGTACGCCTCCGACCCGCGCGTGATCATCCCGATTCACGAATGCGTCGCGCAGTTTTACCTCGACGACCTGACCGCCGACATCGGCCCGACGGTCGTCGTGCCGGGCAGCTTCAAGTCCGGCCGCGCGCCCGAAGGCGAGACCGAATGGAACGGCATCAAGCCCAAGGCCGCGATGCTGAAGGCCGGCGACGTGCTGCTCTTCCGCTTCGACTGCTGGCACGGCGCGTACTCGAACACGAACAAGGAAGGCCGCCGCCGCCATATCATGCAGCTTGCGTATGCGCACCGCCGCGTCGAGCCCGGCTATCCGCCGATGGTCTACGACAAGTACTACAACCCCGAGGTCCTCGCGCAGGCCACGCCGGAGCAGTGCCAACTGCTGGGCGGGCGCGTGAAGCCCGAGGAAAAGAAGTATTGATCTCCACCGCGACGCCCCGCCTGAAGCGCACAAAGCCTTCAGGCGGGGGTCCGGGGTTCCAAATCTTCGCCTTTCCGCCTAGGACTCTCTAGCCCTCCGTAAATCTCATAATCACATTCATTTGAGTATGTTGCATTGATTTCGATGACTCGGGGCGGCTTGTCGAAAAAATGTACATGAGAACAATTCTCAACATAATACCATTGACTTGCAACTAAGTCTCAACTAGATACGCGCAAGACCCAACCGTTTTGGCGTCCAACCAAGGAGGAATTGATGACCGCAACTGCTGCTACCGCACCGATCGCCCAGCGTGTCCAGGAGGCGATGAAGGCCAATCCCAAGGCGATGACCCCGCAGGTCGCGCGCGAACTCGGCGTGCCCGAGGCCGAAGTGATCCGGCACCTGCCCGACAACCGCTCGGTGGAACTCGACGCCGCGAAGTGGGAAGAGCTGCTGCGCGCGTTCGAAGGACTCGGGAAGGTCCACGTGATCGTGAACACCGGCGTCGTGGTGCTGGAAGCCTTCGGCCAGTTCGGGAACTTCAGCAAGACCGGCCCGTTCTTCAACGTCCAGACCAGTTCGCTGGACATGCACATCCGTTACAGCGAACTCGCCAGCATCTTCGCGGTCGAGAAGCCCAGCCACATGGACGGCGTGAACACGCTCAGCTTCCAGATCTTCACCAAGGAAGGCAACGCGGCGTTCAAGACGTTCCTGACGTTCGGCGGCGACGCGCCTCCGCCCGAGAAGGTCAAGCAGTTCCAGGAACTCCGCGAAACCTTCCGCAAGGGGGCGTAGTCCGTGTACTGGACGCTCGAAGCCGCCGAGTCTTTCGGCGCGCTGTATGCCCAACGGGTAGCGCGCGCGCAGGCGCGGTCCAAGCCGCGCGCGCGTACCCGCCGGCATACGCCAAATGCCCTGGCGATCTCGGCGATGCTCCACGCCGCCGCCCTGGCCTGGATCGTGGCCCTGATGCCTCGGCCGGCCGTGCGCATCCAGATCGCCGAACCCAGCGCGCCGGTGGCCGTCGTCTTCTATTCGCCCAAGCCACCGGCCAGCGTGCCCGCCGCGGCCGTGCTCTGGGCGCCGAAAGAAGACGATGTGGTCGTGGAGTCGGGCGAGGCCCTGCCCGCGAAGGAACGCCAGGCCGAGCCGCCTCCGCAGGTGGAACCTCCGGCCGAACCGGAGATGCCCGCCGCGACCGCGCGAGCCTGCGTTCGGGATGCCTCCGCTTCGCCGTGCGTCACCGCTCAGCGGCTGAGCGTCACCACCGCGCGCGCGCCGCGCGAGGCGATGGCCCACGAGATTTCTGGAAGCGAGAACACGGGGGCAGCGAGGCCTCCCGCGGATCGCACGCACGCGGGCACCGGAAGCGAGCCGGTAAGCCCGCCGGTCAAGGCCCCGCCCGTCTTCGTGCCTCCGGCGTCCAGCCGTCCGGCCGCGGCGCCGGCCAGAAAGGGAACGTCGCGCGAGGTCGAAGCGGCGGCAGGCAATCCGACGCCCGATTACCCCGCGCTCGCACGCCGCAAAGGATTGGAAGGACTCGTGATCGTCTGCGTGGAAGTGCTCGAAAGCGGACGCTCGGGCGCGGTGAAGCTCGCGCGATCGTCCGGGCACGCGGCCCTCGACGAGGCCGCCGTCGCCTGCGCGAAGCGCTGGCGTTTCCGTCCCGCGCTGAAGGACGGCGAAGCCGTGCGTTGCGAAGTGGAAGTGCCGTTTCAGTTCGAGTTGGTGACCGCGCGGCGCTGAAGGCCGCGGGTGACGTGCCCAAAAGAAAGCCGCCCGAGATCCCTGCCAGGAACATGCGGGCGGCTTTGAACCAAGGAAGAAGCCTTCCGAGGCTTCCTCCTTATACAGGGGGAACATCCCAGTGAAAGTGTCAAACTGTCTCTGGACGGCGGCGGCGTTGTTGTGTCTCGCGACGGCCGTGCGCGCGGAAGAAGCTGCCAAGCCCGAGGAAAAAAAGACCGAGGCGCCCGCGGCCGAAGAGGCCAAGAAGCCCGACGCGCCCGCGCCCAAGCGCCTCGACAAGGTGACCGTGGCGGCCACCAAGTCGGAACGCAACGCGGACTTTACGCCCGGCGAAGTGGGCATCGTGAGCCGCGAGGAACTGCAAATCCGGCAGCCCGGCACGGTGGAGGATGTCGTGAAGTACCTGCCGGGGACGGAAGCGATCCAGGGGCCGCGGCGCATCGGCCAGCAGCCGAACATCCGCGGGCTCGACGGCCCGCGCGTGCTGGTGACCGTGGACGGCGCGCGCATGAACTTTTCGTCCGGCCACAAGGGACAGACGTTCGTGGAACCCGACTACCTCAAGACCGTCGAAGTCGTCCGCGGCCCCGGCAGCGCCCTGTACGGCAGCAGCGCGCTGGGCGGCGTGATGGCCATGACCACGATCAGCCCCGACGATTTCCTCGGGAAGGACGACCTGGTGGGCTTCAAGGTCCGCGGCGGCTACAAGGGCGGCGAGCGCGAATGGATGTGGCAGCCGACCGTGTACGGGCGGCTGGGCCGCGAAGGCGCGGGCAAGAAGGTCGAGTACCTGCTCTCCTACACCGGGCGCGACGCCGAGGACCTGCGCATCGGCAACGGCAACTCGAACCTGCTCGACAGCGCCGAACGCATCGCCAGCGGCCTGGGCAAGATCGTCGGCAAGCCGACCAAGCACGACATCGCCTCGTTCAGCGCCATGGTCTTCAACGACACGCAGAAGTCGCCCGCGAACACGACCGTGGACACCGCGCCCGAGACGCCGGCGACGAGCACGCTCGTGGACCGCACGACGCGCCAGACTTCGTACACGCTCAAGTACGACCACATCGACCCGGCCGACCTGCTGAACTTCTCGCTCACGGCGTACCGCAACGAGATGCGCCTGAAGGAAGACCGCGTTTTCGAAGCGAACCAGCTCGACGAGAACGGCTACAAGACCTGGGGCGTGGACGCGCGCCACAGCATGACCTTCCGCCCCGGCCCGGCCACGCTCCGCGTCACGACGGGCCTGGAATTCTACCGCGACTCGCAGATCAGCGAATCGAACCGCGGCGCGGCCAGCGCGGAGGTCTTCTTCCCAGAAGCCACCGCGGACCACCTCGCCCCGTACATCCAGGGTGAATTCTCCTTCTACGACGACCTCTTCGTGCTCATTCCGGGCGTCCGGTACACGAAGTACTCGATGGACTCGAACAACGGCAGCCAGGAGACCTCCAACTGGAGCCCCAAGGTCGGCGCGCTGATCAAGCTCGACGACGAGATCGGCCTCCAGAAGGGCGACTACTGGGTGATGGAAGGCAACTACGGCGAGGCCTTCCGCGCGCCGACCTTCGGCGAACTCTTCATCTCCGGCACGCACTTCAACGTCGTCGAACCGATCGCGCCGGGGTTCAATTTCGTCACCTTCGGGCGGTTCATCCCCAACCCGGACCTGAAGCCGGAGACCGGCAAGAACTG
>JAHCJK010000131.1 GCA_026184295.1 Planctomycetota bacterium
CGGCGGTAGCATGCGCGCATGCCCAAGGAACCTGAGCAGAAGGGCTGGCAGATCATCGCCGAAGCGCGCATTCGCGGCGCGATGGAGGCCGGCGCGTTCGACAACCTGCCCGGCGCCGGCAAGCCCATCCCGGACCTCGACGAAACCTACGACGAAAACTGGTGGCTCAAGAAGTGGATGAAGCGCGAGCGCATCGGCATCACGCCCCCCACCCTCGCCGCGCGTCTCGAGATCGCCCGCGAACTGGAACGCATCGAAGGCCTGGCCAGCGAGGCGCTGGTGACGTCCGAACTGGCCGCGCTCAACGAGAAGATTCGCGCGCAGAACAAACTCGCCTGGGCCGGCCCGCCCTCGCTGACCGGCGGCGTGGACGAGGCTGCCATCCTCGAGCGCTGGCGCGCCAAGAATCGCCCGGCCTGAGGCCGTACGCGCACGTCAGCCGCGGCGGCCCTGGACGTACGCGGCCGTCAGTTCATCGCGCGGAGCCTCGAAGATCTGCCGCGTAGGCCCTTCCTCGATCAGGCGCCCGCCGTGCTCCTTCCACCACAACAGCGCCGCGCGACCCGCAATGCGGCGCGCCTGCGCGAGGTTGTGCGTCACGATCAGAATCGTGTAGCGCCCGCGCAGCGAGGCGATCAGGTCTTCCACCACGCCGCCGGCCAGCGGGTCGAGCGCGCTGCACGGCTCGTCCATGAGCAGCGCCTCCGGTTCCAGCGCCAGCGCCCGCGCAAGACAGAGCCGCTGCTGCTGCCCGCCCGAGAGCCGCAGCGCGGGGGCGTGCAGACGGTCCTTCACTTCGTCCCACAGGCCCACGTCGCGGAGCGCCTTTTCCACGGTTTCGTCCAGGCGCGCGCGCTCGGCGATGCCGTGTTCGCGCAGGGGCAGTTCCAGGTTGCGGCGGATCGAGAGCGGGAACGGGTTCGGGCGCTGGAAGATCATCCCGATGCGGCGGCGCAGAGCAGGCAGGTCGGTTCCCGGCGCGAAGATGTCCTTGCCGCCCACCCACACGCGCCCGGTCACGCGCGCGCCCGGCACCAGGTCCGTCAGGCGGTTCAGGCAGCTCAGCAGGCTCGTCTTGCCGCAGCCGCTCGGCCCGATCAGCGCGGTGATCTCGCCGCGCGGCACTTCGAGCGCGATCTCCTCCAGCGCCTGCTTGCCGCCGTAGCGCAGGCTCAGGGCCTCCGTCTTCAGGTACGCGGGCGCGTCGCTCATGCCTCGGAGACCTTGCGGTGCAGCCAGCGTTCGGCCATCCAGGACGCGCTGCCGTTGATGGCCAGCAGCAGCGCCACCAGCACCAGCGCCGTCGCGCAGGCCCTGGGGTCGCCGCCGGAGACGTTCATCGACAAGTCGTAGATGTGCAGCGAGAGCGCGCGCCCGCTGTCGAAGAGCGATTCGGGCATGCGCGCCACGTAGCCGCTGGTGAAGATCAGCGCGGCGGTCTCGGCCAGCGCGCGCCCGATGCCCAGCGTCAGGCCCACCACCAGCCCGGGGCTGGCCGCGGGAAGCAGGATATGCCGCAGCGCCGCCGCCCGCGACATCCCCAGCGCCGCCGCGCCCATCCGGTACTCGTCGGGCACGGAACGGAAGCCTTCTTCCGTCGAGCGGATCAGGATCGGCAGGACCATGCACGCCGAGGTCAGCCCGCCGGAGAGGATCGAGAAGCCCATGCCGAGGTAGACGCAAAAGAAGGCGTTCCCGAAGAGCCCGAAGACGATCGAGGGCACCCCCGCCAGGACGTCCAGGCTGCGCCGCACCAGCAGGCCCAGCAGGCTCCCGTCGGGGGTGAATTCCGCGAGCAGCACCGCCGTGCCGAGGCCCAGCGGCGCCGCGACCGCCATGCAGACGCCCAGGATCAGCCCCGTCGAGACCAGGATCGTCCCGATGCCGCCGCCGCGCCCGAAGTCTTCGGGTTCGCCGGTGAGGAACGCCCAGTCGATCTGCCCCGCCCCCAGGCGCACGAGGTCGAAGAGCACCCAGGCGAAGACGCCCGTCACCAGCACGGCGCTGCTCCAGACGAGCGCCGCCGCCGCCGCGTCGGCCGCGCGGGCCGCGCGCGCGTCAGCCATGGACGCGCCCCCGGCCGATGTATTCGGCCGCCGCGACCAGCAGCACGATCTGGCCCATCAGCATCAGCCCGCTGACGAAGAGCGCCGAGCGGTGGTCGCCCATCGCGTAGGCCATCTCGAGCGCGATGTTGGCCGTGAGCGTGCGGATGGGATCGAAGAGGCTCCTCGGCGTCTGGACGACGTTCCCGCAGACCATCAGGATCGCCATCGTCTCGCCGATCGCGCGCCCGGTCTCCAGGATCACGCCGGTAAAGAGCCCCGAACGGGCCGCGGGCAGCACCACGCCGCGCAGCGTGCCCCAGCGCGAAAGCCCCAGCGCCGCCGCGCCGTGCAGGTACGCGCGCGGGACGTTGGCCAGCGCCGCGTCGGCCATCAGCGCGATCGTCGGCAGGATCATGATCGAAAGGATCGCGATGCCCGCGAGCAGGCTCGCGCCGGGCGGATGCACGCGGTTGATCAGCGGCACCAGCGTCACCAGGCCCCAGAAGCCGTACACCACCGAGGGGATGCCGGCCAGGAGTTCGATCAGCCGCCGGTAGTACACCGCCAGGCCCTTCGGCGCGTAGAAATGCAGGAAGGCCGCCGAGAGCACGCCGAGCGGCGTCGCGACCAGCACCGCGCCGGTCATCGCGAAGAAGGTGCCCCACAGCATCGGCGTCAGGTTGAAGGTCCCGTCCGCGGCCCGGCGGTTCGGGTGCCACGACGGATCGGTGAAGAACCGCGCCCAGCCCGCGTTGCGCAGCGCGGGCGCCGCTTCGAGGCACAGGAAGACGACGATCAGGACCACGATCAGCCCCGCCGCGACCGCGCAGGCGCGCAAGACCCACGCCAGCAGCGCGTCCTTAGTCGAGTGGGACAAAATAGAGGTCCTTCACGAGATCGTGGACGTCCTTCGAGCGCGCGTACGCGATGAAGGCTTTCGCCAGGACGGAGGGCTCGGCCTTCGTCACCAGGGTCAGCGGGCGCGCGAGCGGGAACGTGCCGTCCTTGACCGACTGGATGGAGGCCGCGACGCCGTTCATCGGCAGCAGCTTGACCGGGACGCCGTGCGTCGCCGCGTATTCCGCCGTGCCGATGGAGACGTAGCCGATCGCGTCGGGATTTCCGGTAACGGTCTTGATGCCCTGCTCGTTGTCGCCGATCACGACCGAGGCCTTGATCTGCGTGTTCTTCATCTTGTAGTGGTGCAGGAAGAGTTCCAGGGTCGAGCGCCCTTCGGCCTTGTTGACGACGGTGATCGGCGCGTCCTTGCCGCCCAGATCCTTCCAGTTGGCGATCTTCCCCGTGTAGATGGCCACGATCTGCTCGTCTTTCAGTTCCGCGACCGGGTTGTCCTTGTGGAGGATCACGCAGACGCCGTCGCGGGCGATCGCGTGGCCCATCAGGTCGGCCTCGTCGGCGTTCAGCGCGCGCGAGGCCATCCCGATGTCGGCCAGCCCGCCGCGGGCATCGCCGATCCCGCGCGACGACCCGCCCGTCTGCACGTCCACGCGCACGCCGGGGTGGAGTTTCTCGAAGCGCTTGCCGATTTCCGCGCAGAGCGGCGCGACGGTGCTCGACCCGGTGATCACCAGCTTTCCGGAAAGCTCCGCGCCGGGCTTCGCGCCCTCGGGCGAAGCGCCGCCCGCCGTGGCCTGCGTGGGCGCGCCCGAACCGCACCCGGCCAGCAGGACCGCCCAGCACGCCGCCGCCCAACCCAGCCGCGGCGAAAGCCTGTTCGAATGCATGGTGTTTCTCCGGCCGCGCGCTTCTTTGTCGTACGTATGCATACGCCGATCTTTGCGTATTTGCGATAATTTGCAAATATAATCTTGCGGGAGGAAGAGGAGGAGGCCGCCGCCGGTTCAGCGCAGGAGGGTTCGCAGGCGCGCCTGGCAGACGTACAGGGCCGCGCCCAGGCCCGCGCCGAGCCCCAGGCCGTAGCAGACGCCCCAGGAGAGCATCGCCAGCACCTTGTTCGTCTTCCAGAGCCACGCTTCGGTGAATCCGCCGATGAAATACCCCGCGGCGTTGGCGGCGAAGAGGATCAGGACCGTCTTCCAGGCCTGCCTGGGCACGCCGAAGGCGAGCGCGAAGACGACGCCCATCAGCGCATTGCCGAGCAGCAGGCCCGCCAGGCTGCCCGTGTGCCCGCGCAGCAGCATCCAGCAGGCCGTCCAGGCGATCGCGTTGAGGGTGAAGCCGATGCCGAAGAGCGCGTAGAAGCGCCACAGCGCCCCGGGCCCCGCGATCAGCCCGTGCATCGCGGGCCCGCTGAGCGCCAGGAAGACCGCCGCGCAGGCCGCGTACATGCCCAGTTCGCCGCCGCAGTCTTTAAACGCGCCGCCGAAGACCGCCCACGGCACGAAGCCCGCGACGCTGACGAGCGTGAAACCCGCCATCCCGTGCACGAGCGAACGCGCCGGCCCCGGCGCGGACGGCGTGCCGCCTCGGGCCTGCATGCGGGCGAGCGTGGATTCGGCGTCGAGCTGGAACCAGGCCACGGGAGACCTCGCGTTGGGCGATGAGGCGGATGCGGCGTCAGCTCGGCAGCATCGCGTCGAAGCGGAACTGGCAGCACCCGAGGCTCAGCGTGCGCTTCTTTTTATCGACGAGCACTTCGCAGGCGTCGGAGAGCCGGTAGATGCGCTGCTGGCCCTTCTTCTCGCGCGTCACCAGCCCGGCGCGCGAGAGCACCGCGAGGTGCCGGCTGGCGTTGTACGCGGTCAGCTTGGCGCGCGTGGCGAGAAAGGTCACGTTGCGCGGGGCGCGCAGGAGTTCGTCCATCATCCGCAGGCGGCTGGGGTCGGCGAGCGCGCGCATCGCTTCGACGCAGTCGAGGCTGAATCCGTCCGCCTTCCCCTTCCCCTTCGCCATGGCCGGCCTCCCGGGTTGATCTTGCAGCGCCCTCGTCCAATTGCAATGCGCTTCGTGCGAACGCCCTCGCGTATGGACCCGGAGCGCCGCTTGAGCTATAAAAGGGGGTCCTTTTGCCCGAATGCGGGGAAGACCGGCGGCGTTCGGGCGTCTAAAAGGTGGTCCCCGGGAGAACGTCATGCGCTTTGCACTAACGTGCACCATCCTGACCGCGCTCTTGGCCTGCGCCGGCGCCCGCGCGGCCGACCAAGTGGGCGACGGCGTGGACGTCGATCCGGGCCCCCGTCCCAAGGGCGGCGTGGCCGAACCGATGGGCAACCCCGGCGAACTGGCCGTCGCGTCCGCCGAGGACCCGGCCGTCCCCAAGGCCCGGAACGTCTTCGCCGTGAACATGGAGGACTTTGCCGCGCCGTCCGGCCTGGTGAACGAACGCGCGCGCAAGGCCTACGACCACGTGGAAGCGCTCAAGAAGCAGATCATGCAGCTTTCGGCCGACATGGACGACGGCGGCCGCGAGCGCACGCGCCTGATCGAATACGCGCGGCTGGCCGAGAAGACCATCACCGAGATCAACAAGCTCTGGCCGGAAGACGAGGACCTGCACGTCTCGGCCTCGGGCAGCAAGCGCTGCGCGCTGGTGCTGGAGGAACAGCTTACTAAGGAACCGCGCCGCTGGTCGCACGTCCGCATCGCCTTCAGCGAACTGATGAAGGAAGCCGGCGACCTGCGCCGCAAGACCGTCGCGCTGGCCGACGACGAGCCGCGGCCGGTCGTCGGCAAGGACGGCAAGATCGTCTCCATCGAGGCCCCGCGCGATCCGGTGGAAGCCGAACGCCGCGCCACCGAACGCCGCCGCAAGTTCCTCGAAGAGGCCAAGGAACGCGCCAAGAAGTACGAGGAAGAGACCCGTAAGAAGGAAGAGGCCGAGGACGATCCCAGCGCGAAGCTGAAGGCCATCGATCCCGACTCCGAAAACATGAGGCTCAAGCGCCAGCCCTGACATGGGTGCTTGTGGGTTTGAGTCGTTCAAGGGTGCCACACCGCGTAGCGGTGTGCCGTACCGGGTAGACCGTCTCGGGCGCTTCGCACCCCGCTTCCCGGCGTGGCGCCCACCGAACGGCTCGAATCTACAAGCACGACCGGAATCCCTGCCCTGATGCAACTGGCCGTCGTCACCAACGAGATCGCGCAGGACCTCGCCCGCGCCCTCGCCGTCGCCCGCGACTTGGGCCTCGGCGCGGTGGAAGTCGGGAGCATCTGGAACCGCGAACTGGCCGAGCTGGACTCCGGCGAACTCGCGCGCGCCGAAGCTCTCCTGAACGAAGCCGGCCTGCCCGTCGTCTCCGTCGATACGCACGCCTTCAAGAACCTCCCGCTCGACGGCCTGGCGCACCCGCGCGAACACGCCGATTGGGCGCGCGACCTGGAACACGTCCGCCGCGCCTGCGAACTCGCCCGGCGCTGGAACGCCCCGGCCGTGCGCGTCTTCAGCTTCTACAAAACCGGCATGGTGAAGTACGGGAACCCGTCGCCGCGCCTGCCCGAAGGCGGGCCGATCCCCGCCGCCGTGCTGGACCTGGTGGTCGCGGGGCTGCGCGAGGCCGCCGGGATCGCCGCGCAGGCCGGCGTGACGCTGCTCGTCGAGAACGTCCGCAGCAACTGGGGCAACTCCTGCGCGAACCTCGCGAAGATTCTCGCCGCCGCGAACCATCCGGCGCTCAAAGCCATCTGGGACCCCGCGAACGATTTCGTCTCCGGCGGCACGGTTTATCCCGAAGGCTACGAAGCGCAGAAGCCCTGGATGGCCCACGTTCACCTTAAAAACGCCGAACTGCTCGACCCGGCCACGGGCCTGACGCGCTGGCAGCGCATCGGCGCCGGAGCGCTCGATTACCGCGTGCTCCTTTCAAGGCTGCGCGACGACGGCTACGCCGGCCCGCTGGTGCTCGAGACCCACTGGCGCGGCGAGGGCCTGGACAGCGAGGAAAGCTCGCGCCAGTCCTTCGCGGACCTTGCGCGCATCCTCCGCGACCTGCGGGCCTCGTAGCATCCTCCGGAGCCGCAACGGGATACCGCTCCGCCAAGTTTCCTCGATTTTTCCAGCCGCGGGCCCGCCTGCTCCGTCTCATGCTTGGCTAAAGAATCTCAGGAGACGAATCATGCGCATCGTGTGGATATCGGCATTGGCGATGGTGTTCTGCGGCATGTCGCTGCGCGCGGAAAATACCGCGGACCAGGACGCGGGGGCCACGCGCCTGCGCATCAAGGCCGCGAAGCTGATCGGCGAACTGGGCGCGGAGGAGTTCGGGACGCGCGAGGCCGCCGAAAAATCCCTCATCGAGATGGGCGCGCCGGTGCTCCCGCAGGTCAAGGAAGCGCTCTCGGATACCAAGGACACCGAAGCGCGCACGCGGCTCGACCGCGTCCGCAAAGCGCTGGCGCTGGCGGGCGAGACCGACCCGGACCAGTTGGCCAAGCTCGCGCGCGAAGAGGCGCTCGGGCTGCGCTACGAGAGTGCCGCCAAGTTCTACGCGAAGGCCGCGGACCTGTACGGCAAGCAGGCCGAAGCCGAGACCGACGAAGCCAAGAAGAAGGACCTGGCGGCCAAGGCCGAACAGAGCGCCAAGCGCAAAGCCCGCGCGGAAGGGCTTACTCCGAGCGAAGCGGTCGCCGAAAACGGCGGGCGCGTGATCGTGCGGCAGCAGGGCGGCGGAAACGCGCGCGTGGTGATCCAGGTGCAGGGCAACGGCGGCCAGGTGCAGGTGCTGGAAGCCGAATCGGAAGCGGGCGGCGACGGCGACTGGTGATCCGGGCCTTATTCGTCGTACGAATCGATCTTGCCGAGCCAGAACTTCCCGTCGCGCAGAACCTCGCTCCAGACGTAGCACCTGCCGTCGCGGCGCTCGTGCCTGCCGCGTTCCACCTCGGTCAGCACGCCCTGCACGTACCGGTAGCGTGACCACGTGACATGGCCGGCATCCAGGTGGCCGTAGTGGACCAGGCTCTGGTCTTCCTCCACCTGCAACCGGCACAGGTCCGACAAGGGCTTGTCGAACACGAATCGCCGCGCGACCGGGTCGTACAGCCAGCGTTCGTAGGTGCCGTCGTGGTTGCCCTCGTCCACGGTGAACTCCAGGTCGGGGTACCCGTCGAAGTTCAAGTCTTCCAGCCGCACCCCGGGCTGGTCCGGCGTGGCCGCCAGCCATGGCCCCGGATTTTCCAACCGCTGCAGGACACTCCGGTCGCGGGCGTCGCACACGTCCAATCGCCAGAGCGTCCGTTCGTCCTGGCTCCACCACACCACCAGCAGCAGCGCCTTGGCGCCCACGCCTTTGGTCGAAAGCAGGGCAACGGAGCGGCTCCCGGTATGTTCGAGCGCCAGGTTCGTCATCGGCAGCGCGTGCACTTCATGCAGTTCGCTGCCTTCCACGGTTTCGAGGTAGACGGCCGGCTGGAGCGCGAAGAGATGAGGCGACCACGCCGCCGCGACGACCAGCGCCATGACGCAGGAGATGCGGGGAGAATTCAAAAGCCGCAGGATGGGCATGGAAGGGCCTTCGTACGATGCGCGCTTAGAAGTATCGCCTGGGAGGGTGCGGCGCTTCAGCCAATCGCCGCGCGAAGTTACTTGGCCGGCGCGGCCAGGTCCTTGGCGCGCTGCGGGTCGAGGGCCAGGACCCGGTCGCGGAGCTTCTCGTACAGCGGGCCGCCGCCGGCGAGCGCCGCGGCGTGGATCAGCGCTTCGGTCTGTTCGTCCAGCGCCGCGAGGCACAGGCGCGCGCGGTCCTCGTCGCTCAGGTCCTTCCAGCGCAGCGGCAGCTTGTTCCCGCGCAGCGCGATCGTGACCCCCTGCGCGTCGGCGGACTTGAAGACCACGTCCTCGTTTTTTCCGAAGATCTTGATCGAAGCGTGCACGTCCTTGCGCGCCGCGGGGCTCTGCAGCGCCTTCTCGACGGCCTCGCGGTGCGGCCCCAGGTCCGCCTTGGCCTCCGGAGCGGGCGCGGCGGCGGGCGCGGAACCGCTTTCCTTTTTGGCCGGCGCGGACGCGGCCATCGGCACGGGCTTCTCGTACTGGCCTTCGAGCGTGATGCAGACGCCCATGCGCGTGGGCCAGTATTCGTTCTCGTTCTTGGGGCGCAGGCCCTTGCGGTTGCCCACGGCCACGAGTTCGAAGAAGACGAACTTCTGCTTCGCGGTGTCGTAGACGGCCTTGCCGTGCAGGTTGGCCTCGTAGCCGTACAGCCCGTGCACGTCGATGCGGTGGTCGCCGGTGATGGCAAGCTGGTCGCCCATCGAGGCGTTGTAGCCGTCGGTGCCTTCCTCGCATTTCACCTCGCCGTGCATGCGCACGGTCACCAGGCTCCCCTGCGCGCCCAGGCTCTCGACGGTCAGCGAGCCCTTCTTCAAAAAGTCGTCGGTGCGGTAGCCGTGGTTGTTCCCGTTGGCGTTGTCGCAGAAGAACTTCTTCGCGATGCGCTTGAAGAGCGCGTCGGGCACCGCGGACTTGCCGTCCTTGGGCAGAAAGGCCTGCGCCTCGGACGCGGAGAGGTCCAGAAAGCTGTGGTTCCAGCGCCACTTGGCCTGCAACGCCCAGGGATTGTTGGGATCGGGAAAGGGCGAGCCGTCGCCGCGCGAGAGGTCGCGCGCCACGACGTACAGGAAGCAGCCCGACTTGGCGGCGCGCTCGGGCCAGGTCTCGGCGCTGGGCAGCGGCGGGACCGGCTTGGGCTTGTAGCCCTTCGCGGCGGCGATGCCCTCCCACTTCTTCAGGCCTTCCTTGAGCAGTTTGACGACCGGGTCCTTGGGGCGCGAGAGGAAATGGAAGCCCATCCCTTCGCCATCGGGCGTAAAGAGGTACAGGCCGTGCGCCGCGCCGCCGTTGGCCGGGCCGCCGGCCTTGTGGAAGAAGTCCGACGCGCCGCTCTTGCCCGTCGCCAGGGTCCAGACTTCGGCGGTGGCGCAGAGGAAGTTCTCGCTGAGCTTCTGGACCTCTTCGTCGGACCAGACGAGCTGGCGCGCGTTCACCGTGTTCACCGAGGGCGCCATGTCGGGCAGGCCGAGCGGGTTGCCCTGGTCGGACCAGAGCAGGATCGGGCGCTGCAGGGCCTTGGCTTCCTCGATGGCGGCCGCGAAGTCGGCGCGCCAGGGAATCTTCTTCCACTTCAGCAGGTCCGGGGAGGGCAGCACCTGGTCCACCCACTTCTTGTACGAGGCATCGTCGAGCGCCGGAATCTCCGGGACCGGGTAGGCCTCCCCCGCCGCCAGGCGCGCCCCGGCCGGCAGGCACAGGACCAGCGGCAGCAGGAACAGACGGGCGATGCGCCGGGCATGGTTGAGCATGGCGGTTCCGGCCTCGGGTCCGGCGGGCCGCGGCGCGCGGGTCGCGCTACTTGGCCGCGGTTTCCAGTTGCTTGGCTCTGGCTTTGTCCAGTTCGAGCAGCTTGTAATAGATCGTCTCGTAGAAGCGGGTCAGCTTGAGGCCGGCGGCCAGCATGCCGGCGTTGTAGAGGGCCTCGACGTCGTTCTCGCAGGCCGCGAAGGCCATGCGCGCGTGGTCCTCGTCGCTCAGGTCCTTCCAGCGCATGGGGAAGTTGTTGCCCTTCAGCGCCACCGTCGCGCCGCTCGCGTCGGCCGAGACGAACTTCACGTCCTCGACCTTCCCGAAGATGCGCACGGCGGCCGTCACGCCCTTTTTGGCGCCCGCGCCTTGCAGCGCGGCCTGGATCGCGGCGCGGTGCGGGGCCAGGTCGATCTTCTTCTCGGGCGGCGGGGCCGCGGCCGCGGGGACGAACGGCTTGTCGATGGGCGCCGCGGCCGGCACCGGACAGGGCTTCTCGTACTGGTCTTCGAACATGAAGAGCACGCCCAGCGGCGTGGGCGGTTCGTTGCGGCGGAAGTTGAAGGTGTCCGAGCCCCGGCGCACGCCGGAGGCGACGAGTTCGAAGTACACGAACTTCTGGGTGGCGGCGTCGAGGATCGCCTTGCCGTACATCTTGCCTTCGAAGCCCAGTTCGCCGTGCTCCATCTTGAACTCGCCCTGCAGCCGCACGGTCAGCTTGCCGCCCTTGTTCTCGATCGCTTCGGTGGTCAGCGTGGCGGTCTTGAGGTCGCCTTCATCCCATTCGCGCACCTGACCGCGCACGTTGTCGATCAGGTTCACGCGGCAGAGCTGGCGCACGATCCGGTCCGGCACGTTCCCCTTGGGGCCGTTCTTGGGCACGAAGGACAGCGCGTCCTCCTGCGTGAACTCGGCCCAGCTCTGGTTGAACATGCCTTTGTACTGCTGGTATTCCTTGCCGACGATGTACGTGCCGTCGGCGTTGGGAAGGTCGCGCGAGACCGCCAGCAGGATCATCGCGGCCTTGGCGCCCAACGTGCCGCCGGCCCACTTGTCCACGCCCTCGCTGCCCCACATCTTCGAGACGTCCTTCATCGGGACGGGCTTGGGCTTGTAGCCCTTCTCGGCGACGACCTTCTCCCAGCGCTTCAGCGCGTTCTTGAGCATGTCGAGCGTCTCGGCCTCGCCGTGGCGCGCGAAGTGGGATTCCAGGTATTCGGCGTTGGGGCCCATGATCCAGAGCCCCTGGCGGGTGTTGCCGCCGCCGGCGTTCCAGTCGCCGCCGGGCACGCCCTTGCCGTACTCGTCGAAGAAGTCCTGCCCCGGGCCCTTGGTGTGGTCCAGGTTCCAGACTTCCTCGCCTACGCAGACGAATTCCTTGCAGAGGGTTTGTATCGCGGGTTCGGACCACACACGGCGGCCCAGGACGCCGTTGTTTCACACCACGGCACAGGGGTGCCCGTTCATCGCCCAGAGCAGGATCGGGCGCTGCAGCTCCTTGGCTTCCTGCACCGCGGCCCAGAAGTTCGTGCGCCAGCCGACCTTCTTCCACGACGATTCCGCCTCCGTCGGGCGGATCATGTCCGCGAGCTTGCGCAGGCTCGTCTCCGAGACCTCCGGCGCGGTCATGTTCTCGGTATACGTGGATTGCTCCTTCGCGCCCGGCGTGGCCGCGTGCGCGGTCCAGGCAAACCCGAGGCACGGCAGAAGCGCGATCAGAAACATACGCATGGCGGTATCCTCCGAAACGGCGCAAGCATGACGCGTCAGCACGCAGGCATCCTGCCCCGTTCTTGCTCGTTACTTCAAAAAACGGAACGCGACAAAGAAAAGTGCATTGTAACTACCCGGTAAATAGAAAATGTGCCGTAACCCTCGCCTTAATTGGCAGTTAATAGTCATCAAAAATTGGTTGGTTTACCCCGGGTGTACGCCCGCCGGGACGGCTTGCATTTGCAGGAATTTACTAAAAATTAATATGCCTGAAGAACGCGATATTGCACTGGCGCATTACGCGGGCTTTTTGCGGTCGAAATCGCGGTACTGGATCGCCTCGCTGACGTGCGCGGCCCCGATCGACGCGGCGCCTTCCAGGTCGGCGATGGTGCGCGCCACCTTCAAAATCCGCCCGTAGCTGCGCGCGCTGAAACCCAGCGCATCCACGGCGTTCTTGAGCAGCAGTTTGGCTTCCGCGTCGGGCTTGCAGAAGGTCTGCACCTGCTTCTCGTTCATCTCCGCGTTGCAGTACCCGCCGCTCCCGGCCAGGCGTTCGCGCTGGACCGCGCGGGCCGCGATCACCTGCGCGCGCACCTCGGCGCTGCTCGGCCCGGTCTGCTGCGAAGCCAGTTCCTCGTACGGCACGTGCGGGACTTCGACGTGCAGGTCGATGCGGTCCATCAGCGGCCCGCTGATGCGCCCGAAATACCGCTGGATGGCGAATTCGTGGCACTTACAGGCCTTTTTGGGATCGCCGTGGTGCCCGCAGGGGCAGGGGTTCATGGCCGCGACGAGCATGATGCTGGCGGGAAAGCGCGCGCTGCCGGCCACGCGCGCGATGGTGATCACGCGGTCTTCCAGCGGCTGGCGCAGCGCCTCGATGGCCTTGCGGTCGAACTCCGGAAGCTCGTCGAGAAAGAGCACGCCGTTGTGCGCGAGGCTGATCTCCCCGGGGATCGGGTCGATCCCGCCGCCGACCAGCGCGGGATAGCTGAGCGTGTGGTGCGGGTCGCGGTACGGGCGGGCGAACTTGAGCGCCTCGTGCGGCTTCAGTTTGCCCGCGACCGACCAGACCTTGGTGGTCTCGAGCGCTTCCTCCATGCCGAAGGGCGGCAGGATGCCGGGCATGCGCTTGGCGAGCATCGACTTGCCGCTGCCCGGCGGCCCGATCATCAGCAGGTTGTGCCCGCCCGCGGCGGCGACGGTAAGCGCGCGCTTGGCGTGCTCCTGGCCCTTCACGTCGGCCAGGTCGAGCAGGCCCGCGTGCTGCTCGCGCTCGAAGAGCGCCTTCACGTCCACGCGCACGGGCGCCAGGATCGCCTGTCCGGCCAGAAAGCCCACGGCCTGGGCGAGGGTCTCCGGCGCGTAGACTTCGATGCCTTCGACCACGGCGGCCTCTTCGGCGTTCTCCGGCGGGAGGACGATGCCGCGTTTCTTCTGCGCGCGGGCCAGCAGCGCGAAGAGCAGCGCGCCTTTGAACGGCCGGAGGCGGCCGTCGAGGGCCAGTTCGCCCGCGACGAGGTACTCGCCCAGGCGCGCGGCGGGGAGTTGGTCGTCGGCGGCAAGCACCCCCAGAGCCATGGGCAGGTCGTACAGCGGGCCTTCCTTGCGCATGTCGGCCGGGGCGAGGTTGATCGTGATGCGCGCGTGGAACGGATAGCGCAGGCCCGCGTTGGTGATCGCGGAACGGATGCGCTGGAGCGATTCCTTGACGGCCGCGTCCGGCAGGCCGACGAGGAACTCCTTGGGACCGCCGGGCCCGATGTCGATCTCGACCTCGACCGGCACGGCCTCGACGCCCTGCGCCGCCGCGGAATAGACCTTGGAAAGCATGGCCGA
Source organism: Planctomycetota bacterium (assembly GCA_026184295.1). GTDB lineage: Bacteria > Planctomycetota > SZUA-567 > H5-PLA8 > H5-PLA8 > JACQFI01. The sequence goes on from JAHCJK010000131.1 coordinate 13,816, forward strand.
AGCTTAGCGAACCCGGAAAGGGATGCAAAGGGCACCGCCTTGTCCATATTCGTGGAATCTGGCCCTCCGCTTGCCCGCCTTTCAACCGATAGACAGGGGAACTCCGTCTGTGGGGGCGGGCTTCCCGGAAAATTCTGCCGAACCGGCATCCCTTGCTGGAGCCAAAACCCTTGGCCACCGAAGAACTTAGCGCCGCAACCTGCGCCTTGCCCGAAGCCCTGCGCCTGGACCTGACCCGGCGCATCGAATCGGGCGAACTGCAACTGCCGATGTTGCCGGAAGTCGCGCGCAAACTGCTCTCCGAGGAGTTCCGCGAACGCGCCACGGCCCGCGAGATGGGCGAACTGATCCACCGCGACCAGACCCTGGCCGGCAACATCCTGCGCGTGGCCAACTCGGCGGCCTTCAGCGCCGGCGTGCCCATCGTCTCGCTGCAGCAGGCGGTCGTGCGCATGGGCCTGGAACGCATCCGCGAACTGACCATGGCCGTGGTGCTCGAATCCGGCGTCTTTCAGGTGCCGGTGGCCAAGGAACGCGTCCTCGCGCTCTGGAAGCACTCCGCCGCGGCCGGCGCTTTCGCCAAGGAAGTCGCGCGCGTCCGCCGGGCCAACGTCGAAGGCGCGTTCCTCTGCGGGCTCTTTCACGACCTGGGCAAGCCGGTGGTGCTCCTGGCGCTCTTCGAGGCCTGCAAGCAGAAGCGCGAAGCGCCTTCGGAAGACCTCCAGGCCGCGGCGGTGAAGGAACTGCACGTCCCGGCGGGGCATTTCCTGGCCAGGCGCTGGGCGCTGCCCGATAGCGTCGGCGATGCGATCGCTTCGCACCATCTGGCCGAACAGGGCGAACCGGTGAGCGACCACGCGGTCACCGCCGCGCTGGGCAGCCACCTGGCCCGCTGGGCGCTCGAACAGGGCGACGGCGAACCCGCGCGCGAGGAGATGATCCGCGACGCGCTGTGGCCGCGCCTGAACCTGTACCCCAGCGACGCCGAGACCGTGCTGAGCAAGAAGGCCGAGGTCGTGAAGTTCGCGGAGGCCTTCGGATGAGCGCGCGCTACGACGTCGCGGTGGTCGGGAGCGGGCCGGCGGGGCAAAAGGCCGCGATCCAGGCCGCCAAGGCCGGGCGGCGCGTGGCCGTGATCGAAAAGCAGTCCAGCGCCGGCGGGGCGTGCGTGCACTTCGGCACCATCCCCAGCAAGACGCTGCGCGAGACCACGCTGGCGTGGAACGCCTTCCGCCGCAAGACGCGCGAGACCGTGGACCTGAAGCTGCCCGAGAACACCAAGGTCGCGGCGCTGATGGCGCACCTCGACGCCGTCATCCGCGGGCACCAGGCGTACATCGGCGACCAGCTCCGCCGCAACGGCATCGACTACGTGCAGGGCATCGCGCGCTTTAAAGACCCGCACACGCTGGCCGTGCGGCGCATCGACGGCGGGCTGGAAGAGGTCGGCGCCGGCATCGTGATCCTGGCGCCGGGTTCGCGCCCGCGCACGCCGCCCGAAGTGCCCGTGGACCACGAACACATCCTCGACAGCGACTCGATCCTCTCGCTCATCTACCTCCCGGCCTCGCTGACGGTGCTCGGCGCGGGCGTGATCGCCTGCGAGTACGCGTCCATCTTCGCCGCGCTGGGCGTGAAGGTGACCATCGTGGACAAGGGCCCGCTGCCGCTCGGCTTTCTCGATCCCGAGATCTCCCGGCGCTACCTCGCGGGCTTCGAGGCCCTGGGCGGGACGTTCAAAGGCAACGCCAAGCACGAACAGGCCGAGTTCGACGGGCTGGAAGTCAGCCTGCGGCTGGCCAACGGCGAGGACGTGCGCGCCGAGAAACTGCTCTGCACCCTCGGGCGCGTGGCCTGCCTGGACGGCCTGAACCTGGAGGCCGCGGGGCTGTGTTCCACCGACCGCTACATCGCGGTGAACGAGCACTTCCAGACCCAGGTCCCGCACATCTACGCCGCGGGCGACGTGATCGGCCCGCCGGCGCTGGCCGCGTCGAGCATGGAACAGGGGCGCCGGGCGGCCTGCCACGCGCTGGGCCTGCCCGCGGGCGAACGCAGCGCCCTGACGCCCGTCGGCATCTACGCGATCCCCGAGGTGGCCAGCGTGGGGCTTTCCGAGCCCGAAGCGATCAAACAGTTCGGGGGCTGCATGGTAGGTCGCGCGCGCTTTGCGGAACTCGCGCGCGGGCACATCGCCGGCATCACCGACGGACTCTTGAAAATCGTGGCCGACGCCGCCGGGCGCAAGCTCCTGGGCGTGCAGATCGTGGGCGAAGGCGCGGCGGAACTGATCCACCTCGGCCAGATGGGCCTGATCCACGGCTGCGACGTGGACCTATTTATCGACTACGTGTTCAACTTTCCCACCCTCGCGGAAGCCTATCGCGTGGCAGCGTTTGACCTGATCGAACAGCGCCAGGCCCGGGCGGTGGGGTCGGTCGCCGCAGGCGCTTAACGTTCCAAATCTTGCAGGAAACTTAGACACATTGCGTCAAGGTTAGGTGTACCATACAGGGGCCCTAGGGGGCTCTGCTTTAGATAAACGTTGGTTAAACCAGAGGTTACAAGGAGATCGCCGATGCGTGGAATGCTGCTGGCCCTGCTGCTGGTGGGGCTCGGGTACGGGTGCTACGGACAGGCGCAGGCCGCCGATGCGAAGGAAGAGACGCTCAACGGCACCTTCGCCTGGAGCCGCGAGAACGGCAAGACGCACCCCATCAAGGCGGTCTTCACCCAGACGGGCGATAAGACCTGGAACGTGGTCTTCACCTTCAAGTGGGGCAAGGACGACCAGGTCTGGAAGGGCACCGCGACCGGCGAACTCGGCAACGGCGAAGTGAAGGGCGACGCCAAGACGCCCGACGGCAAGCGCAACTTCTCCTTTGTGGGCGGCTTCAAGGACGGCAAGCTCGATTTTACCCACAAAGAAGGCCGGAACGATACCGGCACGATGTCGCTTAAGAAAGGCTGACCGGGGGAAGCAAGGGCTTCTTCGGGAGCAGGCTGCCCCGCCGCAAGGCGGGGCAGTCTTGTTTTCGGGCTACTCGATCACCTGCGGGACGCGGAAGTATTCGTCGTCGTGGTCGGGGGCCGAATGCAGCGCGTCTTCGCGCGCCAGGCTCGGGCGGACTTCGTCGGGGCGGAAGACGTTGCCCGTCAGCGTTGCGGTGATCATCGGTTCCACGTTCGTCGTATCCACCTTCTTCAACTGCTCGACGTGCTCCAGAATCTTGGCGAGCTGCTCGGTGTAGTGCTTCACCTCCGCATCCGTAAGCTGCAGGCGCGAGAGCGTGGCGACGTGGCGGACGGCTTCTTCGCTGAGGGCCATAAGGCGTCGTTCCTTTCCGGACCTCCTATATCCCATCCTGGGCGGCAGGCAACTCCAGGCCGGGCAGCCTTCTTTGACATAGGGGAAAAACGCGGTTAAAACACCCCCTTGTCCGGAAAGACGGAGAGCCGTGCATGAACATCTACAAAGTGCTGCCCGATTTGAAGAAGAAGCGGCACATGGCGATCTGGCACAAGGCCCTGCGTTCCCAGTGGTCGGCCGAAGACCTGAATTGGAGCGCGCCGCAGCGCATCACCAGCGACAAACTCAAGGATCAGATGGCCCGCCTGCTCACGCCGATCCTGATGGGCGAACAGGCCGCGCTGTACTCGGTCTCGGGCCTGATCCCGGTCCTGGGGCAGACCAGCGAAGTCGAGAGCCAGTTTTACCTCACCACGTGGGCCGTGGACGAAGCCCGCCACACCGAACTCTTTGCGCGCTACTACGGGCGGCTGGGGCGCGAACCGATCGCGATCCGGCGCTTCCCCAGCGGGTACCTCTTCCAGAGCGCCATCGTCAGCAAGGACGCGGCGGAATGGCTGAGCGGCGTGCTGGTGAGCGAAGTGCTGGCCAAGCTGGTCATGGAAGAGTTCCGCAGCCTGGACCTGGACCCGGTGCTGAGCGAGATCAGCAACGGGATTCTGGAAGACGAGGCGCGCCACCTCGGGTTCAACCACATCTACCTGGAAGACCGCTTCACCGGGCTCTTTAAGAAGGGCGCCGGCGAAGGCAAGTCGTACTCCGACCACCTGCATGCGCGCATGCAGGACGTGATCGACAAGGTGAACCCGATCTTCGACGCCGTGGACGCCGACATCCGCGCCGTGGGCATCGACCGCCAGCACCTGTTCGATCGGCTCTCCAAGGAAGCCTTCGAGCGCCTCGACAAGTCCATCGCCTGCGGCGAAAAG
>JAHCJK010000132.1 GCA_026184295.1 Planctomycetota bacterium
TGCGCCTTCTGGACGGTGCTCTACGAGTTCCTCTACCGGCCCCTGAACATCTGGCAGCAGTCCTGGCACCTGCCGATCTTCGCGTTCCTCAGCGGCGCGCTCTTCGTCTTCCCCGAATTCAAGCTGCGCAACGCGCGGCACTTCGCGCTCGCGGCCGGCGTGGCCTGCGGGCTGGTGCGCGTGCTCGTCCAACTGCTCGCCTGGGCCCTGAACCTTCAGGAACTCTACGGCGCCGACCACGTGATCCTGGGCGCGGCGCTGGGGTACTGCGCGGGCCTGAGCACCCGCTATCCGCTGGCGGCGCAGTGGGGCCTGGCGGCCGGCGCGCTGGGCGGGCTGGTGGGCAGCATTCCCGACGTGTGGCTCTCGACGGGCTTCGCCAAGATCGGTTCCAAGATGAGCGACTCGGGGATGCCCTTCTGGCTCTCGCCGATCAAGACCTTCTTCGTCTCCTCCGCCAGCTTCCTGCCCATCGCCTTCGCGGCCGGCGTGGCGATCTACTACGCCTTCGAGTTCAAGAAGGTGAACGAGGAAGACCCGCTCGGCGATTCCGTGCACGGCGAGAAGAAGGCCGGCGCGACGTCGCACTGACGGATGCCCGCCCTCCCTCTATTTCCCATCGATCCTCAGGCTGGCGACTGGCGGCATGAAATTCTGAAACGGTCGGGCTATAGCGCGGCGGTCTTCTTCCTGTACGGCATGGCGTTTTGCCTTGTGCTTTCAACGCCTGCCCTGATTCGGTTTATCTCCTGGATGACGTTCGTGTTTGTGTTCGTCGGAAGTGTGCCTGAGGCCCTGCTTCGGAAGAGTGTTGGGCTCCTGCTGATCCAATTCGTCTCCATGTCCGCTGCCTATTACCTGCTTCAGAAGATGCTGGGGTATTCCAATTCCACGCCGCTCATTTTGGGCGCGGTCCATGGAGGCCTATGGGGTTTCTTTGCGGGGCTGGGCGCCCGCTCACCGGCGGGGGTCTTGCTGGGGGTGTCGGTGGGCATCCTTTCCGGCTACGGATCGTCCCTGGTGAGCCGCGAACTCTGGGACAGTTGGGGGCTTTCCGGCTCCAGCCAGATTCGATTCCTCCCGGTCGTCACCATTACGATACTGGTGGCCCTTATGCGCGCGTACCCTATTGGCATCGCCGTATGGGTGGGCGCTCGCGTAGCGCCTAAGCCGCCAAATCCACCCGGCGCGCCCGCCGCCCCTTCGGTATAATCGCGCCCTGCACGCCCCGCTTCCGCGGCGCGAACCTCCACAGGGATTTCCGAACATGGCCGACCCCGCCGTCCTCAAGACCCCCGACGAGATGCGCTCCTTCTCCCTCATGGCCCTGCGCGAAGACAAGTCGCTCGGCTTTGTGCCCACCATGGGCGCGCTACACGCGGGCCACAAGGCCCTGATCGAACGCGCGCGAAAGGAGAACGATCTCGTCGTCGTCTCGATCTTCGTCAACCCCACGCAGTTCGGGCCCGGCGAAGACTTCGAGAAGTACCCGCGCACCTTCGAGGCCGACGAGAAGCTCTGCGCGCAGGCCGGAGCCGACGCGATCTTCTTCCCCGACAAGAAAGCCATGTACTCCGAGAACGCGCGCACCTTCGTCGAGGTCGGCGGGCTCCAGGACGTGCTCTGCGGGATGTCGCGCCCTGGCCACTTCCGCGGCGTGGCCACGGTCGTGACCAAGCTCTTCAACCTCGTGCGCCCCACGCGCGCCTACTTCGGGCGCAAGGACGCTCAGCAGCTCCGCATCATCCAGACGATGACCCGCGACCTGGACCTCCCCGTCGAAGTCGTTCCGTGCGAGATCGTGCGCGAGCCCGACGGGCTGGCGATGTCGAGCCGCAACAAGTACCTCTCGCCGCCGCAGCGCAAGCAGGCCCTGTGCCTTGCGCACGCGCTGGCGCATTGCAAGAAAGCCGTGGCCGGCGGCGAACGCGACGCCATGAAGCTGATCGGCGAGATGGCCGAGATCGTCGAGGACGAGAGCGACGGCGAGATCGACTACATCGCGATCGTGAACGCCGAGACCCTGGACGACGTGGCCGTGATCGCCGGCGAATGCCTGGCCGCGATGGCCGTCAAGATCGGCCAGACGCGCCTGATCGACAACGTCCGGCTGAACGGATAGCCCTTCGGCCCGCATGCCCGCCGCCTGCCTCGCGCTTGGCTCGAATCTCGGCGACCGGGAACGCAACCTGCGTTCGGCGCTGGAGATGCTGGAAGCGCGCGGGGTCAAGGTCGCGGCGGTTTCCTCCTTTATAGATACCGAACCGGTAGGCGCGCCGCCGGGCACCGAGCACCTGCGCTACCTGAACGGCGCGGCCTGCGTCGAAACTTCGCTGAACCCTCGGGCTCTTTTGGACGTTCTATTGGAGGTCGAACGGCTGCTTGGGCGCGACCGCTCGCGGGAAGCGCGCAACGCGCCGCGCGTCGCCGACCTGGACCTGATCCTGTACGAAGACCGGGTCTGCGACGAGGAGGGCTTATGTCTGCCTCATCCCCGGATGCATCTGCGCCGCTTCGTCCTGGCTCCGCTGGCCGAGATCGCTCCGCAGCGGATGCACCCCACGCTCCAAAAAAACATCGCCGAACTGCTTCGCGCGCTCGATTCGGCCTGACCGCGGACTGCGGGTTTGCGCATCCGCTGCACGCGGCCCTGACCGGCGCCTGCGCGGGCTTTGCGGTCGGTTCGGGCATCGCGGTGTACCTGTCCAATTCGTACTTCTACAGCACCCGGCCGCCGGACTGGGTGTACCACCTGGTCGCGGCGGGCGCGGGGCTGGCGCTGGGGCTGAGCGGCACGATTCTCCTGCGCGGAAAAGCGGCGCGAGCACTGAGCCTGCTCGTGCCGGCCCTGCTGGCGCTGGCGGGATCGTGCGTGGCGTTCGCGGGCCCGAAGATGCCGGAGACCTTCGCCTGGTTCGGGATGAGCATGGGCCTGGCCGGCGCGGGCGCGGGGCTGCTGGCGGGTTTTTCGACGAAGCGGCTGGGCGGCTTCGTCGGCGGCATCATGGGCGGGCAGTTCGGTGCGTGGGCGGCGGCGGGGCTTTACGTGGCGGTGAAGCACGCCAAGGTGCCCTTCGGGTTCGTCTTCCCACTCGCGTATGCGTTTATCGCGGGGCTGACCTGGCTGGCCATCGCCGGCGCGATGCGGCTCTTGAAGGTCGAATCCCCGGCGGCCAAGCCCGCGCCGATTCCGGCGCAGGCCTGACCGCCGCGTTCCACGGCGTACAACTTCCCTACGGCCTGGGCTTGTCGAGCGCCCGCGCGCGTTCTATTGCGGCATCTTTGAAGCGGCCCAGGGCCTGGAAGGCCTTGGTGGCCTGCTCGCGCGTCTCCGGCGAACCCTGGCTCAGGTCCGCGTACAGGCGCTTGAACTCCGCTTCCTGCTCCGGCGTGAAGAGGTCCTGGCGGCCGACCATGACGCGCACGGTCTCGTCGGGCACGGGCGCGACCGTGAGCGGCAGGAACGCGCCGGTGGCCTTCGTCGGCAGGATGTACAGCACGCGGGCGCCTTCTTCTTCCAGCCAGGCGTCGCGCCAGGTGGCCACCATCGCGCGGGCTTCCTTTTCGTATAGCCCCTCGGCCGCGAGCGTCTTGACCAGCGTTTCGCTCAGCGTGTCCACGCCTTCTTTCGCCGATGCCAGGCTGACCTGCGCGCTCGCGCCGGCTTCCAGCGCCGCGCAACGCTCGAAGCTCAGCTTCTTGCCGTGCACGCGCACCAAAAAAGCGGCGGAGATCGGGTGGCTGCCCTGGTTGGACACCTTCACCGTGACAGCGCTGGAAAACGCCGCCTTCAGCGGCAGCGCCATCAAGCCTGTGCCTCGGTAGAACAGGAACGTCTCGTGCTCGAAACGCTCGCCGCTGGCCACCCGCAGCAGGTTCGCGTTGGCCGCGCGCGCGTGGTAGTAGCGGCCGGGACCGTCTTCCTTGCGCAGGTCCGCCTTCTGGCCGGGCAAAATTTTGACCGTGGGCCATTCGATGACCGCCGTGCCCGCATCACGCGTGACCGCCGCGGCGGGATACCATTCGGTGAAACGGCCTTGGGGGAACTCGGCTTTGACCTTCACGTCCATGGCTTCGCGCGCGTAGAAGTACGTGACGGGCGTTTCCAGGCTGACGGAGCTTTCCTCGTAGCTTTTAAGCCGGAAGCCGTTCGCATGGACGAAGCTGGGCAGATCGTTCAGGCTGGCACGGAAATGCAGCGGCGTTCCGTCGGAACCCGAAATGCCCGTGAAGGTTCCCCACTCGTGAACGACCAGGTTTTGGGCCGGGCGGTCCTCGCCTCGCGCCGACGCCAGCCACAGGCTGGCCAACATCAGGGATAAAAGAATGCGCATCGTTCGTCTCCTTGAAATGGGTTCGCTCGCACCAAGGAGTACGCGCGGCCCGGGACGAACCGTCACTCTTTTACATGCTTGTTACACAGCGCGGTGGCTGCCGTCGCACATCGGACCGTTCTTGGTGTGCTTGCACGCGCAGAGCGCCACCTTCTTCTTTTCCTTCACTTCCATCTTCTGCGGCACGAAGCCGGTGCCTTTGTGCGAGCCGTCGCAGAAGGGCTGGCCCTTGCTGCGGCCGCAGACGCACCACCAGTATTCGCCCGGTTTGAGTTCCATCACGATGGGCGCCTTGCCGGCGACGACGGGCTGATCGGCCATGACGTTCTCCTTGTTGGTGAAAGCGCGACGCCGCGCACTCTACTCCATCGCGCGCGTTTGTTTAGCGAGAAACCAGTTGACGCGCCTTTCGCGTCGGGACGATACTCCACTCCGGCCTTTCGGGATTGCGCGATGCCGCTCCGCCACTTTCACTCCACCGTCCGGCAGTGGTTTCAGACCAAGCTCGGCGAACCCAGCGAACCCCAGGCGCGGGGCTGGCCGCTCATCCGCGCGCGCAAGAACGTGCTCATCGCCGCCCCCACCGGCAGCGGCAAGACGCTCGCCGCGTTCCTCTCCGCGCTCGACGAACTGCTCCGCCAGGGCCAGGACCTGCGCGACGAGACCCAGGTGCTGTACGTCTCGCCGCTGCGCGCGCTGAGCAACGACATTCAGAAGAACCTCCAGGGTCCCTTAAGCGAGATCGCCGCCGAGGACATCTTCCTGCCCGAAGTCCGCGTGCTGGTGCGCACCGGCGACACCGCCGCGAAGGACCGGCAGGCGATGACCAAGAAGCCGCCGCACATCCTCGTCACCACGCCCGAGTCGCTCTACATCCTGCTCACCAGCCAGGGCGGGCGGCGCATGCTGAGCAGCGTCAAGACGGTGATCGTGGACGAGATCCACGCGCTGGCCCGCGACAAGCGCGGCAGCCATCTGGCGCTCTCGCTCGAACGCCTGGACGCGCTCTGCGGGCCCGTGCAGCGCATTGGGCTCTCCGCGACGCAAAAGCCGCTCGAGGAGATCGCGCGATTCCTGGCCGGGCGTGAACGCCCCTGCGAGATCGTCGACGCCGGGCACCTGCGCACGCTCGACCTGGCCGTCGAAGTGCCGCCTTCGCCGCTGGGCGCGGTCTGTTCGCACGAAGTGTGGGAAGAGATGTACGCGCGCATGGCGGAGCTGATCCAGGAGCACCGCACGACGCTGATCTTCAGCAACACGCGCAAGCTGGCCGAACGCATGGCCGCGCGCCTGACCGGCGTGCTCGGCCCCGACCTCGTGACCTGCCACCACGGCTCGCTGAGCAAAGAGATGCGGCTGGACGCCGAGCAGCGCCTGAAGGCCGGCAAGCTGCGCGCGCTGGTCGCGACGGCCAGCCTGGAACTCGGCATCGACATCGGCGACGTGGATTTGGTCCTCCAGATCGGCAGCCCGCGCTCGATCGCGACGTTCCTCCAGCGCGTCGGGCGCGCGGGCCACGGCAAGAACCGCGTGCCCAAGGGCCGCTACTTCCCGCTGACGCTGGACGAACTGGCCGAGGCCGGCAGCCTGCTGCGCGCCGTGCGCGCGAAGGACCTCGACCGGATTCTCCAGCCGCAAAAGCCGCTCGACATCCTGGCGCAGCAGGTCGTCGCCGCGTGCGTCGCCGAGACCTGGCACGAGGACGCGCTCTTCGAGAGCTTCCGCCGCGCGTGGCCGTACCGCGAGCTGTCGCGCGAGGAATTCGACGCGTGCGTGAACCTGCATACGCAAGGGCGCTACGCCCTGCTGCACCGCGACGGCGTGAACCGCCGGCTGATGGCGACCAAGCGCGCGCGCATCACGGCCGTGACCGGCGGCGGAGCGATTCCCGACACCGCGCTGTACCAGGTCTTGCAGGAACCCGAAGGCACGTTCGTCGGGACGCTCGACGAGGACTTCTCCATCGAGTCCAACGTCGGCGACATCTTCCAGCTCGGCAACACCTCGTGGCAGATTCTGAAAGTCGAATCGCGCGAAGGCGTCGTGCGCGTCGTCGATGCCAAAGGCCAGCCGCCCACCATTCCCTTCTGGTTCGGCGAAGCGCCCTCGCGCACCGCGGAGCTTTCCTCCGCCGTCGGGCAATTGCGCGAAGACTACGTGGCCGCGCGGGCGCGCGACTTCGCGCGTGCGTGCGCCGCTTCGGACGCCGCAGCCTCCCCCCTCCCTAACCCTCCCCCACAAGGGGGGAGGGGACCGGAGCCGCTCGCGCAGGGGGATAAGCTCACGAAGTCGGAGGCCTTGCTCGGGCGCGTGTCGGCCGCTTCGGACGCCGCAGCCTCCCTCCCTATCCCTCCCCCACAAGGGGGGAGGGGACCGGGGCCGCTCGCGCAGGGGGATGCGCACGATCTGCATGCACCGATCGAAGTGGATGCGAGGCCGAACGACCTGCTTGCACGGGCGGATGCGCCGTCGCCGTCCCCTTCCCCCCTTGTGGGGGAAGGTCGGGATGGGGGGTCGGGCAACCCTGCGCACGCTCCCGCGCAAGCCTTCCGCTCCCACGTCAAAGACCACAGGCCGAACGACCTGCTCGCACGGGCGGATGCGCCGTCGCCGTCCCCTTCCCCCCTTGTGGGGGAAGGCCGGGATGGGGGGTCGGACAACCCTGCGCACGCACTCGCGGAAGGCGCAAGCAGCGGATCGACGGCGGCGCTGGCGCGCGTGATCGCGGGGGCGGCGTGGATTGCGAACGAGACGGGGCTGGGCCAGGCGGGGGCGATGCAGGTCGCGGAGTACTTCGAGGCGGGCCTGAGCGTGCTCGGTGCGCTGCCGACGCAGAAGAAGGTGGTGATCGAACGCTTCTTCGACGAGAGCGGCGGGATGCAGTTGGTGCTGCACGCGCCGTTCGGCGGGCGCGTCAACCGCGCGTGGGGGCTGGCGCTGCGCAAGCGGTTCTGCCGCGGCTTCGGCTTCGAACTCCAGGCGGCGGCCGACGAGGACGCGCTGGTGATCTCGCTCGGGCCGCAGCACAGTTTCCCGCTCGACAGCGTGTACGATTTTCTGCACCCCAACAGCGCGCGCAAGCTGCTGATCCAGGCGGTGCTCGACCAGCCCATGTTCGGGACGCGCTGGCGCTGGAACAGCACGCGCAGCCTGATGGTGGAACGGACCCGCAACGGCAAGCGCACGCCCGCGCCGCTGGTGCGCATGCGCGCGGCCGACCTGATGGTCGCGGCCTTTCCGCACGCGCAGGCCTGCCCCGAGACGCTCCCGCCCGGCGACATCGAGGTGCCGCTGGACCACCCGCTGGTGCGGCAGACGGTGGACGACTGCCTTTTCGAAGCGATGGACGCCGACGGTTTCCTGGAACTGATCGCGGCGCTGCGCGACGGGCGCATCGAACGCCATGCGGTGGACACGGTGGAACCGAGCCCCTTCGCGCGCGGAATTCTGGCCGCGAAGCCTTACGCGTTCCTCGACGACGCGCCGCTGGAAGAACGGCGCACCTGGGCCGTCAGCACGCGCCGCGCGCTCGACATCAAGGACGGCGAGGAACTGGGCGCGCTGGACCCCGCGGCCATTGCGTGCGTGCGCGAGGAAGCCTGGCCGCATCCGGAGAGCGCCGAGGAACTGCACGAGGCCCTGATGTGGATGGGCTACGTCACCGCCGACGAGGCCCGCGCGAGCGGCTGGCAGGCCTGGATCGAGGAACTCGCGCGCGCGAAGCGCGTGGCCTTCGAGAAACTTCCCGAGGTCCTGGTCGCGACGGACGCGAGCGCCTACCCCGAGCCGCCCGAGGTCTCGGCGGAAGCGTTCGCCGAATACGAGAAGGACTGGACGCGCGGGCCGAACCGGTTGCCGCTCGCGCAGCGCCTGGCCGCGGTGGACGCGTGGTTCGCGGCCGAGACTCCGCGCGAACCGAAGGCGCTCATGCGCGGACGCCTGGAAGCGCTCGGGCCCGTGTACTATCCCAAAAACCACCCGCTGCTGCTGGAACTCGAGACCGAAGGCGGCGTGCTGCGCGGGCGCTTCGAAGGCCGCGAAGGCTGGTGCGACCGGCGCCTGCTCGCGCGCATCCACCGCTACACGCTCGACCGGCTGCGCAAGGAGATCGAGCCCGTCAGCGCCGCGGAATTCCTGCGCTTCCTGGCCTGCTGGCAGCGCGTGGACGACGCCTACAAGCTCGACGGGCCCAGCGGCGTCGCCGATATCGTGCGGCAGCTCGCGGGCTTCGAAATCCCCGCCGCCGCGTGGGAAGCCCACGTCTTCCCCGCGCGCGTAAAACACTACCGCCGCGAATGGCTCGACCAGGTGACGCTGAGCGGCGAGGTCGCGTGGGGCCGGCTGTGGACGAAGGGCGCGGCCGGTTCGACGCCCATCCGCACCACGCCCATCGCGCTGGTGATGCGCGAGGACCTGGAACTCTGGAGCGCGCTCGCGCGGGCGAACTTCGACCGTGCCACGCGAAACGCGGAAGAACCGGCTCTGCCGGACTTCGACCTCGCGGCGCTTTCGGGCAACGCGCGCACGCTGCACAAACTGCTGAACGCGAAAGGCGCGATGTTCCCGCAGGAACTCGCGCGGCAGGCGCAGCTTCTGCCGGAACACTTCGAACTCGGCCTGGGCGAACTGATCACGCAGGGGCTGCTCACCTGCGACAGCTTCGGCGGGCTGCGGCAGCTCATCGTTCCCGCCTCCAAGCGGCGCTACGCGGTGCAGACGGTGGGCCGCTGGAGCCTGCTCGCGGCGGGCGGTTCGGCGACGACGGAAGCGCTGGCCGAATTCGCCGCGCGGCAACTGCTGCGGCGGACGGGCGTGGTCTTCCGCAAGACGATCGCGCGCGAGAAACTTCCGGTGCCCTGGCGCGACCTGCTGCGCGCGCTGCGGCGCATGGAACTGCGCGGCGAAGTTCGCGGCGGGCGCTTTGTCGCGCGCTTCGACGGCGAACAGTACGCGCTGCCCGAGGCCGTGACGATGCTGCGCGACGTCCGGCGCAAGCCGCCGCAGGAAGGCGTGAACGTCTCCGCCGCCGACCCGCTGAACTTCGCGGGCATCCTGACGCCCGACGCCCGCGTGAGCCCCATGACGCGCGGCAAGGTGCGCGTGAGCTAGCCTTTTTTCACCGCTGAGACGCAGAGGACGCGGAGAACGGCATGTACCTGGACGAAGCCATTCGGGCCGCGATCCATGGTTCAACCGCGACAGAGCTCCAGGTCGGTCCGCATCATCTTGTTTTGAAAGAAGCATTGGGTGTCTTCGACCAGGACGGGCGGCTTCGTGTACACGGTCGGATCGTCTGCCCGAAGGAATATCCCGGCGAAGAGCTCGCGTACATGGCCGTCGTGGAACCATCCGGCACGCTCATCTCGCTTGAACACAAAATGGAAGGCTCGTTTCCTTCACCTATGCCCGAACTGCTCGACCGACTGGACGATTACGCCGGTGCCGCGATGCATAGCGCGGAGGTGCTCCGCCGCATCGAGGCCCTGCCGCTGGACGACCTGGGCTCTGCGATGGCACGCGTGATCCTGTGCATCGTGCGAACGATCTGCGTGGCCACCCTTCCCATTCCCGGCGCGTAGCGCGGAGAACACATCATGCCCGCCGACACCTTTCCCGAATACGTGCAGGACCAGCTTCGCGAACTCGGGCGCGTCACGGTCAAACGCATGTTCTCGGGGCACGGCGTGTACTTCGACGGCGTCATCTTCGCGATCGTCAACCGCGGGTCGCTCTTCTTCAAAGTGGACGACGAATCCCGCCCGAGCTACGAAGCGCTCGGCAGCGAACCATTCAAGCCGCTGAAGAAATTGACGATCCGGAGCTACTATGAAGTGCCGGCCGATGTGATCGAGGATCCCGCGACGCTGGCGGCGTGGGCCCGGCGCGCGATGGCCGCGCAAGCGCAGGCCCAGAAGCAGAAGCGCCGGGCGAAACCTAAGCCCGCCCGAGCTTCCCGAAAAAAGTTGCGCCGGCCGCCGGAGCGGCGAAAATCCCGGCTTTCCCGGGCGTGAGTCCGGACGGAACCCTGGAGATGCGTATGCGCGTGAGCGTGGCGGCGGGACTCGTGCTGCTGGCGTGGGCGGCGGGCGCGAACCTGCGCGCGGAGGAAGCCCCCGTCGAGAAGACCGAAGCGAAGACCGCCGAGGCCGACGCGCCCAAGGCCGAAGGCCTGGTGGACGCGCCGGAAGACCTCGCGAAGGCGATCGCCGAAGGCGTCACGCTGCTGGATGAGAAGAAGTACCGCGCGTTCGTCGACCGCTTCGTGCATCCGGAAGAGAAGAAGCAGGCCCAGGACGCCAACTGGGACGAGATCGCCGCCGAGTTCGGCAAGGAGAAGGCCGGCGAACTGCTTGCGATCCTGAAGGTCGTCGCCAAGGCGAAAGTGAAACTGTCCGACGAAGGCAAGACGGCGGTCTTCCACTTCAAGCCCACGGAAGGAAAGGGCAAGGACACCATTCGCTTCGGCAAGTTCGAGAACGCCTGGTACATCCACAACCACTAACGCGCCACCCAAGTTTTTTCGATTTTGGTCCTCTCGCCGCAAGCGCTGGAACCGATGGAGTCTGGACAGCCCGTGGCGAACGGCGCGGGCGGTCTCATCGGCTTCCAAGAGCGCACACCATGCCCATGCACGCCGCACGCCCGCTGAACCTCGCCGAACTGAAGGCCCGCCATGTTACGCTTCCGGTATGTCCGTCCGTCTTCCTCAAGCTGCAGGAACTGATGCAGCAGCCGAAGACGACCTGCGGCGACCTGCAGAAGGTGATCGCCCTCGAACCCGCGCTCGCCGCGCAGGTGCTCAAGACCGCCAACTCCGCGATGTTCGGCCTCAAGCGCAGCGTCTGCAGCATCGACGAAGCCGTCCTGCGCCTGGGCCTGAACGAGATATGGGTCGTCGCCTCGGCGCTGAACGCGAAGCAGGCCTACGGCGCGGCCGGCGGGTGGTCGGAGTTCAACCAGAACCAGTGGGCGCACTCCCTGAAGATGGGCCTGCTGGCCAAGGCCCTGGGCGAACGCCTGAACCAGCAGACGGCGGACGTCTTCTTCACCGCCGGGCTGCTGCACGACATCGGCAAGCAGCTCTTTCACGTCGTCGATCCCGCCTACGCCGACCGCACGCTCGACGGGCTCGTCCACGGCCACTACCTCTGCGACCAGGAACGCGAGGCCTTCGGCGCCACGCACCCGCAGCTCGGCGCCGAACTGCTCAGAGACTGGAAGGTCCCCGCGCCCGTCACGCGGCTGGTGGAGTCCCACCACAAGGACCCCATCGAAGACTCGGGCCTGGCGCGCTCGCGCTGCTCGTTCGCGCTCGCCAACGAACTGGCGCACAATCCGAAGTGGACGCCCGAAAAAGGCATGACCGCGCTGCCGGGCAAGGTGCCCGCCGAGACCGTGCTCGAAATCGTGATGATCTCGCGCGAGGAATGCCTGGCGCTGGCGGCCGCGATGCACGCGCGCGCCGAACAGTTGCTCGCGAGCGGTTCCGCCTGAGGGCGCCTTTGCGCCCTAGTCGGCGCGTTCGAGCGTGATGCTCTTCAGGACCGGCTTCTGCCCGCAGGCGATCGCGTAGGTCTCCTCGGCGGCCCGGGCGACGTGGACGTCTTCCTTCGGCTGCCCGCCTTCCTCCCACGCGTAGGTGATCTTGACGGGCGCGAAGCCGCCGCGCGGTTCGGCGTAATCGGCGTCGATGCGGTAGCGGAAGATCACCAGGTTGCCGCGGCCGGCGCCGGCGAAGCGCACCAGGGCCTTGCGCGTGCCGGCGGGAATCTCGGAGCAGGTCACCCACGCGGCGCTCTGGCGCGTCGGGCCTTCGGCGCTGCCGACGGTCTTGAACGTCTTGCCCTCGTCGAACGAGACCTGCAGGTCCCAGCGTTCGCCCTTCTGCCCCGCGCGGTAGTTGCAGCCGAAGCGGATGCGCGTCAGGTCGCCGGGCGTCTCGACGGGAAAGGTCGCGTCGGCGCTCGCGCCTTCGGGCACCCAGGTGCCCCACTGTTCCATCGCGTCCTTCTTCATGCCGGTCAGGACCGCGCCGTAGTCTTCGTAGGTCACCTGCTTGTCCTTGAACTTCAGGCCCGCGCCCTCGATGCCGATCGTCCCTTCCTGCGGCCCGGCGCTGAAGGCGATCTTGTTTTCGCCCGGGCCCAGCGCCGGGAGCGCGCGCTGCGAATGCTGGAGGTCGTGCGTCAGCTTCAGCGCGTCGAGGCCCGCGCCTTTGCCGCTGAGGGTGAACTTAAGCCGGTAGTCGTAGCGGCGCAGCACCAGCGGGGTGAGGTCGATCTTCTGCGGGCCGGAGGCGGCGGCCTTGGCGAGTTCCTTCCACGAGCGCCCGTGGTTGTCGGAGTACGCGACGGTGACGGCGCCGCCGTCGCCCGCGAGGGCCTCGAAGGTCAGTTCGCCGGTAAGGTACACGTAGCCGCTGGGCATGCGCAGGATGAATTCCGCGGGCTGCGCGGGGTCCTTGGCGTGCAGCGCGCCGGGGGCGTGGTCCTGGGCCTTCCAGGCAAGGTTCTGCGCGGAGAGAAACGCGCCGAGCACGCCGGGATCGCCGAGCGGCACGGTGTATTCGAGCGTGCCGTTGCCGACGCGCCCGTTGGCGAGGTCGCCCATCTTCGGCGTGTAGTAGAGCGCGCCCTGGCCGGAGTTCAGCTTGAGGCATTCGACCTGGCCGCCGCTGCTCGCGGTCACGTGCAGGCCCTGGTTGCCCCAGCGGCGAATCAGGCGCTCGCCCTTGCGGAGCTGGATGTTGAGCGCGTAGCCCTGGCTGGAGGCCTCTTCGTACAGGAATGGGGTCTTGTTGGCGCCGTCGTACAGGATCATGGCGGTGAACCAGCCGAAGTAGTTGAGCGGGAAGTTGCCGCGGTCGTCGTAGGTCGGGCAGCTTGCGAAGAGCGCCGGGCCGTTCTTCCAGCCGGGCTTGGCCTGGAATTCCTTGATCTTCGCGTCGTTGCCCAAGAAGCCGGGATTCTTCGCGTACCAGTCCGCCGCGGCCTTGCAGAGGTCCTCGACGGAGGCGACGGAGCCGTCGGCGTTGCGGAAGTAGCTGATCGTGCCCGGGTCGAACATGTGCCACGCGCCGCCGTACTTCGCTTCCACCACGCCCCAGCGGTTGACGGTCCAGGCGCGGGTCTCGTAGCCGAGCTGCCGCACAAGCTGCTGGAAGGCCGGCTGCGCGGCGTTGCCCCGGCAATAGCCGTATACGTTGAAGAGCTTGAAGGCGTCCAGCGTGCCCGAATCGCCCAGCCCGAGGAACTCGTCGGGGTTGCTGTCGTGGTGGCGGAAGCGCACGGTGGCCTCCCAGGCGGCCAGGACCTTCTGTTCGTCGGTCATGCCTTCCTTGATGACCGCCTTCTTCCAGGCCTCGAAGCCGGCCAGGTCTTCGACCTTGTCCGAGACCACCTTGACGTGGCTGACCACGGCCGGCTCTTCGCCCGCCGAAGCGAGGCTCATGCCCATCGCCAGCACCGCCAGGACCGGAAGAATCTGCCGCATGGCCATGTGCGCCTTTCTTGCGTGCGAGCTTCGTGACGTTTCCGCAACTATAGGGAGCGGCGAGGGCGCTCGAATCCTTTCCGAAATCCGAGATTCCGGGCTCATCTTGAAACAAAGCCGCCCGACTAGCCCAAAAGAGGGGCGCATCCGGCGTCCCGCCCAACCCGCGGCGCATTGCCGTATGAGGATGCCTCCATGCCCGCTCCCATGGCCACGACTCCGGTCACGCTCGCCTACCTGAAGTCCAGGAACATCCAGGTGCCGGTCTGCCCCGAGGTCTTCGGCAAGCTGCAGCAGGTGCTGAACGATTCGCACAGCAACGCGAAGGACCTGGCCGGCGTCATCGCGCTCGACCCGGCCCTGACCGGCGAGGTGCTGAAGGCCGCGAATTCGGCGTATTACGGGATGTCGCGCAACGTCCGCAGCGTGGAAGACGCGATCTTCCGCCTCGGCTACCGCGAGGTGGCGCTGATCGCGACGGCGCTGAATTCGAAGAAGATGTTCGCCGGGAAGAAGTGGTCCACGTTCAACCGCGCGATGTGGGAGCACGCCGCGTTCACCGCCACGATCGCGCGGGCGCTGGGCGCGCGGCTGAACCAGCAGATGGCGGACGTCTTCTTCACCGCCGGCCTGCTGCACGACCTCGGCAAGATGATCTTTCAGCAGGTGGACGCCGACTACGCCGGCCGCACCCTGGACGGCGCGGTGCACGGCATCGAACTCTGCGCGCAGGAGACCGCCGCCTTCGGCGTCAGCCACTCGGCCCTGGGCGCCGAACTGCTCGCCTCGTGGGACGTGCCCGGCCCCGTGGCGCGCCTGGTCGAGCACCACCACATGGATCCGTTCACCGATCCGGGCCTGCTGAAGATGCGCGGCAGCTTCGCGCTCGCGAACGAACTCGCCCACGACCACGACTGGCGCCCGGACAAGGGCCTCTGGTCGCTGGGACGCACGCAGGGCGCGGACGCGCTGCTGATCTGCCTGGGGCTGGATGGGCGCGAATGCCTGCAACTGCGGGAAAAAGCGGTGGAGCAGGCGCGGAGCCTGATGGGCTGACCGCTAGACCTTGTCGCGGTCCACTTCGGGCCAGAGTTCCATCAGGTGCTTGGCGAGTTTCTCGTTCGTCGGGCCGTACCCGCCGGAATACATGTACTGCTCCAGCGCGTCGCCGAACTCGAAGGCCGACTGGAAGCGCTTGGCCGGGTCGCGGGTCAGCGCCTTCATGGTGATCTCGACGAGCTGGTCCGGCAGCGTCGGGACGATCTTGCGCGGATCCTTGATGCGGTACTTGTTCATCATCTCGAGCAGTTCGGGGCGCGACTTGGCGTTGTAGACGTGCGTGCCCGCGAGCAGTTCGTACAGGATCAGCCCCAGCGAGAAGATGTCGCTGCGCGGATCGGTGGCCTGCGCGCCGACCTGTTCGGGCGACATGTACGGGAACTTGCCCATGATGACCTTGGTCTCGTCGGGCATGTTCATCGTCAGCGCCTTGGCGATGCCGAAGTCGGTCAGCTTCACCGCGCCGCGGAAATCGACCATGATGTTGCTGGGCGTGACGTCGCGGTGGACGATGCCGAGCAGCGTGCCTTCGCGGTCGCGCTTGGTGTGCGCGTAGTCGAGCCCGCGGCAGACGCGGCTGACGATGAAGGCGCTCATGTCCGTCGGCGGAAGCTGGCGCATCGAGACGAACTTCTTGAAGTATTCCGTCAGCGTGCGGGCGTGCATGTACTCCATGACGATGAAGTAGCGGTTCTGGAAGATGCCCAGGTTGTAGACCTGCGCGATGTTGGTGTGCACCAGGTCGGCGGTGAGCTTGGCTTCGTCCACGAACATGCGCGTGGCCTTCTGGTCCTGCAGGCGGTCGGCCTTGATCAGCTTCAGCACCACCGTCTTGGCGAAGCCGGCCTCGCCGATCTGTTCGGCCAGGTAGACGCTGCCCATGCCGCCGTCGGCGAGCTTGCGCAGAATGCGGCAGCGCGTCGCCCACTCGAACTCGGGTTTGGGTTTTTCCTTGGGCGCTTCCTTGGGCTGTTCGGCCTGGAGCTGCGCCATGGACGGGAGCTTCTGGAACGTGCCCAGAAACTCGGCCTCGTTGGTCGAGAGATTTTTCGGATCCATGCCAGACCTCGTCCGATAAGACGCGGGCTATTTTAGTTTGTCACATTTCCAAAGTACAATCCTAATCGCATCTTGTGAAGGAATCCGCGGTCGGGCGTTCAAAGGTGCAACAGCGCCACCGGGCGCCCTAAGCGCATGCTTGCGCCCGCGTTATCCGGTATTTGGCCCAATATCTGTTGCAGAATTTCGGGGGCTTCCGTTAAATCTAGCGGTATATGAGCCAGGAAACGCATCCGCAACGCGATCCGAGCGCCTCCACGTTCGGACTCTCGAGCCACGGCGCGACCGAAGCCGTCGCGCCAAGTTCGAATCCCAACCAGGACCGCCTGCTCACGTCGGCCCCGCGCGTCCAGCACGACGGCCGCGAGGTCCCGGCGCTCGGCGGCATTCCCCTGCTGCGCAAGATCGGGCAGGGCGGCATGGGCGCGGTCTATTACGGCATCCACCCCCGCCTGCGCCAGGAAGTCGCGGTCAAGGTGCTCCCCTTCCCGCTCATCGCCCAGGACCCCGTGGTGGTCGAACGCTTTTACCGCGAGGCGCAGATCGCCGCGCGGGTGAAGTCCGCCCACCTGGTCACCGTGCTGGACGTGAACGAGGAAGCCGGCCTCTTTTACCTGGTGATGGAATACGTCGCGGGCGTCTCGGCCGGCTCGTACGTCTGCAGCGTGCTGCGCGCCAAAGGCCGCGGCATGGACGAAGGCGAGGCCCTGGACCTGTGCATCGCGGCCTCCGAAGGCCTGGCCGCCGCGCACCGCGAAGGCGTGATCCACCGCGACCTGAAGCCGGACAACATTCTGGTCCCTCGGATGAAGAACGAGGCCGAACTCGACTTCACCGGCGCGAAGATCGCCGACCTGGGCCTGGCGCGCGACGAAGCCAGCGGCAACTCGCTTACCGGCACCTACGCCGCGATGGGTTCGCTCGGCTACATGCCGCCCGAGCAGGCGATGGACGCCAAGTCCGTCCGCAAGCCCGGCGACGTCTTCGGCATGGGCGCGACGCTGTACGCGCTGCTGGCCGGCAAGCCTCCCTTTAAAGGATCGAACTCGACCGCCGTGCTGCTCGACACGCTGCAGGGCCAGCAGGAACCGCTGCGCAACATCCGCCCGGAGGTCTCGGAAAACACCGCGCGCCTGGTGGACAAGTGCCTGGCCAAGGAACCCGAAAAACGCTTCGAGGACGGCGAGGCCCTCCTGGAAGCCCTGCGCGCCTGCCGCAGCCTGTTGAACGCCCCGCCCGTGGACCGCGCGGCCCAGACCCTGCCCGCCGCCGCCCCCGTGCCGCCGGCCGGTGCCCCGGCGCTCCTGGCCATCCAGCCGGACTCCCTGGCCCTTTCGCCGATGACGCCGCCGCAGGGTTCGCTGGAACTGTCGCCGATCGTGGAACGCGCGGAAGACGCTTCCGCGCCCAAGCCCGCGTCCGGCCCCGCGGCGCCCAAGGCTCCGGCCCCCAAGCCCGCGCGCAAGCCGGCCGCGCCGGAGGCGGCCAAAGCCCCCGAAGCGCAGGCGGCGCCCGCGTCGAAAGCCAGGCTCTACGCCATCGCCGGCGCGGCCGCGGCGGTGCTCCTGCTGGCCGGAACGATCGGCCTGTACCTGAACGGCGTCCGCAAGGACCGCGCCTTCCTCGCCCTGCGCGACAAGGTGCTCGCGGACAACAAGCCGGCCCTGAAGTCCAGCGGCGCCGACCTGAACGTCGCCAAGAGCGGGCTCGACGCCTTCCTGAAGGAAAACGGGCACCGCGACCCGAGCCTGCTCGTCCCCGTGCGCGACCTGCGCAACGACCTCTCCAAGCGCCAGGAATCGCTCGACGCGCGCGCCGCGGCCTTCAACGAGATCGTCCAGAAGGCCGACCGCGCCCGCTCCACCGATCCCGCCAAGGCCCTGGAACTGCTCAAGCAGGCGCAGGCCGCGGGCAAGTTCGACGCCGAGAAGGGCTTCCCCGACATCAACGCCACGGTCGCGCCGACGGTGACGGAACGCATCGAGAAGGCCGAACTCGCGATCCGCGAGGCCGCCAGCCGCGCCAAGGCCGT
>JAHCJK010000133.1 GCA_026184295.1 Planctomycetota bacterium
GTAAGTTTTGCCTGTCTTAGAGGAGCAGTGGGAGATTTTGCTATTGCCCCATTTATTGGGTTCGATAGTGTCCGTGTAAATAGCTTCTTGAAGTCTCACTTGAACATTTCGCCACCGATCTGCTTCTCCGAAAACCTTGGCTTTCTAATGCCACAAAAGGAATACCGAAAGTGGGACTTCTTTTTTGATATGCCAAATGATTCCCAACTCGAAGACATCAAGCATTCAATTTCGAAATTCGGCTTCGATTTCCTTAGGGAACATGCGGATTTACATAAAATCCTAGAGTTGGTTGATGGCTATGAAGGAAAGGCCTATGAAATTATAGGGTGCCTCGACATTATCCCAATAGCATTACTTTGTGTATTGGGTGAGATCGAAAGAGCTCGGGCTATCGCCAAGCACAATCTAGTGATAAGCAAGCAGGAAAAACGCTCAAGTCATAACATCGATGAAGTAAATTTGGCCCTTTGCAAGAGTATTCTGAACTCTTGAATGTGTGGTGCCTGTAGTGGGTGTAGTGCGTGAGGTACGAAAACTTCGGCTGGTGGCACTGGCCTCGATACTAATCGTGGCTAGAGCCAATCGATCTGGTGCCACTGGCTGAGGATGTATTCAGCCAGTGCGTGGTGCTTGCATTCCGCGCACATAATCGCATGCTTTCTTCGACATGAATCGAAATCTCGAAAGTCCGGCAATGGCCGCATACAGCCGCAGCCAGTGTCACCAGTTTTCGCATGCACGGTTAGGCCGTGAGCGCCGGCCTGCGACACCAAGCCGAGATCAAGAACGTAGAACCGGAAGTGCGCCAGGAATTGGGTTTCCTGCAGTTACTTGAAGGCCGCAACCGCGAAGAGGAAGCCGTCCAACGCACATGCATCGTCCGCGCTCTCGTACAGCGCGGCTTTCTTTCGATCCGGAGGAGGTCCTTTACTCCACCAATTAAACGACCACTTTGGAGTAGAATTTCGTACAGGCCGCATTGGCATTTGACGTTCCTGGCGCACCTAGGCAGCATGTGCGTTACCTTTCTGGCGATCCTCATCCAGGATTTTAGGAGCTTTCAATGAAGGTTAAAGAGATCGCGACAATTAAGTTCATGGATAGGGAAACAGATAGTAGTGCTTGCTTTATCGTGCGAGTTTTTGAGAATAAAATACTTGTATGTTTATCTGTGAAGGAAGGAGCAGACGTGGAGTGCACAACGGAAAGTGGAGTGATAGATCAATTGGTTGCCGCACTAAATCGTGCTACTAGTGAGTGCAAGAAGTAGTTGGACAGCGGTGAGAACAGTCGTCTGAAATTGACCCACTGTAGTGGGCTGGTGGGCTGGTGGCACTGACCAAGATATTAATCGTGGCTAGAGCCAATCGATCTGGTGCCACTGGCTGAAGAAGTATTCAGCCAGTGCGTGGTGCTTGCATTCCGCGCACATAATCGCATGCTTTCGAAATCTCGACGGTCTGGCACTGGCCGCATACAGCCGCAGCCCGTGGGAACAGTCTTCGCGCTTACGGAGAGACCGGACGCCCGCCCATGCATGCCGAATTGATTTTTCCCGAAGGCCTGTTTCCCGCCAACCACGCCCCGACCGTCGCCGAAACCCATGCGGGCCTGGTCTGCGCCTGGTTCAGCGGCGCCAGGGAAGGCCACGCCGACGTGGTGATCAGGGCGGCTCGCCGGACCGGCGCGGGCTGGACCGACCCGGTGGTGGTGGCCGAAGGAGTGCAACCGGACGGTTCGAGGTTGCCGTGCTGGAACCCGGTTCTGTTCGCGGCCGACGGCGGCCCGCTCCTGCTTTTCTACAAGGTCGGCGCGGAATGCTCCACCTGGTGGGGCATGCTCACGCGCTCGCAGGACGGCGGCCAAACCTGGTCGCCGCACGTCCGGTTGCCCGCGGGCGTGCTGGGTCCCATCAAGAACAAACCGGTGGCCGGCCCGGGGGGCACGCTGCTCTGTCCCACCAGTTGCGAAGCCGAGGGCTGGCGGATTCGGATTCAATCCACCTCGGACCTGGGCGAAACCTGGACGAGTTCGGCGTTTCTCAACGCCAACGATTGGCGGGCCATCCAGCCCTCGATTCTCCTCTGGCCCGGCGGCAGGATGCAACTGCTCTCGCGCACCGACAACGGGTGCATCAGCCAGGTCTGGTCCACGGACGGCGGCAAGACCTTCGGGCCGATGACCGCGACCGAATTGCCCAACCCCAACAGCGGAACCGATGCGGCGATGCTCCAGGATGGCCGCGCGCTGCTGGTCTACAATCACGCCAGGCGCAAAGTCGAGACCTGGGGCGCGCGCTCCCCGCTCAACCTGGCGACGTCCAGCGATGGGCAGCGGTGGGAACCGCTCATGACGTTGGAAAGCCAACCGGGAGAATACAGCTACCCCGCCGTGATCCAGGGCCGCGACGGCCGGATCCACGTCGTTTACACCTACAACCGGAAGTCCATCAAGTACGTGACCCTGCTGCCCCAGGACCTCGATGCGGCACGCAACCCCGCGCGAGCCGGGGCAGTCTCATAAGATTTCGGCATGAATGACCAGCCAGGCCGCTCCGACTACTCTTTCATTGCGCCCACCAGCGCCGGCCCGCGGGCGAGCGCGCCGGCCGGCTGCGGGTCCAGGTCCAGGTCGAGCATCTGCACCTGATTGGCGTAGGGCTTGAGCTTGATCTCCTTCATGTAGCGCAGGCCCTGCACGACTTTTTGAATCCGTTCGGTGGCCTTCCAGATCGCTTCCAGACGCCGGGAGACCTCCGGGTCGTTCAGCGCTTCGAGCTTCTTCCACATCAGTTCCAGGTTGCCGGTCAGGATCATCAGCGGATTGTTGATCTCGTGGGCCGCGGTCGTGGCCAGGTGCGCGGCGGCGAGGTGGTGCTGCAGGTCGCCGATCTCTTCCTGGAGCCGGCGCAGGCGCAGCCCGGCGTTCACCCGCGCGAGCAGTTCTTCGGTCTTGAAGGGTTTGGTCATGTATTCGTCGGCGCCGCCGTCCAGGCCCTGGACGAGGTCGTCGGTGTTGCTGTGCCCGGTCACCATCAGCACGATGGTCGTGCGAAGCTGCGGGTGCGCGCGCAGGCGCTTGACCAGTTCGATCCCGTCCATCTCGGGCATCGCCCAGTCGCAGATCAGCAGGTCGAACGGGCGCGGGCCGGATTCGGGTTCGTGGGAACTCGGCGCGGCCTCGTACGGCGCGACGAGCAGGTTCCAGGCCTCGATGCCGTTCTCCGCGCCCAGCACGTCGTAGCGCGCGCGCAGCAGCAGGTCCTGAATCATCAGCCGCGTGATGCGGTTGTTGTCCACCACCAGCACGCGCGGCGCGGGGCCTGTTTTCGGGGATGGGTTCGGTGCGTTCATGCCAGCCTTCTCCAAGGTGCCCCCACCGATAGGGTCGAAGCACATCCTGGGCCATCCGGAGAACCCGATCCATACGTCCGGTATTTGAGGGGTATCACACCCGCGAGCTTCCGATAACTTACGTTCGCGAAAGAGGTTCCAGCCAGGCGCGCAGGGTGGGGAGGATCGGGTCCAGGCGCAGCGCCTCGTTCGGCAAAAGCCACCGGTAGGCGTCCACCTCGTCGGGATTCGCGAGCACCGTTGTTTCATTTCCGAAAAAACGGACGCGCATCCAGTGCAATAAATACACGCCGTTCGGCGAGATGCTCTCGTGAATCTTCGCTTCGGCGCAAACACGCAGGCCCACTTCTTCCCAGACCTCCCGTTCGACGGCGGCCGCGTAGGACTCGCCCGCTTCCACTTCGCCGCCGGGAAAGCACCACACGCCCGGCGCCCGCGCCAGCGTCAACGCGCGCCGAATGTACAGATGCCGGCCGGCCCCGTCCTGCAGCACCGCGACGACGCCGTGTTTGTCCGGAGTATCCGCCAACGTTTCGCCTCCCAGCCGCCTTTTGCTTTGTAAGCCATTTCACCGTTCGATACCATACGCGGAACCCGTCCATTTCAGGAGGTCCACGTGGCGCAACGCAGGCCCAACATCCTCGTCTTCATGACCGACCAGCAGCAGGCCGATGTCGTCGGCGCCGGACATCCGTGCCGCACGCCGCATGTGGAAGGGCTCGCCCGCGACGGCCTGACCTTTACCCGCGCCTACACGCCCACCGCGCACTGCTGTCCGTCGCGCGCGACCTTTATGACCGGGCTCTACCCGAGCCGCCACGGCGTCTACAACAACGTCAGCACGCCCACGGCCATCCACAAGGGGCTCTATCCCGGCCTGCCGATGTTTTCCGAACGCCTGCGCGACGCCGGCTACCGCATGGCCTACACGGGCAAGTGGCACGCCACCGCCGAAGAAGACCCCGGCGACCGCGGCTGGGAGGAACTCCACGTTACCGCGCGCAAGGGCGACTACATGCACCGCGGCATCGAACAGTGGGCCGCCGGCGGCAAGTACAAGGACGATCCCACGCCGCGCAAGCGCGGCTTCGTCAAGCGCCCCGGCTGGGGCGACTACGAAGCCTACGGCGCGCGCCCGGTTCCGCCCGGCCTGAAGGACCGCCCCTGGGAAGCGCACGCCGACTGGAAGATTCTCGCGCCCGCGCTGAAGAAACTCCCCGAACTGGCCGCGAGCGGCGAACCCTGGTGCATGTACGTCGGACACAACGGCCCGCACGATCCGTTCGTGATCCCCGAGCACTACGCGAAGATGTACGACCCGAAAACGATCGAACTCCCCGCCAGCTACCGCGACCGCATGGACGACAAGCCGCGCATCTACCAGCGCATGCGCAAGCAGTACTGGGACCAGCTCAGCGAGGACGAAGTGCGCGAATCGATCGCGTACTACTGGGGCTACTGTTCGCTGGAAGACGATTACTTCGGCCTGCTGCTGAACGCGCTCCAGGCCACGGGGCAGGCCGAGGACACGCTGGTGATCTACACCAGCGACCACGGCGACTACTGCGGCGCGCACGGGCTCTACTGCAAGGGCGTGCCGGCCTTCCGCGAGGCCTACCACGTCCCCTGCGTGATGCGCTGGCCGAAGGGCATCGCGCAGCCGGGCCGCAGCGTGGACGAATTCGTCTCGCTGGCCGATTTCGCGCCCAGCTTCGTCGATCTTGCCGGCGGCGCCTCGCTCGGCCGGACCACCGGGCGCAGCTTCGCGCCGTTCCTGCGCGGCGAAAACCCCGCCGACTGGCCGCAGGAACACTACACGCAGTTCAACGGCGTGGAACTTTATTACACTCAGCGCAGCGTGACGACGAAGCGCTTCAAGTACGTCTACAACGGCTTCGACTTCGACGAACTCTACGATCTGCAAAAGGACCCGTACGAGATGCAGAACGTCGCCGAAGACGCCGCGTACACCGGCGTCAAGCGCGACCTCTGCCGCAAGGTCTGGCAGTTCGCCGCGCGCGAGGCCGACAACATGCTCTTCAACGGCTACGCGACCGTGGCGATGGCCCCGTGGGGCCCGGCCGACGCGCTGACGTCGTAGCCGCGCCGCGAGGCTCGGCCAAGCCGCTGCTCGAACGCAGCGTGCCGAGCTTGTGCCCACGCGCGTGTCGTCGCGGTGGGTCCCGCGCGCGCCGTCGCGAGGCCATGCGTACGCGCGCGCGTAGTCGAACGCCGTGTAGCCTCGCACGCGTGACGTTCGGAGGTTGCCGTTAAAGCCGCGGAGCGGCGAAAGAATGTAGCCCAGGGCGTGAGCCCTGGGAACAATCGCCCCCCTTGGTGCGAGTCCCGTAGGGACGACAGAAGACGTTTTTCGATTGGCCCCAAGACTCCGGAGGCCGCGCGTGCAGCCCAACATCATTCTCATCACCACCGACCAGCAGCGCGCCGACTGCCTCGGCATCAACGGCCACCCGGAACTGCGCACGCCTTTTCTCGACAGCCTCGCGGCGCGCGGGATAAATTTCCGTCGCGCCTACACCACTTGCCCGGTCTGCATGCCCGCGCGCCGCACGCTCCTGAGCGGCCTGCATCCGTCCACGCACGGCCTCAACAAGAACAAAGAGGGCACGCCCTTCGAACCGCCCGCCACGCTGCCGCGGCTGCTGCGCGACGCCGGCTACCAGACGCAGCTCGTCGGCAAGCTGCACGTCTCCGTGCCCGGCCGGCGCTACGGCTTCGACCACATTTTTCAATCCGAGACCCCCAACGACCGGCGCAACACCGAACACCAGCGCCGCAACGACTACGCCGACTGGTTCCACGAACGCTCCGACGCGCCGCACACGCTGCCCTTCGGCGTGATGTCGAACGACCGCAACGCCCGCCCATGGACGCTCCCCGAGCATCTGCACCACACCAACTGGGTCACCAACGAGGCCGCGCGCTTTCTCGGAACTACGCGCGATCCGTCGTGCCCGTTCTTCATGCATTTAAGTTACTGGGCGCCGCACCAGCCCGCGCTGCCGCCGCAGCCGTACTGGGATCGCTATGCGCAGAACCGGTGGACGCCCGAGATCGGCGCGTGGGTGCCCAAGCGCGACTGGCAGCCCGGCCTGCCGCTGCCGTCGGAGCGCGGACCGTTCAGCCTCCGCGAGATGCGCGAGAACGCCTGCGGCTACTTCGGCCTGATCAACCACATCGACGACCAGCTCAACTACCTCTTCGATGCGTGGTCGTGCGGGCGCTTGAAGCCCGACGGCCGGCCGACGTGGATCATCTTCACGTCCGACCACGGCGAACAGCTCGGCGAACACCACCTCTTCCGCAAATCCGCGCCGTACGAAGGCTCCGCGCGCGTGCCCTTCTTCATCGCCCCGCTGCACGGCGGCCGCATCGACCAGCCCGGCGCCAGCGAGAACCTCGTCGGTCTCGAAGACGTGCTCCCGACGTGCTGCGACCTGGCCGGCGTCCCCGTACCCGGGCACCTGGGCCCCAACGACGGCCGCTCGCTCGTGCCGCAGCTTTCAGGAAAGGCGGGCGGCCGCGAGCACCTGCACGGCGAATGCTACTGGAAGGGCAACCACCACCGCTTCCTCGTGCGCGGGCCGCACAAGTACATCCGCTGGACCGCCACCGGCGAAGAACAGTGCTTCGACCTCGCGCGGGACCCGCACGAATCGACGGACCTCTCCGGCGAACTCGACCTCGCCGAATTCCGCAAGCTGGTCGATGACCACCGCGACCAGGCCGTGACGAAGAACTGCGACGGTTCCGCCGCGCCCACCCCTTGCGCCGGCCGAGCCCCCCGCGCCGTCTGGCCCGGGTAACGCAAGCACCGCTCGCGCCGTAAGTGCCCCCCGCGCCGTAAGCGCCGACCGCGCCGTAAGCGCCGACCGCGCCGTAAGCACCGGCAGCGTTGCAAGCACCGCCCGCGTTGGCAACCGCCGCCCGCTGCTCCATGCTCCTGACATGCGCGGATGCCGCGAAAGCCCTCCCCCCTTGTGGGGGAGGGTTTGGGTGGGGGGAGGCTCGCGGCACCCCCACGAATTCGCGCCCGCTCAGCCTTCCTTCAGCGTCTTCATGTCGATCACGAAGCGGTAGCGCACGTCCCCGCGCTTCATGCGCTCGTACGCCTGGCCGATGTTGCGGATGTCGAGCATCTCGATGTCGCACGCGATGCCGTGCTCGGCGCAGAAGTTCAGCACTTCCTGCGTCTCGGCCATTCCGCCGATCGCGGACCCCAGGATCGAGCGGCGTCCCAGAATCAGCGTGCCCGCGTTCACGCCCGGTTCGAGCGGCGTCAACTGGCCGACGAGGAGGTACACGCCGTCCACGCCCAGGCAGCCGAGGTACGGGTTGAGGTCGTGTTCGACGGGCACGGTGTCGAGGATGTAGCGCAGCGAGCCCGCGGCCTGCTTCATCTGCCCCGCGTCGGCGCTGATGACGACATGGTCCGCGCCGTTGCGCTTGCCTTCCTCGACCTTGCTCGCCGAGCGCGTGAAGAGCGTCACCTCGGCGCCCATCGCCTTCGCGAACTTGATCCCCATGTGCCCCAGGCCGCCCATCCCGACGACGCCCACCTTGTCGCCGGGCTTCACGCCCACGTGCTTCAGCGGCGAATACGTCGTGATGCCCGCGCAGAGAATCGGCGCGGCCGCGGCCGGGTCGAGCTTTTCCGGCACGTGCACGACGAAGCGGTCGCCGACGACCAGACGTTCGCTGTAGCCGCCGTAGGTGATCCGGCCGTCGTGCCGGTCGATGCCGTTGTAGGTCCAGACCGCGCCCGTGCAGTACTGCTCCAGGTCCCGCTCGCAGCTCGAACACGCGCGGCACGAATCGACCAGGCAGCCGACGCCCACCATCTGGCCGGCCTTGAAGCGGGTCACCGCCGAACCCACCGCCGTCACGCGCCCGACGATCTCGTGCCCCGGCACCACCGGGTAGACGGTCATGCCCCAGTCGTTCTCGACGAAGTGGATGTCGGTATGGCAGACGCCGCAATAGAGCACCTCAAGCGTGACGTCGTCCGGCCGGGGCTGGCGCGCTTCGTACTGCCACGGCGCCGGCGTCGAACCTTTCGCCGCGGCCGCGTAGGCCCGCGTCATGTTGTTGGACATGGAGAATCTCCTTTTAGGTTGTGCGCTCCTGCTGGCACGCGCACTTTGATTCCGGGAATTGGTCAAGTCAATCGGAATGTAGGAAACGTGGCGGCCCGCGATATAGGCGCGCCCTGCACGGCGAACTTCTAGTGCGCGGCCGGCTTGGGCAGTATCGAGAAGAACTTCGCCCACGGGCCGACTTCCGAGCGATACTGGTAGCCCATGGCCTTGGTGATCTGCGCCAGATGGGCCAGATCGTGCACGACCCATGTCGAGAGCAACTGCCGGAGCGTCACCGAGCCGAGGTCCGGATGCGTTCCGCGAAGTTCGAGCTGCGCGCCGGTGAGATTCAACGCGAGCAGGTCGGCCAGGTTCTTCGCGCGCGCGGCCGCGAACGATTCGAGGAGGTAGGCCATGCTCTTGCCGCGGCTGGCTTCGTACATGGCAAAGCGGTCGAAGGCGGGGAAGGGGCGTCCCTGGCCTTCGGCCAGGATCATGCGCGCGCGCGTCATCCAGTTGGTCTCTTCGGCGTGGATCAGGTGCCCGACGACGTCGAACGGGCTGAACGTCTCCGGCCCGTAGTTGCTGCGCGCCCACGCATCGCTGAGCCCGCCCAGCAGGCCGGTCAACGCGCCCGGCGTGCGCGCCAGCACCTCGGCGGACCGTTCCACATGCTCGTCCATGCGCCACCTCGCTGCGATCATTGAAAGGGAAGGACTCCGCTCATTGGGAGGTTTCCCGCGCGCGAAAATATTCCTGAGCCCCCGCCGGCCACGCATGGGCATGCGCGAATGCCTGCCGCCGCCTGGAGTTGCGTCTCCGATCGCATTTTCCTCGATTCCCGACACCTTGCGCCGCCGAGCACGGATATACCACTGGAAAGGAGCGGCGCGGCATGACCCAGGCACCGGCGGAATCTCCCAGCGACGACGAACTGCTGGCCCGCTTCGCGGCCGACGGCGGCGAAGCCGCCTTCGCGCACCTGGTCGAACGCCACGGCCTGCTGGTCTACCACGCGTGCCTGCGGGTGCTCCGGCATCCGCAGGAGGCCGAGGACGCCGCGCAGGCCGTCTTCCTGACGCTGGCGCACAAGGCCCGCGAACGCTCCCTGTCGCAGAACGGCGCGCTGCCGGGCTGGCTGTACCGCACCGCCTGGCACGTGGCCTTGCGCGCGCGCGACGCCAACCGCATCCGCCAGCGACACGAAAGAGAGGCCACCGCCATGAAAGCCGCGGCCCATGACCCCGATCCGGCCCCCGAAGCCGCGGGCCTCCGCGAAAAGCTCGACGCGGCGCTGAACGCCGTGCCTGAAAAGTTTCGTTCCGCCGTGGTGCTGCACCACCTTCAAGGGCGCAGCGTCGCCGAAGCCGCCGCGCACCTGCGCTGTTCGGCCAACGCCTTCAAGCTGCGCCTCAGCCGCGGCCGCCAGCTCCTGCGCGAACGCCTGCTCCAGCAGGGCTTCGCCTGTTCCGCCGAGGCGCTGGAGCGCCTGACGCCCGACGGCCTCGCGACGGCCGTCCTGCCGGCGGCGTTCGTCGCTTCGACGGCCAAGACGGCGCACCTGATACACATGGGCCAGACGGCCGCCGCCGCGGCCGGAGTTTCCTCGCAGGTGGACCAGCTTACGCAAGGAGCCCTCAAGATGCTTTTCATCCAGAAGGTAAAGACCGTGGCGCTGGTGCTGGCGATGGTCGCGGTGAGTTCCGGCGCGGGCGTGACGGTCTACCGGGCCTTCGCGGCCGAGCCCGGCGCGGCGGTCGCGGGCGTCCCGGCCGCTCCGGAAGCGCCCGCCTACGGCGAGTGGGCGCAGTGGCGCGGGCCGACGCGCGACGGCGTGGCGCCCAAGCAGGCGTGGAGCTGGAAGTGGCCGAAGGGCGGCCCGGTAAAGCTCTGGTCGCTGAACGTCGGCAACGGCTACGCGAGTCCCATCCTCTGGAAGGACAAACTCTTCGCCTTCGGCCGCGAATGGCACGGCAGGGCCGAGAACAGCGGGGATTACGTCCGCGGCATCGACGCCGTCACCGGCAAGGAACTCTGGAAGACCCGCGTGGGCTTGGGCCCCGACGAGTTCGTGACGTCTTCGCCCTGCACCGACGGCGAACGCGTGTACGTCGTCACCGCCGAAGGCCACGTGACCGCGCTGGACGCGAACACCGGCGCGCAGGTCTGGCAGGTGAACATCGTCAAGACCTACAAGACTTCGCGCGGCGGCTTTCACGGCATCGCCAACTCGCCGCTGCTGGCGGGCGAGAACCTGATCCTCGCGCAGGGCCTGGCGCTCGACCGCAAGACCGGCGCGCTGGCCTGGCAGAACAAGGAAGCGATGAGCGCCAGCCATGCCTCGCCGAAGCTCTGCGAGGCCGGCGGCAGGCAGGGCGTGCTGCTGGCCCTGGGCAGCGGCTTCGTCTTTCTCGATCCGGCCAGCGGCAAGGTCGCGTGGAAACAGTCGGCGGCGGGCCTGACCTACATGGACCCGATCCTCGACGGCGGGCGCGTGCTCTTTCTCTCCACCAGCGGCGGCGCGTGGTTCAAGTTCGACGCCGAATCGGCCGCGCCCGACAGCGGCGAGATTCGCAAGGGCGAGAAGTACGGCTACGCGGGCGCCGGCGACATGGCCAACCCCGTGCGCTGGGGCGACCACCTGTACGTCGTCCGCGTCTCCTCCGGCGACCGCTCGGGGATGTTCGGCGACAACCCCGATCTCTCCAGCAGCAGCCTGCAGTGCTTCGACCTGCGCACGCTGACGCTCAAGTGGTCGCGCCCGGGCATATCCGGCACGCCGATCGTCTGCGACGGAAAACTGATCCTGCAAGGGCAGTACGGCGAAGTGCGCGTCATCGAGGCCACGCCGACCGGCTTCGTCGAACTCGCCAACGCGCGCGTGAGCGCGCCCAAGGGCGATCCCACGAACTGCTTTTCCCGCGCAAGTTTCGCCACCCCGGTGCTCGCCAACGGGCGCCTGTACTGCCGCTTCTTCTCGGGCGACCTGGTCTGCCTCGACGTGAGCAAGGACGCCGCCGAGCCCAATCCCGACCTGGGCCGCGAACGCATCGTCGGCGAGGCGATCGCCGTCACCGGCGTGCTTTCGCCCAAGGCCGGGGGCGAACCGAACTTCGTGGTCGCGTATCTGACGGAAGAGGCCGCGCGGCCCGGCGCCGAACCGCTCGTGTACAAGCTTTGCGCGCAGAAGCACAACGACAACCCCGGCCACCTGGACCGCATCGCCGCCGAGGTCGAGAAGAAGGCGCACGTGACCGTGACGGGCACGCTGATGTACGACGGCCGCCTGAGCGTGAACAAGTTGGAGCCCGTCGATCTCGCGAAGCCTTAAGGCTTCTTCGCCCCCGGCAGCGCGAAGAACTGCTGGCTCACGATCTTCCGGCCGCCGTCCGAGCCCAGGTCGATGTGCAGCTCCAGTTCTTCGCCGTCTTCCGACTGCGGGTTCGGGTCGGGCAGGTCGCCGGTCTGGAGGGACGCGCCGGAGATCACCAGCAGCTTCCCGCCGTCGCGCGCCTCGAACTTCGCCATGTCCAGGTCGAGCAGCTTCGCGGTCGCGCGGTTCGTGCCGGGGTCGATCAGCTTGTACTGATCGGGATGCTGGAAGAGCGCGGACGGCGCGCGGAGCTGAATCACCAGGCCCACTTTCTCATTCTTCATCGGCTGAATAACCGGCGCGGCCATCCCGGGATTCGAGAACTGGATCAGGCCCTGCACGTACGTCTTGCGCGCGTGCGCGCCGCCGAAGGGCGTGTAGAGCGGGTCGCCGATCAGCACCATCATCCAGCTCACCTGCGTCTGCGCGTTCCAGTACGCTTCGCTCAGCGTCCAGCCCTGGTACAGGCGCGGGAAGAAGAGTTCCGCGTGCGGGAACGCGGCGAGGAACGGTTCCGCCACCGAGCCCGCGCAGGCCGTGACGCCCTGCGTCAGGAACCCCGGCACCCACTGGCCGCCTTTTTCGCTCACCGCGCGCAGGTTGGTGGCTTCGAAGCTGGCCGTGTGCACCGCGACCGCGCCGGGCTTGAACGCCGGCGTGAACGACTGCTGGTAATTCGTGAGCGCGTACCAGCCCCAGTACATCAGCGTCTCGGGGCATTCGCCGGGGCCGAAGAGTTTCCCGGTCTCTTCTTTAACGGTCGCGAAGCCGGCGTTGTGGGTCTCGATCCACGCGCGCCGCGCCCAGAATTCGCCCATCGAATACCCGAGCTTGCGCTTCCCGAAGGTCGGGCCCTTCGAATCGAAGTAGCCCTTGCCGTCGGGGCCGTCCTTCTCGGCCTGCAGCGCCAGGTCCACGAGGCGCTTCGCGATCTCCGGCGTCGGGCCGTCCAGCCGCGCGGTCATGTACTGCGTACCGAGGTTCTTCAGGCGCGGATGCTGAGCGGCTTCCTTGCGGAACTGGCGGAACTTCATCTGCTGCCCCGCGTACACGTTGGGCGTAAGGTAGCAGTACGCCTGCCGGCGCTTCAGGTCGTCGAGCGGCAGCGCGTCGATCTCGTTGCGGTAAAGCCAGGCGAGTTCCGAGTCGAACGCGGACTTCGTGGTCAGGATCATGCCCGCCTGCCCGCGCTGCGATTCGGGGATGCGCTTCGCCAGCGCCTCCTGTTCTTCCTTGGAAATCTTCGCGCCCGCGACGACGTACGGGACGTCGTAGGCCGAGACAAAGCAGAGGACCTTGTCCTTCAACTGCTTCTCTTCGAGATGCTTTTTCAGCGGCGCGACGGCCTTGGACTGAAAGTCTTCGAACGAG
Source organism: Planctomycetota bacterium (assembly GCA_026184295.1). Classification (GTDB taxonomy): domain Bacteria; phylum Planctomycetota; class SZUA-567; order H5-PLA8; family H5-PLA8; genus JACQFI01. Next base: position 13,200 of record JAHCJK010000133.1, read on the forward strand.
ATCGCGTTCGGGTGCTGGTAGCCGGGAAAATCGAGTTCGAGGTAGTTCGTCTCGGGGATGCCGCGTTTGCTCAGGTAGTACTTCGCGACCGCGACGGAGTCCTTGGAAGCTTTGTTCGCGAGCACCAGCACTTCGTCGGGGCGCAGGTTCGCGTCGTCGGGGGCGGGGGCGTTGGCGGCCGCGGGTTCCTCGGCGGCCAGCACGCTTGCGCAGAACACCAGACCCAGCAGGCCGCGCGCAAGCATCATGCCGGGCTCCTTCTCCGCGCGGGCGCGGTTACACCAGCGGGCGCTGGCGCATCTTCTTGAGTTTCTGGACCGCTTCGCCGAGGGCCTGCGCGCGGTCGCATTCGCGCGTGCACGAAGCCAGCAGCGGCAGGCCTTCCGCGCGCGGCAGCGCCGAACAGAAGACGAGCAGTTCGCCGAAGGGCACGTCGCCGGCCCCGAAGGCCGTCTCGCTGCCGCCGCGGTAGAAATCCGCCAGCGTCGCCAGACCCACGCGGTTCCCGAGCAGCGTCAGCGTCTCCAGGGCCGCGTGGCCCTTCGAGACGTACGCGCCCGCGACGAAATCCAGGTCGATCATCCCGCTCGGATCGACCTCGTTCAGGAAGGCCGTCAGGTCGCGCGGCGGCTCCGAACCGCCCGGCACCGCGGGCCGGATGCCCAGTTGCGAACCGAACGCGACCAGCGCGCGCACGCCCTCGGCCAGCGTGGCCCGCGTCCGCGCGTTCTCCGAATCGCTCGCGGGCCGGCCCATCGCCGCGGGCGAGACCGAGGCCATGCCCTTGGGCGGCGTGCCCGCCGCGGGCTGGAAGAAGCCCGTCGAGCGCACCGAGGCCTCCGAGCCCCAGATGCGCGTGGACATCACCGGCGAAGCGCCGGCCGGCGCGGCCTCGGCGCTCGCCTCCGGCGGCGGCGCGGGCGGCACAAACCCGATCGGCACGACCACCTGGCGGATGCCCAGGTCCTTCGCGAGTTCAAAGGCCTCGCGCAGGACCGTAAGATTCGAATCCAGCGATTTGGGATCGGTAAGCCGCCGGCCGGCCACGTCCGCGCGCAGCGCCGCCGGCAGCGTGCCGCTCGACCGGATCAGGTGCAGCAGTTCGCGCCGCCCCGAAGTCGTCAGCGCGCGCGGATGAATCTCCTTGCCCAGCCCGTCGAGCCCGATCACTTCGCAGCCGATCCCGCCCGAACGCTTGATGGCCTCGCGCACCGAGATCCGCAGATCGTCGATCCACGCGCCGATGCGCAGGGTGGAGGAGCCAATCAGGTGCATAGCCCCCTTATATTACCACGGTTCCTGCAAAAGCCGAGCGCACGGACATTCGGACCGCGAGTTTCTTCCCGCTCAGGCCTTCCTTGAAATATAGATGGCGGATTTCGGATTCCATTCGCATGCCCACAAGATCACACGTGCTACGGCGCTCATAAGGGCGGTTCGAACGTTAGGTGCCAAGGACAACCAGCCGCGCAGCATGCGACGCTTCGGCCACCCAATAAATCCGCCGCACATGCCTTGCGCGAATGCCCTCCCCCCTTGCGGGGGAGGGTTTGGGTGGGGGGAGGCTCCCGGCGGCCAAGCGACCTCGCGCATGCTTTCGTTTCGTAACGCACTTGCGCTAGGCAAAGCCCGCGGCAGAATGGGCGGAACCTTTCGAATCGAAAGCAACGGAGGATCGCGCATGGCGGCTTCGGGCGGAGTGGGCTTCGGCATCGTCGGCTTGGGCATGATCGCGGAATTCCACGCCAAGGCCATCCAGGCGATGGACGGCGGGCACCTGGCCTGCGCGTTCTCGCGCGGCGGCGGCCCGAAGGCCGACAAGTTCGCGACGGACTTCGGCGTCAAGGTCTACACCGGCGACTACGACGCCTTCCTCGCGCACCCGGGCCTCGACGCCGTCGCCATCGCGACGCCCTCCGGCGCGCACTGCGAACCGTCCGTGGCCGCCGCGAAGGCGAAGAAGCACGTCATCTGCGAAAAGCCCCTCGAAGTGACGCTCGAACGCTGCGACGCGATCATCCAGGCCTGCAAGAAGAACAAGGTCAAGCTCGGCGGGATTTTCCCCTCGCGCACCGGCGGCGCGGTGAACGCGATCAAGGCCGCGATGGACAAGAAGCGCTTCGGGCGCATGACCGTCTGCAATGCGATCATCCCCTGGCACCGCACGCAGGAATACTACGATTCCGGCGCGTGGCGCGGCACCTGGAAGCTCGACGGCGGCGGCGCGCTGATGAACCAGTCGATCCACACCATCGACCTGCTCCAGTGGCTCGCCGGGCCGATCAAGGAAATCAGTTCGTACGCCGGCTGCATGATCCACAAGCGCATCGAAGTCGAGGACGCGGCCGTGGCCGCGGTGAAATACAAGAGCGGCGCGATCGGCGTGATCGTCGGTTCCACCGCGATGTGGCCCGGCAACGCCGTCGAACTGCACATCTGCGGCGACAAGGGCAGCGCGTGGCTGCGCGGCGGGATGCTGGTGCAGTGGCAGTTCGCCGATGAGAAGCCCGAGGACGCGAAGATCCGCGACGAGTTCGGTCCCAAGCCGGAACCGGCGGGGAAGGGCGGGGCAAGCGACCCGCGCGCGATCAGCTTCGTCGGCCACCAGCGCCAGTTCGAGAACTTCGTCCGCTGCATCAAAGGCGGCGAAAAGGTGATGGTCGACGGCGCCGAAGCCCGCAAGGCCGTCGAAGTGATCCTCGGCGTCTACGACAGCGCCCTCGCCGGCAAGGCCGTCAAGCTCCCGCTGAAGAAGACGCCCAACCGCCGCAAGTTCCCGAAGACGTAACGGCTCACGCCGTCCACGAATCTTCACGAATTGGCACGAATACGAACCGCGCGCGTCCCCTTCTCCTGCGAAGGGAGTGGGGTCAGGGGGGCAGAGTCCCCGGCTGCGCTGCCGGACCATGCCTGGTGAACAGGCACCAGATTGTGGTTGAATATTGGTCGCGTCCGTTGCGTTACCTTCTCCTGTGCGCAATGAGGTGTCTATGGGCCATTACAATGAATTCTGTTCGCGCGTACGTTGCGAAAAGTGCGGAACGTTATCGGATGTGAAATACCAAGCGGAAATTGGTCGCCTGAATTGGCAGCAATTTAGAGTGGGTGATGCGGTTTACATGATGAATGAAAACACGAACAAATGCCCCGTGGGTCCCGCGACGAATCTGAATGGAAAGAGCTTTTGGGCATATGGATTGGATTATTGTCCTATTTGTAAGGAAGATCTGTGGGCGAGAATTGAAGTGCGAGAGGGCGTATACACAAAAGCCACTCCGATTTCGCAAAGGCCGGAAAATATCTATGGCTGGGGGCTCCTCTAAAGAGCGAAGCATTGCGTTCCCGGTAACCAACACTCCCTCGTCCGCGCAGTGGGCTGCTTCTAACCGCTTCGCGGCCTGGACGTGGTGACGTCCAGGCCACCCATCGCTCGCGCTGCTCCTTTCTATTTATGATCCATGCATATGTTTCCGTTCTTCGTGCGCCTTCGTGCCCTTCGTGGACAAAGCCGTGCTGCCGTTCTGTTGTTCTGCCGTTCGATTCGTGCCGATTCGTGATGATTCGTGGACCGCTTTCGTTTGCAGCCCCCTGCCGTGTGGAAGCCCCTTTCGATTCCCGCGGCTGCCGTTGACGCGCAAACCCGTTCCCGTAACCTGAGGCCGTTTTCCACGAACACACGAGCCACGGCGGGGGACGCCGGGGTCTGATCAACGGGAGCTTCTGGTAAGGAGGAGTGCGTCATGGCACGACCGGTCACGCTGTTCACGGGCCAATGGGCCGACCTGAAACTCGAAACGATGTGCGAGAAGGCCAAGTCCTTCGGCTACGACGGCATCGAACTCGCCTGCTGGGGCGACCACGTCGATGTCGAGAAGGCCGCGAAGGACACGAAGTACGCCAAGTCCCGCGCCGAAATCCCCGCGGAATACGGCCTCAAGGTCTTCGCGATCTCGAACCACCTCGCCGGCCAGGCCGTCTGCGACCTGATCGACGAACGCCATAAGTCGATCCTCAACGAACGCATCTGGGGCGACGGCGACCCCGAAGGCGTCCGCAAGCGCGCCGCCGAAGAGATGAAGCTGACCGCCCAGGCCGCCAAGAACATCGGCGTCAAGGTCGTCAACGGCTTCACCGGGTCGAGCATCTGGCACCTGCTCTACAGCTTCCCGCCGGTCTCGCCCGCGCAGATCGAAGGCGGCTACGCCGACTTCGCCAGGCGCTGGAAGCCGATCCTGGACGTCTTCGAGAAGAACGGCATCAACTTCGCGCTGGAAGTGCACCCGACGGAGATCGCGTTCGACGTGGCCAGCGCCGAACGGGCCATCGAGGCCGTCGGCGGGCACAAGCGCTTCGGGTTCAATTTCGACCCGAGCCACCTCGTGTACCAGAACGTCGATTACGTGAAGTTCATCCGCAAGTTCGGCGAACGCATCTACCACGTCCACATGAAGGACGCGTACATGAGCAAGACGCCGACGGAAGCGGGCGTCTTCGGCGGGCACGTCAACTTCGGCGACCCGCGCCGCACGTGGGACTTCCGCAGCCTCGGCCGCGGCAGCGTGGACTTCGAGGAAATCATCCGCGCGCTGAACGACATCGGCTACGCCGGGCCGCTGAGCGTCGAATGGGAGGACGGCAAGATGGACCGCGAGCACGGCGCGAAGGAAGCCTGCGCGTTCGTGAAGAGCATCGACTTCAAGCCCAGCGCCATCGCCTTCGACGCGCAGTTCGACAAGAAGAAGCAGGCGAAGAAGTAGGATCGCAGTGGGCAGTGAA
>JAHCJK010000134.1 GCA_026184295.1 Planctomycetota bacterium
GAAATCCGGGAGCACTTCCACCTCGGGGCCTTCCCAGTTGCCGAAGAGCGTCTTCAAGCGCCGGTAGTCGTGGCCGAGCCGCGAGGCGACGAAGAGGACCTTGCGCGCCGGCGGCAGCACCTCGATGGAGGCATACGCGATGTTGTTCGCGCGTACGCGCTCGCCCTTCACCGGATCGAGCGCGAGGCGGATGCGGTAGAGCCCCGGCGCGCGCGCGAGGAAGCGCATGCGCACGGCGGTCCAGCCCGGAGCGGTGCGCAGGCGGTGGCGCAGGGCCTCGGTCTCGACGTACGCGCCATCGGACGGCTTCTCCGCGCCGGGCACTTCGGCCGGGTCGAGCCCGCCCGCGGGCGCGGCGACCTGGAGCCGCGCGAGCGTGTCGGCCAGCGGCCCGGTCAGGTCGGGTCCGGCGGCCTGAAAATACGCGCGCGCTTCGACGACGATGCGTTCGCCCGCGCGCGGGGGCGCGGTCTCGCCCGTGCCGCCGTCGTCGCGGCGCGCGGTGATCTCGTCGATCACCGCGTCGGGCGGGAGCGGCGTGGCTTCTCCGAGCGTGGCGGTAAAGAGCGGGACGTGGCGGCGTCCCAGTTCTTCCGCGCCCTGCGCGAGCGGCCGGCCGCGGTTCACCACGCCGTCGCTGATCAGCACCGCCGCGCCCGGGGGCGGGGGATTCGCGGAGGCCAGCGCGCGCTGCGCGGCCTCGGCGAGCATCTCGCCGAGGGGCGACTCGGGCGCGGCCGCGCGCAGGCTCTCGTCCTTGGGATGGCGCGCCTGAAGCTTCGCGCCCGCGTCGAAGGCGTTGACCTCCCAGCCGCGTTCCTGCGCGCCGGCCAGCAGCCCGGCCAGGAAGGCCTTGGCCTGTTCCATGCGCGGCGGCGAACGCTCCGCGTCGCGCAGGCGCAGGCTTTGCGAATCGTCCACGACCAGCAGCAGCGAAGGCTTTCGTTCCAGCGTCTCGACGCGCACGGTTTCCGGGCGCAGCGCGAGCGCCGTCGCGCAGGCGAGCGCGATCAGCCGCAGTCCGAGGGAACTCAGGTTGGCCCAGACGGGCAGCGTAAGCCGGGTGCGCCACGCGGCCAGCAGCGCGACGAGCGCCAGCAGCACCGCCGCGAAGGCGATGGCGCTGCCGGGCAGGATGGGGTTCCAGTGGGTCAAGGGCGCCTCGGGTCGCAGCCGGACGGACCTTACTACCTTTGACGCCTTCGCGGGCCCGCGCAAGAGTGGAATTACGGCCGCATCGGAGAAGTTTCAGGCAGGATGGGTGCTGCGGCCCCGGGCAGGTCCGGGCGAACGGTCAGCCTTTCCAGCTCGCGACGGCGGCCGGGTCGGCGTTCCCGCCGCTCAGCACCAGCACGACGTCGAGAATCTCGTCGGAACTCTGCTCGGGCGATTCGGCGATCAGGCCGTTGATCCACGCGGCGACGGCCACCGCGCCGGAGGGTTCCACGAGCAGCTTCATCACGTCCAGGAGCCAGTACGCGGTCGATTTGACCTGCGCGTCGCCGATGGAGACGACCTCGACCTTGCTCTTCTGCAGGATCGGGAAGGTCAGTTCGCCGGGGATCACGGACATCAGCCCGTCGCAGATGGTCTGCGGCAAGGGGATTTCGGTGCGCGTGCCCGATGCGAGCGACTGCTGCGTGTCGTTGCCGGCCTCGGGTTCCACGCCGACCATGCGCCCGCCGAAGCCGCGCGCGCGCAGCGCCGCCGCGGTGCCGCCCAGCAGGCCGCCGCCGCCGAGCGGCGTCGCCACCAGTCCCAGGCGCCGCGTGCGCGAAGGCATGCCCATCCACTGATCCATGATCTCGACGCCGAGCGTCCCCTGCCCGCAGATGATGCGCGGGTCGTCGTAGCTGGGAATCACCGGCCGCCCGCTCGACGCGGCCAGTTCGTGCGCGGCCTTTTTGCGGTCCTCGGTGCTGCGCCCGGCAAAGATCACTTCGCCGCCCAGCGCCTTGGTTCGTTCGACCTTTACGGGGTTGGCGTCCTCGGGCATGAAGACCGTGCACGGATACGCCTGCCCGCGCTCGGTAAATCCGATCTCGCGCGCGGCCAGCACCAGCGCCTGCGCGTGGTTGCCCGACGAATACGTGATCGGGCCCTTGGCCTTCTCGTCGGGGCTCAGGCTGGCCATGGCGTTGAAGGCGCCGCGCACCTTAAAGGAGCCCGTGCGCTGCATGTTCTCCGGCTTGAGGAAGACGCGGCGGCCGGGACGGTCGAGGTAGTCGCAGCGCAGGAGCGGCGTGGCGGTGACGAAGGGCTTGATGCGCTCGCGCGCCGCCCGGATTTCGTCGCCGCTGGGATGCCAACCGGACACGGGAGCCGACATGCGCCTGATGCCTCCTGGCCGAAGCCCGCTGCAAGGGTGCCGAAGGACTGGGTTTCCGCCGCGCGACCGCGAAATCCGGCGCTGAGAAGGCCCGCGCCGGCGATTTCTTGCGGTTTCCACGGTTTGCCGGAAAAGGTATGCCTGGCAAACGGCTCCGCGTCGTCTAAAAGAATGACGGGGAAAGAATACCGGAGACGCACGCTTTATGCGACTTGAAATCCGCCGGCTCGCCGCGAGTTGTTTCCTGGCCGCATGCCTGGCCGCGCCGCTGGCGCGCTCGGCCGAAGCCCCGCGTGGCGAGGCCATCGACCACGGCGGCGGCGAAGAGGACTTCAATTCCAACCGGCGCATCGACGACGTGGTCGTCTCGCTGGCGGGCCAGTTCTCCAAGAGCAAGCAGGAGGCGCTCGACGCCTCGGTCAAGCTCGCCCAGATGGGCCGGCGCTCGGTGCCGGTCCTGGCCAATATCCTGGCCTCCACCCAAAACGAGCAGGTGCGCTTCTACTGCGTGTATTCGCTCTCGATGATTCGCGACGCCAACGCCGCGCGCCTGCTGCTGCCCCTGATCGGCGACGAGAAGGCCGACGTGAACATGCGCATCATGGCCATCGGCGCCGTCGGCGGCGCGGAACTCGACGAGGGCGTGAAGCCGCTCCAGGCGCTCGCTTCCAGCGACAACGGCGACCTGCGCTTCAAGTCGCTCCTGGCGCTCAGCGTCATGATCCGCGCCTGGGCCGAGTGCGAAAAGATCTTCACCGACGGCCTGTCCGATCCGCGCGACGACGTCCGCCAGCTCTGCTGCAAGGTCTGCTACCAGGCCGCGGCGGTGAAGATCTTCTATCGCGGGGCGGAACCGAAGCTGATCGAGCTGGCCGAACGCGACAGCATTCCCGGCGTGCGCGGCAACGCCATCGCGGCGCTGGCGCGGATGCGTTCCAAGAAGTGCGTGGAGATGCTCGTGCGAGTCGTCACCACGGGGGATACGCAATCCGGCATCGGCAAGCAGGCCCTCGGAGCGCTCCAGAACGTCACCGGCGTGCCCGTGCGCGACGGCGCCGCGGCCCAGACGTGGTGGGACAAGTTTGGAAAGAACGAATACGAAAAGGCCGCGTGGCTGCTGCCGCCGGGCGCCAAGGTGGGCTCGCCCGACCCGAAAAGCGTGGCCGCCGGGCCCGAAAAGGCCGAGCCCCGCAACGCGAACGAGCCCGCGGTACCCAGCCAGCCGCGAGGCGGTGAGCCGAAGGAAATCCCCGAGGACAAGCCGTTCTCCGGCGCGACCATGGGCGGGGAGTGAGCGATTTTATTCGAGGGATCGAGCGCTTTTGTAATCCACTATTTGATTAAATATTTCGTATCATAAATCGGGATAAAATCACTTAAAACAATGCGCGCGTCAATGCCTGTTCAGGCATGGACAGCGTCGATTATTCGGCGCTTGATCCAGTCGTTATTTCGACTGTCAATTCGACACAAAAAAGATTGATTGAATCCCGACAGTCGGGTGCTCGACAAGCTGCACGACACTTCCGGTGTCGTGTTGAACATTCGTCATTATATGGAGTTATGCGAAGACTGTATTTGAGCAATACACGCGGTGAGTGGTCAAAATGCATCCCGATGTTGCGCATAATTCCACACGAGGAAATGTCGTCAATTCGTCTTCGACGTTCATTTTTTGATGCTTGGAGCACTTGTGAGTTCGCGCCTCGGAATGGCCGTTCGTTTGCAATTCATACGGTCGCCATTGGCCCGCGCTTTCGAAAGGTAAATGCCATGACCCAGAAACAGAAGGCTCTGTGGGTGCTCCGAGCCAGTTGCCTTGCAACCATCCTGGTAGGGCTCTTCGGCGTGGCCTTGGGGTTCGTGTGGGGCGAGACGATCCCCATGCTGGGCGTCCAGGTGCCGCTGTGGGTGCTGGGCGTGACCATCTCTTACATGGGCGTCCGTTACCTGCGCCGCCTTCCGGAACTCGACGGCAGCATCGGCCGCGACAGCCGCTTCGCCTGGGCCAACGTGGCGAAGCTGGTACGGCGGGGCAACTGACCATGAACATCCGTATCCTCCTGCTCCCGCCCGCGCCCAGTGCCGCTAAGCGCCCGCGCGGCGCGCGCCATGCCCGCGCGGCTCCGCTGCTGCTCTAGCCCGATCCGCCTTACCCGTCCGGCCTACCGTACCCCCGTTCGCGCAGCGTGTGCGCGTGAACGTCCCCGCCCGCTCCGTCCCCGGCGCGGTCGGAATCGTGAGAGGACTTAGAGAAGAGGAGCAGCCATGAACGCATGCCGATGGGCCCGAAGGCTGGGCGCAACGATGCTGTTGCTCTTCTGTCTATGCCGCGTTTCGGCGGCATGGGCGGAAGACGCGAAGTCTGGAACGCCGGCCCCCGAACCGGCCAAGACGGAAGCCAAGACCGAGGAAGCGAAGTCCGCGGCCCCGGCGCCCGACCCGCACGTCTCGCAGGATCCCACCGGCGGTACGGTGGGCGGGGACTACGGTCCCGAATGGGCCGGCGCGGCGAAGCCCGGCGAACCGACGATGGACGAGATGAAGGCGCAGATTCTCAAACTGCGCGGCGGCCTGAACCTTTTCTGGACCTGTCTCGCCGGCTTTCTGGTCTTCTTCATGCAGGCCGGGTTCGCGATGGTCGAGACCGGGTTCACGCGCGCGAAGAACGCGGCCCACTGCATGGGCATGAACATGATGGTCTTCGTCATCGGGTTCATCGGGTACTACATCTGCGGCTTCGCGCTGATGTTCGGCGGGTTCGGCGCACTGGGCACGCTGGGCGGCGCGAACCTGCAGGACGGCATGTTCAAGATCGGCGACTGGGGCATCTGCGGCACGAAGGGCTTCTTCATGCACGGCTTCTTCGACAGCCAGGTGCTCGCATTCTACATGTTCCAGATGGTGTTCATGGACACGGCCGCGACGATCCCGACGGGCTCGATGGCCGAACGCATCAAGTGGAGCGCCTTCGTCTGGATGTCGTTCTTCATCACCATGGTCACGTACCCGCTCGTCGGCTGCTGGGTGTGGGGCGGCGGCTGGCTTGCGCAGATCGGCGCCAAGTGGGGCTGGGGGATGGGCGCGATCGACTTCTCCGGTTCGGGGGTGATCCACATGGTCGGCGGCTGGACCGCGCTGGCCGGCGCGATCGTGCTCGGCCCGCGCATCGGCAAGTTCGACAAGAAGGGGAACGCGCGCGCGATTCCCGGCCACGACGTGCCCATGGCCGTGATCGGCACGATCATCCTCTTCTTCGGCTGGTTCGGGTTCAACCCCGGCAGCACGCTCGCGGCCACCGACGGCATCCTCTCGGTCGCGGCGGTGAACACGATGATCGCCGGCGTCTTCGGCGGCTTCAGCTCCATGCTTTACATGATGCACGTCCACCAGGCGAAGAAGCCCGACGTGGGCATGATGTGCAACGGCATCCTCGCGGGCCTGGTCGCGATCACCGCGCCCTGCGCGTTCGTCTCGCCCACGGCCTCGGTGATCATCGGGGTGACCGCGGGCGTGCTGGTGGTCCTGGCGGTCGTCTTCGTCGAAAACACGCTCAAGATCGACGACCCGGTCGGCGCGTTCTCGGTGCACGGCGTCAACGGGCTCTTCGGCGTCCTGGCGGTGGGCCTCTTCGCCTGCGGCACCTACGGCGCGGGATTGAACGGCGTCCCCAACGTGCACGGGAAGTTCGGCGTGCTGGGCATGTTCCCGATCGGCGCGCTCGATCCGGAGACGCCCTGGTTCTACATGGGGCAGATGAAGGCGCAGCTCTTCTACGGCGTCGTGGATGCGCTCTTCGTCTTCGGGCTCGAGTTTGCCTTCTTCAAGGTCTACCACGCGGTCTGGGGGCTGCGCGTGAGCGAGGAAGACGAGATCGCGGGGCTGGACGTTCCCGAGATGGGCACGCCCGCGTACCCGGATTTTACGATTCGCGAATCCCACGCGGGGGTTGCCGAAATGACCGCCGAGCCCGCGCCCATGCCGGTGGCCGTGAAGAAGCCGAGTCCCGCCTGACGAGGTCCGGCGCCGTCCGGGTCCGTGCGCAACGCGCGGATCCGGCGGCTTCCGGGCGTTCCTTCCACGCAGATCCTGCGCAATTTATGCATAGAAATCAAAATGAAAATAAAGCGGCCTTCGGTGTGCGTTGTGCTTCTTCGAAGGAACGATTCCGCGAGAAAGGTCTTTACCGGGATGCGGAAGAAGACGATGGGAAGTACCGCCGCTCCTCGCCCGTCCTAGCCGCTGATCGCACACCTTGAACAAAATGGACGACTGCGCCATGAGGCGCACCTCTATAATTGTGTCGAAATATCGACTATACAAAGACTTATGAGAAATACGAATTTGCACAGGCTTTGAAGGCCTTGGTTAAAAGCCAGCTTTGACATGTTCAAGTTCGGTCAGGGATGGCGGATCGCGATCCTTCGAGTTGACCGCATTTCGTCAGTCGAAACCTAGACTTGTAATATTCCCGCCAAGGTTGGCCGTTGGTTTGCAATTCAACGCATGCATTCGACATCGTTTTTGAAGTCAAAATTCGAAGTCGAAGTTTCTCCGGAATCGCGCGCGGGGTGCGGCGATCGGAGAAGCGGATGGCTCACCGGGCGCTTGGGACGCGCGCGCGGTCCATTCAAGAGACGACGCCAGGGCGTGCGGTCCGGGCCGCAGTCATCTGGACATTGGGTTCCCGGCGATGGAGGTTTCCATGGGTGCACTGATACGATGGCGATGGTGCTCATCGCTCCTGCTGCTGTGTTGTCTGGCCATGCCGTCCGCGCTGCTGGCCGAAGACGCGAAGTCTCCGGCTCCCGAAGCCGCGAAGACCGAAGCCGCCAAGACCGAGAAAGCGAAGTCGGAGGAGGCCGCCGATCCGGCGAAGACGCCCGCGATGCAGTCCGACATCGCCGCGCTTTGGGCCGACACCAACCTGATGTGGCTGGTGATCGCCGCGATGCTGGTCTTCGCCATGCAGCTCGGCTTCGCCTTTGTCGAAGCGGGGCTCTGCCGCGCGAAGAACTGCTGCAACATCCTGCTGAAGAACCTGATGGACTTCTGCATCGGCGCGATCCTGTTCTTCCTGACGGGGTACGGGCTGATGTTCGGCGCAAGCAACGGGTGGTTCGGCACGTCCGACTTCCTGTACGGCAACGCGGGCGACGTCGGCAATACGCTCGGGCCGACCTACTCGGGCTGGGGCTTCTGGTTCTTCCAGTGCGTCTTCTGCGCGACGGCCGCCACGATCATCTCGGGCGCGGTCGCCGAACGCATCAAGTTCCACGCGTACTTGGTCTACACGGTCGTGATCACGGGCCTGATCTATCCGATCTACGGCGGCTGGGTGTGGGGTTCGTCGAACTTCCTCTTCGCGAACCACTACTTCCACGACTTTGCCGGTTCGACGGTCGTGCACTCGGTCGGCGGCTGGGCCGCGCTGGCCGGCGCGATCGCGCTCGGGCCGCGCATCGGCAAGTATGGCAAGGACGGCAAGGTCAAGCCCATCCCGGGCCACTCGATGCCGATGGTTTGTCTCGGCGTCTTCATCCTGTGGCTGGGCTGGTACGGCTTCAACCCGGGTTCCACGCTCGTCGCGCAGGGCGGCCACTTCGCCCGGGTGGCGGTCACCACCACGCTCGCGGCCTGCGCCGGCGCGATCACGGCGATGATCACGGCCTGGGTCTGGTTCAAGAAGCCTGACTTCGGCATGATCTTCTCCGGCGTCCTGGCGGGCCTCGTGGCCATCACCGCGCCCTGCGCCGTGGTGACCCCTGTCTCCGCGCTGATCATCGGCGGTATCGGCGGCGTGCTGGTGGTCGTCGGCATCTACGCGCTGGACGTGGTCAAGATCGACGACCCGGTCAGCGCCGTGCCGGTCCACCTGATGAACGGCATCTGGGGTACGCTCTCGGTCGGCATCTTCGCCAACCAGGACTACGTCACCAAGATGGCGCTGCCCGGCACCCCGACGGTGATGGGACAGCTCAAGGGTATCGGCATGGCGGCGATCTGGGTCTTCCCGCTCTCGCTGATCCTGTTCTACGGCCTCAAGTTCACCATCGGCCTGCGCGTCAGCGAGACCGAGGAAATGGAAGGCCTGGACATCCACGAACACGGCAACGAAGCCTACGCCGGCGACGTCATCGCGGGTGTCTCGCTGCCCACGACCGGCGCCAAGGTGGCTTCGGCCGTGCCGATGACCAAGCTGGCCGAAGGAGGGGCCGACTAAGACCTAGCACAAACACTCCCGTAGCACCCGCGGCCGGTGTCCCACTCCCCTGGGCACCGGCCGCAACTTTTTTAAGAACCAAGAACCAAAGAACCAAGAACCAAGAACCAAAGAACCAAAAGAACCAAAGAACCAAGACCCAAACACCTCATGCGCCAAAGGGGGGCGCCATTTGGTTCTTGGATCTTTTTATTTGATGCTTTTTCCCGCGATTCGGTTTGACAACCTCCCCCGGTCGCAAGGTATGGTTCGAAGCGGTTGCGGAGGAAAACGCATGCAGACGGTGGCCGATCATCGCGCGCTGGTGGAAGCGCTCGCCAAGAACGAGACCTGGGCCGACGCGGTGCGCGCGCTCGACGCGGCCGGGCCCGGCGCGCTGGACGCCGTCGTCGAAGGGCTCTCGCATGCCGACGAACGCGTGCGCAAGCACTGCGCGGCGCTGCTCGATCATCACGCCGACGCCCGCTGCGCCGAACCGCTGGTGAAGGCCCTGCGCGATCCCGACGCGGGCGTGCGCCGCCTGGCGGTGCACTCGGTCGGCTGCCAGCGCTGCAAGCGCGACGCCCTGCCGCTCGACGTCGTCGGCCTGCTGATCGAACGGATGCGCGATGACGCGAGCCTGCGCGTCCGCCAGGTCGCCGCGCACATGCTCGGCAACCAGGCCCTGGAACACCCCGCCGACCCGCGCGCCGTCGCCGCGCTGAAGGAGATGCTCGCGACCGAACAAAACGCCAAGCTCCGCAGCAACGCCGCGTGGGCGCTCTCGGTACATCAACGGCAAGAACCCAATTAGAAGATCCAAGAACCAAAACGCAGGGTGCGCCACTGTTCTATTATGCTCACGCAAAGCCGCAAAGGCGCTAAGAACCACACGAACCAAAGCACTTTAGAATCCTAAAATACCAGTGCCAAGGCCTTAGACTTAATCGTTCCATTCATTCTTCTCTGCTGTTCTTCGCGTCTCTGCGGCTTTGCGTGAAAAGCGTTCGTGCCGTTCTCCGCGTGCTCCGCGCCTCCGCGGTGAAAAATTAAGCGCGATGCGCCCGCAGGAACGCGCGCGGGGATAACCCCGTGGTCTGTTTGAAGACGGCGGAGAAGTGCTGCACGGTCGGGTAGCCGACGGCCTGGCCGACCTGCTTCACGTTCAAATCCCCGCGCCGCAGCAGTTCCTGCGCTTTGCTCATGCGGACCGTGCGCACGTAGGCGGCGGGCGAAAATCCCGTGCGTTGCCGGAAGACGCGCGCGAAGTGGAAGGCGCTCAGCCCCGCGACCTTCGCCATGTCCGGCAGGCCGACGGGCGCCTCGAGCCGCTCGCGGACGAAGCGCTGCACGCGATCGATGGCCGCCTGCACGGTGTCGCTGCGCGTGCGCACGCCGGCCAGGTTCGCTTCGGCGACGCTGAAGAGACGCCAGAGCAGCGCGGTGGCCTCGTGCGTGCCGGCGGCGGAGCCGGTCATGACCGCGCGGTGAAGTTCTTCGACCACCGGGCGAGCTTCGAAGCAGCCGGGCACGTGGACCACGTCGCTCAGGCCCGTCATCGCCCAGAGGTGCTCGGCCCACGGCCCGTCGTATTCGATCCAATAGCCTTGCCAGTCGTCGCAGTCCGGGGCGAGCCAATATTCGTACGGCCGGTCCTTGCGGGTGAACCAGAGCGAGCCCGGTTCGCAGTGCGACGGCTTTCCCGCGATCACGCCGTCCGCCGATCCTTTTAAGACGTAGAGCATGTGCTGCGCGGGATGGCCGTTCAGGCGCGAACATTTGTACGCGCGCCGGTCCACGCGGTAGCTGCCCACGGAGGTGATGCTCAGGCGTGCGAGGTCTTCGGGGCGGGGCGCGGCGTACTTGGAGTAAGTACCTTTGGGCAAACCGGTAAGCGGCTTCATGGCAAGAATCCTTAACTTTATAGCAAGCTTATATACAACTAATGATTTTGCAATGGGTTATATGTGGCGTAGATTCCATACGTGCAGCAAGAAACGTGTCTCATGGTGCATCCGGGGAGAGCGAACGCAATGCGTAATTCGAGCGAAGAACGCAAGATCTTCGAAGAACAGGGCTTCTACGTCGGCCGCGGGCTCTTCAGCGCGGACGAAGTCGCGGCGATGCGCGAACACTTCATGGACCTGCGCGCCGAAGGCCCCAAGCCCGGTGACATGGGCGGCGACAAGAAGAAGGGCGAAAACGATCCGCTCAACAAGTACGCGCGCATGATCAACATGCACAACTGGGACGAGAAGTCGAAGTCCTGGCAGGCCGACGAACGCTTTACCAAACTCGCGAGCAAACTCGTGGGCGACAACGTGCTGCTCTGCCAGACGATGCTCTACTTCAAGCCGCCCGGCGCGCGCGGGCAGGGCCTGCACCAGGACAACCAGTACATCCGCAAGGAACCGATCATCGCCGCGTGGCTGGCGCTGGACGACTGCGACGCCGCCAACGGCCAGATGATCATGGTGCCGGGCTCGCACAAGCACGGCATCCTGCCGGTCAAGCCCGCGGACCTGAGCAAGTCGTTCACCAGCGGGGAATCGGTGATTCCCGAGGGGTTGAAGGAAGTGGGCGTGGACATGAAGGCCGGCGACGTGCTCTTCTTCGGCGGCTTCATCATCCACGGCAGCTACCCGAACACGACCACGGACCGTTTCCGCCGCACCTTCATCGTCCACTACTACGCCGAACACACGCGCGAACTGCCGGTGGACGAGAAGACGATGATGTCGAAGCTCGCGGCGGTCGTGGCCTGACCATTTTTTTTCACCGCGGAGACGCGGAGGGCGCGGAGAACGGCAAACTACTGTTTCGCGCAAAGACGCAAAGGCGCAAAGAACCAAAAAAGAAGAACCAAGAACCAAAACAAAACGGCCGGCGCCTTCTGGGGCTCCGGCCGTTTTGGCTGTTTTTCTCGATTTTTTAGTTCTTAGCGTCTTTGCGTCTTGGCGCGAAACAAGTTCGTGGCCGTTCTCCGCGCCCTCCGCGTCTCCGCGGTGAAAATGAATTGCTACGCGTTCGGGATTTTCTTCGCATCCTCCAGGAACTGCGCCAAGCCCTTGTCGGTCAGCGGGTGCTTGACGAGTTGCTGGAAGACCTTGAAGGGGATCGTCGCGATGTCCGCGCCGGCCATGGCCGCGTCGCGGATGTGCAGCGGGCTGCGCGTGCTCGCGACGAGAATCTCGGTCTTGTAGCCGAAGTTGTTGTAGATCTGCTTGATCTCGCGGATGCCCTGCATGCCTTCGTGGCCGATGTCGTCCAGGCGCCCGACGAACGGGCTGACGAACGTGCCGCCGGCTTTCGCGACCAGCAGCGCCTGCACGGAACTGAAGCAGAGCGTCACGTTGGTCTTGATGCCTTCCTTCGCGCAGGTGACGACGGCCTTCAGGCCTTCTTCGATGAGCGGGATCTTGACGACGATGTTCGGCGCGACCTTGGCCCAGGCGTGGGCTTCGCGCATGATGCCGTCGTAGTCGATGGGCAGGACTTCCGCCGAGATCGGCCCGGGGCAGATCTCGCAGATTTCCTTGACCACGTCGAGGTACTTGCGGCCGGTCTTGGAGACGAGCGACGGGTTGGTCGTCACGCCGTCCAGGATGCCGAGCTTCGCGGCTTCCTTGATTTCCTTGATGTCCGCGCTGTCGATGAAGAATTTCATGGCGCTGTCCTCCTTCGTCCGCCCCCAGAACCTTCACTTTCCGCCCACGCGCGCGGCTTGTCCAGCTAGAATTGGGTTCGACCTTGGGCCTTCGCTTGTCCAAATGGCCTTGGTGGCGGCGCGCCGCGGCACTACAGTTTCCCCATGGGCAGCTACTTCGAAACCATGGGGCAGGAGTGGTCGGCGCGTTCGAAGGAACTCGCCGACTGGGCCTTTGCCCACATGGTCAACCGCACCGATGTCTGGGGCAGCTACATCGCGCAGAAGCGCCGCCGGTCGGACGGCGGACGCGGGATGATCTTTTTTACCGCGCCGTTTTCCAAGGCGCGCGGCAAGGAGTTCCTCACGCCGCCGATGCTGGTGCGGCACTTCTGCGGGATGGACGGGAGCCTGGTCAGCCTGCATTCGACGAGCGCCGACAAGACCAGCAAGTGGCTCGCGGTGGACATCGACCGGCACGAAAAGGAGAGCGCCACCGTCGAAGGCAACTTCGCGGCCGCGCTGCGCTGGCACGACCGGCTGGCCGGCTTGGGCTTCGATCCGCTCTTGATGGATTCGAACGGCGACGGCGGCTACCACGTGTTGATTGTCTTCAGCGAACCCGTGCCGACCGCGAACCTCTTTGCGTTTGGGCAGACGCTGATCTCCGACTTCGAAAAGGTGGGGCTCGCCAAGATGCCCGAGACCTACCCGAAGCAGGTCTGCCTCGAGGAAGGCCACTTCGGCAACTGCCTGCGCCTGATGGGCCGGCACCACACGCGCGATCACTGGACGAAAGTCTGGAGCGGCGAGCCCGAGACCGGCGAACCGTGGCTCGACGGAGCGGCTGCCGTGGACCGCATCCTCGGAACGCGCCTCGCGTCACCGTCGTTGCTGCCGGTCACGCCTGGGCTGGTGGAAGAACTCGTCCGCCAGCGCCCGAAGACGGTGGTCTCGCGCAGGCGCCCGCGCGTCTGCGTCGATCTCGACGGGGTGCTCGCCGCCTACGACGGCTGGAAGGGCATCGATTTCACCGGCGCGCCGCTGCCGGGGGCGGTGGAATTCACGCGCGCGCTGAGCGAATTCGCCGAAGTGGTGGTCTTCACCACGCGCTGCGCCGTCGAACCGCACCGCGACGAACTCCGCGAACCCACGCGCCCGGCCAGCGACCTCGCGCCGCGGCTGGTGCATCAGGTCCGCTACTGGCTCGAGAAATACAAATTCACCTTCGACGACGTGTACGTCGGGCAGGGCAAGCCCATCGCGCACGCGTACATCGACGACCGCGCCGTGCGCTGCGTCCCGCAGCACGAAGGCCACGCGGCCTACAGCCTGGCCGCCGCCCGCGCGCGGGACCTCTGCCGCCGCGACCGCTTCGAACCGCCGCCCGCCGAATCCGCCGACCCGCGCCTGTACGCCCTGATCCGCGCCTGGCCCGAACTGCCCGAAGACGTGCGCGCGCGCATCGCGGAGACGGCGGGAGGGAAGGGTGAGCAATCTCCCAGGAATCGCAGCAAAGCAAGGAGACGCAGGTAACCCACACAATCTTTGATTGTGTGGGTGAGCGAAGCGAACAAGAGGCACTTCTGTTATGGAGGTACTTGAAAGAGACTGCGAGTTGTTGGTTGCCGGAAGTCAAAGAGGTGCCTCTTGTGCCTTCGGCACCCATGCCGCGTCAGTTCCCCGGCGGGGTTTTTCTCGCGTGCTTCTTTTTTCCGTGTTGACGCTTTCGAAAACGGGCGATATACTTTGTAGCGCAAAGTGAAGGTCAGGTCCGCGTGATGGGCCGGCTGCGCTCCTTATAAAGGAGTAGGCCGATGGCTGCTTCCGGTGACGAGGCGCGCATGGACGAACTTTCCGACGACGGACACCACCGCCTTCTCCCGCCGCCGATGGCCAAGGACGAGGCCCTCCGCGCGCTCTCCGATATTCGCGCGGTCATCGACCGCACCGCCAAATACACCACCTTTTCGGCCATGTCGGGTTTCGTCGCGGGCGCCGCGGCGCTGCTGGGCAGCGGATTCTGCGGCTTGATCTCCGCGTGGCCGGGC
The DNA here is from genome assembly GCA_026184295.1 of Planctomycetota bacterium. GTDB lineage: Bacteria > Planctomycetota > SZUA-567 > H5-PLA8 > H5-PLA8 > JACQFI01. The sequence goes on from JAHCJK010000134.1 coordinate 14,229, forward strand.
GCGAATCCGACGATCGGACCCGCGTTTCTGGCGGTCTGGTCGGGGGTCTTCGCGATCGCGGCCGTGGGCCTCGCGGTGTTTACCTCGATCAAGGCGCGGCAGCGCGGGCAGCGGGTCTGGACGCCGATCGCGTGCATGGCATTTGGTTCGATGATGGGCCCGGGCGTCTGCGGCGTGCTGGGCAGCGCGGCGCTGATCCACGCGGGCGCCTACGACCTGCTTCCGGGCCTCTGGCTGGCGCTGTACGGCTGCGGGATGTACGTGGTCAGCTACTTCGCCTCGAACTTCCTGCGCTGGATGGGACTCGGGTTCATGGCGCTGGGCGCGGCGGCATGGTTCTCGCCGGCGGGGCTCGCGCCGCTCTGGCTGGGCCTGGGTTTCGGCGGGCTGCATCTCGCCTTTGGCGTGATCGTCCTTAAAAGGTTCCGCGGATGAAGGGCACGCGCGAAAAAGTCCGCCTCCCCGCGCCGGGCTGGCAGGTGCTGGGCCCCGGCCTGCACGGCGAGAAGCCGTCGAAGGCGAAGGAACGCCTGGCCGAACACGTCGATCTCGATCCGCTGATCCACGAACGCACGCGCCTGCTGATTCTCACCGCGCTCTCCACCGCGCCCGAAGGCGTCCTATCCTTTCTCGATCTTCGCGAAGCCCTGGGCCTGACCGACGGGAACCTGATGGCGCATCTGCGCACGCTGGAAGGCGCGGACTTGGTCGGACTGGCCAAGACCGGGGCGGGGCGGGGGAGCAGCACGCAGGTGACGCTCACGTCGCCCGGCGCGAAGGCCTTCAAGGCGTACCTCGACCAGCTCGACGCGCTGCTGCGCGCCGCCCGCGCGCCGCTCGACCACGACGAAGGAACCCGCTGACCATGGCGCCGCTGCATGCTTCGCTCCTCAAGCTTTCCAGCGTCGCCGAGACCGGCGTGCCGGTGGCCGACGTGCCGGTGGCGGCCGCGCCCGCGCGGGTGCTGGCGCGCAAGCCGGTGCATCTGGCGGTGATCCTTGACGGCAACGGGCGCTGGGCGACGGCGAAGGGCCTGCCGCGGCTGGCCGGGCACGTCAAAGGCGTCGAATCGGTCCGCGAGACCGTCGGCGGGTGCCTCGACCACGGCATCCGCGTGCTCACGCTGTACGCCTTCAGCACGCTGAACTGGAAGCGCCCCGACGAGGAAGTGGGCGGGTTGATGAACCTCTTCCGGCACTACCTGGAAGCCGAGGTGCCCCGGCTGCACGGGCTGGGCGTGGCGGTGCGCGGGCTGGGCGATCGCGAGCGCCTGTCGGCGGACGTGGCGGACCTGATCGATCGCGCCGAGGCCGAGAACGCTCCGGACGCGCGCATGGTCCTGAACCTGGCGGTGAACTACGGCGGCCGCGAAGAACTCGTCCACGCGGTCAAGTCGCTGGCGGGCGAAGTGGCCGGCGGGAAGATTTCCGCGGACGAGATCGACGTCGCGCGCGTCGAAGGGCGGCTCTACACGCGCGAACTCCCGCCCGTGGACCTGGTGATCCGCACCGCGGGCGAACGGCGCCTCTCGAACTTCCTGCTCTGGCAGAGCGCCTACGCGGAACTCTATTTCACCGAGACGCTCTGGCCCGACTTCTCCCGCGCGAACCTCGAGGCGGCCCTGCTGGATTTCGCCACCCGCAAGCGCACCTTCGGCGGGCTGGTGGACCAGGCGCGGCCGTAGTCGGACTTTCGGCACCTCTTCCAGGCCCCTCCCGAAACGCCTCAAACCTTCGTTGAAGGGAATCCCGATTCGCTGCTATAACGGGTGCGCCATCCTCGAATGGAGCGCCATGAGCCTGTTTCCGACCACGCCGCCCAGGATCGACCGTGGGCCGCGGTTATGGGACCGATTTACCCGGTGGCTGCGCTACCTGGCGCCGACCTCGCGCCTGCTGTTCAGCTTCATGGGCCTGATCCTGGCGGGCGCGGCGATGCTGTGGCTGCCGGTCAGCGCCCGGGACGAAGCCGCGCGCCTCTCGGCCGTGGACGCGCTCTTCATTTCGACCTCGGCGGTCTGCGTGACGGGGCTTTCGACCATCGACGTGGGGATGCGCCTGAGCGGCTTCGGGCAGGTGGTGCTGCTCCTCCTGATCCAGCTCGGCGGGCTGGGCTTCATCACGCTCTCGACGGGGCTGGTGCTGGGCCTGGGCGGCGGCAAGGGCTCGCTGCTCAGCCGCGTGGCGCTGGCCGAGACCTTTTCCAGTTCGGGCGAAGTGAACCTGCGCGGGCTGCTGCGGAGCATCTTCTACTTCACGGCCGTGACGGAACTCGCCGGCGCCGTGGTGCTGACCTGGCGCATCAAGGCGCTCACGGAATACGATTGGGCCACGAGCGCCTGGTACGGGGTCTTCCATTCGGTTTCGGCGTTCTGCAACGCGGGATTCTCGCTCTTTTCGGCCGCGGCGGGCGACGCGGGGGACAGCCTGGTGGGCTTCGCGTTCGACATCTGGGTGAACGTGATCGTGATGCTGCTGATCATCCTCGGCGGGCTGGGCTTCCTCGTGGTCTACGACCTGGTGGAACTCTTTCGCGGCACGGGCGAAAAGCGCCGCCTGGGCCTGCACAGCCGCATCGTGCTGGCGACCTCGGCGGTGCTGATCTTCGTCGGCGCGGCGCTGATCTTCGCGCTGGAAGTGGACGGCAGGATCTTCGCCGGGCGCCCGTTCCTGACGGCGGTGATGCCCAGCTTCTTCCAGTCGGTCACGGCGCGCACGGCGGGCTTCAACACGGTGGACATCGCGGCGCTTTCCAGCCCCACGCTGCTGGTGCTGATGGTGCTGATGTTCGTCGGCGGCAGCCCGGCGTCCTGCGCGGGCGGCGTGAAGACGACGACGGCCTTCGTGCTCTTTCAGGTGGTGGCGGCGCGCCTGACGGTGCGGCGGCACGCCCACGCGTTCGGCCGGGAGATCGGGTACGAGAGCGTCACGCGGGCGGCGACGCTGGTGCTCTTTTCGATTTTTCTGGTGATGCTGACCGGCGGGACGCTGATGGTGCTGGAAGGCGAACGGCTGGCGGGCATCTGCCGGGGCGGGGTCTTTCTGGACGTGCTCTTCGAG
>JAHCJK010000135.1 GCA_026184295.1 Planctomycetota bacterium
TCGCTGCCGGCGCCTTCGCAGGCGACGCAGGCGGGCGCTTCCTGAAAGAGCAGCAGGATCGGCTTGCCTTCCTTCTGCGCGGCCTTCGCGGCCTCGTCGAAGCTGCGCAGCCAGACGCTGCCGAGCTTGAGCGGTTCGTCGGCGGCGCGGAGCCTGGGACCTGCCACGCACGCGCCCGCCAGCACCAGCAGTACGAGCGTTCGGATCATTCTTCTTCCTTTACCTGCCTGCTCATCGCGGCGGCGATCACCGGATGCGCGACGTTGCTTGGCACCGTATCGTAGTGGCTGAACTCCATGCTGAAAAAGCCTTCGCCGCCGGTCATGGCCTTCAGTTCCGCGCTGTAATTCAGCAGTTCGCTCATCGGCACCTGCGCCTTGACGATCTGCAGGTCGCCCATCTGGTCCATGCCCTGAATCTTCCCGCGGTGGCTGCTCAGATGGCCCGTGATGTCGCCCATGAACTTCGAGGGAATCCCGACCTCCAGATGCACGACCGGCTCGATCAGCGCCGGCTTGGCCTTGAGAAACGCTTCTTTAAAGGCCTCGCGCCCCGCGATCTGGAAGGCGATGTCCTTGCTGTCCACTGGGTGCGACTTCCCGTCCACCAGCCGCACGCGCACGTCCACCACCAGGATGCCCGGCCAGACGCCTTCGTGCATCTTCTTTTGAATGCCTTTGTCCACGCTGGGGATCAGGTTGTGGGGGATCACGCCGCCGACGATCTCGTCCACGAACTCGTAGCCCTTGCCGTGGTTCGGTTCGATCACGATCTGCACTTCGCCGAACTGCCCCGAGCCGCCCGACTGCTTCTTGTGCTTGTGCCGCGACTCGGCCGCGCCGTTGATCGTCGAGCGGTACGGAATCTTGGGCGGACGGGTGTCCACCTCCAGATGCAGGCGCTTCAGGCGGTGGAGCATCAGTTCGAGATGCAGCTGGCCCATGCCGTGAATGACGAGTTCGTGGGTCTCGTGGTCCACTTCGACTTTAAAGGTCGGGTCGCCTTCGGCCAGATGGCGGAGCTGTTCGCTGACCTTGGCGTCCTCGTTGCGATTCTTCGCCTGCACGGCCAGCGCGGACATAGGAACGGGGAAGATCGGTTTCTGAATCTCCCAGGTGCCGTCCTCGACGGTCACCGTGTCGCCGCAGTTGAGGTGCTCGTGCTTGGCGATGGCGAAGATCTCGCCCGAATGGACCTGCGCGATCTCCTTCGTGTCCTTGCCCTGCACGTCCAGAAAGTGCGCGAACTTTTCGCCCTTGGCCGTGGAACTGATGTGCGCGGAGGTGCCGGACGAAAGCGTTCCGGAGAAGACGCGCAGGTACGAGATCTTGCCGATAAAGGCGTCGCGCTTGCTCTTGAAGCAGAGCGCGTAAAACGGCGCGCCGTCGGCGGTGTCGAGCGCGCGCGTCTCTTCCTTGCCCTTCGTCTTCTTGACCAGCCGGGGCGTCACCGTGTCCGCGCCGGGCAGGCTCTGGGCGATGAAGGCGAGCAGTTCCTGCGTGCCGAGGTCTTTTTCGCCCGCGACGCATACCACCGGCGTGAGCGAGCGCGCAAGCAGCGCCTTTTCGAAGCAGCCGGCGATCTCCTGCGGCGAGAGTTTCTCGTCGTTGAGGTAGCGTTCCATCAGCTTGTCGTCGGCGGCGACGATCGCTTCGAGCAGCTTGCCGGCCAGGTCCTTGGCCTTGCCCGCGGCCTCGGGCGGGGCGGAGGAGAGGTCGCCGAGCAGGTTCACGACGCCCTTGAACGCGGCCCCCGAGCCGACGGGCAGAAAGACCGGCGCGACCGACGTGCCGAAGGCTTCGCGCAGCTGCGCGACGGTCTCGTCGAACTTCGCGCGCTCGTGGTCCATCTTGGTGACGACGATCACGCGCGGGATGCCGCGGACTTCGCACATGCCCCAGTGCTTGCGCGTCGAGACTTCCACGCCCGCGGAGGCGTTGACGGTGACGAAGGCGACGTTTACCGCCGAAAGCGCGCCGGCGACGCTGCCGATGTAGTCTGCGATGCCCGGGCAGTCGATCAGGTTGATGCGTTTGTCGAGGTGGAGGCAGTGGAGGATCGAGGCTTCGACCGAGCAGCCGCGCTCTTTTTCGTCGGGGTCCTGGTCGGCGACGGTATTCTTAGCGGCGATGGAGCCCTTTTGCTTGAGGGCGCCGGCCTTGAAGAGCAGGGCTTCGGCGAGCGTGGTCTTGCCGGTGCCGTGGTGCCCAACGAGCGCGATATTGCGGATGTCTTTGCTTTGCACGATCGCTCCCCCCTGCAAAACGGGTGGGGACGCCGGATGTAGCCGGAGCAGAATGCTAAAGCGTGCTCAAGTGTTCACCCTCGTGTCCACCCCGATGAATAAGGAAAAGAAGGGCGCCCCCCACGGCGCCCCTCACCGGCCGCGCGGAGCACTCTCTCAAGCGCCCGCGTAACAGCCGATCTCCGTTAGATTTGTATATTCCTCCCATTCGCCGCATGCAAGACTTTTTCACGGCGCGTACGCGGGCGGGCCGGTACGGCGTAACACGCTTGAAGTTGTTCGTGCTACGGTGCATCTGCGAGCTGGCTGCTCCGCGTGCCGGGCACAACACTTCGCTTCGCTCGTGATGTGGCACCCCCGGAACGGCTCCAATCTACAAGCACCGGCGTTCAACCGGTGGTGGTGGGAGGCGGAGGTGGCTGCTCCGTGTGCCGGGCACAACACTTCGCTTCGCTCGTGATGTGGCACCCCCGGAACGGCTCGAATCTACAAGCACCGGCGTTCAATCGGTGGTGCTGGGTGGCGGGGGCGGGGAAGCAATCGGCGGCCCACAAACAACGCGGCCCGCGAGGTTCGCTCGCGGGCCGCGTCTGGCCTGTATGCTGCTGCGGTACGGCTTAGAAGTCGAGCTTGACCTTGAAGACGAACCCGTGCATGCCGAGGTCGCTCTTCTGGGCGTTGCCGCGCAGGAGGATGAGCGAGTCGGTGCGTTCGATCACGTTGAAGTAATTGCTGAACTCGTAGCCGAGGCTGAACTTGAGCAGGAAGTTCTCGTTGATCTTGCGTTCGTAGTTCACCCCCGCGGCCAGTTCGATGGCCGGCACGACATTGTGGAACTCGGACTTCGTATCCTGAAGGATTTCGGCGGCAGAGAAGGTGCCGTCGGCCACATCAAGAATGTCGGAGTCCATGGCGCGGAAGGTGCGATGTTCCTGCTTGCCGGTCAGGAGCGAGCCGGCCGCCTTGCCGTACACGCTGACGCCCTTGCCGAGCTTGAAATCGCCTTCGGCGCCAAAACGAATGCCGTAAAGGAAATCGTTCGTGTCGCGCTTGAATTCGGCGCCACGGGTCACGCCGTCGAACGGAGGCAGGATCGGAATGAAGCCCGAGCTGCCCCAGTACTGGAACTGATCCGTGTCGTCGAACCAGACGATGCTCGGGCCGCCGAAGACGCGCATGGAGAGCGTCTTGGAGACCTTGAAGCGGCGGCCGACTTCCAGGTTCACCTTGTTGTAGTTGAAGTCCTGCTTGGCCTTGGCCGTGAAGGCGAACGGGATGGAGAAGTAAGGTGTGTAGAGGAATCCGAAACCGGGCGCCGTAGGATCGGGTTCCTTGGTGCTGGTCTCCGAGCTGGCGTCCATGTGCTGATAGGACGCGTACAGGTCCCAGCCGTCGTACGGCAGTCGGTAGCCCATGCCGACCCGGAAGCCGTGCGCCCAATCGAGTTCCGTATTTTCGGCATCGCCCGAAGCGAGGCCGGTGAGGCCGCCACCCAGCACGTCGAGGGAGCCCGGAACGTTGCGGTAGGCGTACGCCGTGTCGCCCTTCTGAACCTTCGTGTAGGTGTACTCGCCGGTGAAGAACAGGCGGTGGCCCTTCACGTCGGGTTCATCGGGGGCCAGGAAGCCGCCGCCGTACTTGCTGCCGGTGCCGGCGTTCGCGGCCACGGCCTTGTCGATGGCGCGCTGAATCGTCGCGTCGAGCTTGATGTCGGTCGCCTTCGCCTGCGCGGCCGCTTCCTTCTTTTCGAGCATTTCAAGCCGGGCGGCTTGCGCCTTGACCAGCTCTTCGAGCTTCTTGATGCGCTCGTCCGAACTCTCGGCTCGGACCGATCCTGCAACCACTGCGAGCGCGATGGCTACCACCCAGAACAGACGCATGCACGTACCCCCTTGGTTACGGTTGAACTAGCAAAATTCGAGATGACTGCGCGGTAGGCTATTTGGAAAAGACGGCCGTTTCAAGAAGTTTTTGCCTGCTTGGCTATGCACAACTCTTGATGAATCAATAGCTTAGGTTTTGCTTGGGGTGCTTTTCGGCGCGTGCAACCGCTGCAACATCATTGACTATATATCTTTGTGTTTCAGTTCACAGGAGGGCCATGGCCAGTGCTTCTCTGAGTGTAGGGGCTTGGAGCACTCGTGCATTTTTCTTCGCCAGGCCGCCGCCCCGGGTCCGGCTGGGCAGCAATATAGAGGTGAATCCCAGGCGCTGAGCCTCGGCGATGCGCGCCTCGGTCCGGGTGACGGGGCGCAGTTCGCCGTTCAGCCCCACCTCGCCGGCGGCGACCAGGCCTTCGCGCAGGTGACGGCCCGTCGCCACGCTGGCCAGGGCGAGCGCCAGGGGCAGGTCGGCGGCGGGTTCGTCGATGCGGAACCCGCCCGCGGCGCTGGCGAAGACGTCCAGCGCGCGGAAAGGCACGCCGACTTTGGTCTCCAGCACCGCCAGCAGCATGGCCAGGCGGTTGGTGTCGAGGCCGCTGACGCGCCGCGAAGGACTGCCGCCGCCGGGGACGGGCACGGTGAGCGCCTGGAGTTCCACGAGCAGGACGCGCGAGCCTTCGCAAAGCGCGCCGACGGCGGAGCCGGGGCCCTTGTCCTTCGCTCCGTCGCGGTCGAGGAGCACGCTGGAGGGATCGGAGACTTCGGCCAGGCCCGCGCCGGTCATCTCGAAGAGGCCCACTTCGTCGGTGGCGCCGAAGCGGTTCTTGAGGACGCGCAGCACGCGCAGGCCCAGGCGGGTGTCGCCTTCGAAGCTGAGCACCGTATCGACGATGTGTTCGAGCACGCGCGGGCCGGCGATCGCGCCTTCCTTGGTCACGTGGCCGATCAGGAAGAGCGCGGTCTCGGTGCGGCGGGCGGCGTCCACGAGGGCCATGGCGCATTCGCGCACCTGCGAGACGGAGCCCGGCGCGGAGGCGATGCCGGCGTCGCGGAGCGTCTGGACGCTGTCCACGACGCAGACCTTGGGGCGCTCGGCGTCGAGCATCTCGAGGATCGTGCCGAGGTCGGTCTCGCTGGCGAGCTTGAGGTGCGCGGCCTCGAAGGCGTACTTGGTTCCGTTGGACTGGAGCTGGCCGAGGCGCAGGCCGCGTTCGGCGATCTGGCTCGGGGCTTCTTCGCCGGAGACGTAGAGGAGCGGCCGTGGGGGCTTGCCGGCCAGCGCGGGAAACTGGGTCAGGTCGGCCGAGAGCGCGCCGAGAACCTGCAGGAGCAGGGTGGACTTGCCGATGCCGGGTTCGCCGCCGATGAGCACGCTGCCGCCGGCCACGGCGCCGCCGCCGAGGGTGCGGTGGAACTCGCCGATCGGCAGGCTCAGGCGCGGAACGCGTTCGCCCGCGTAGTCCTTGAGCGGGCGGGGGCCGGAACTGGCGCCGGGGCGAACGAGGCGCGGCAGGGAGCCGGCCGCGCCGCTTTTGAGGCCGCGTTTGGGTTCGGCCTTTTCGGGCGGCGCCTCGACGAGCGCGTCCCATTCGCCGCAGGAGGGGCATTTGCCTTCCCAGCGCGCGAACTCGTTGCCGCAGTGCTTGCAGAAGAAGAGAACCGCCGGCTTTTTGGCCATGGGCGGGGACGATAGCGCAGGGGGCGCGTTTTGCCAACCGCGCGCGGGCCGAAGCCAGCGAACGGTCAGTGCGCGGCGCCGCGCGGCTTGGCCGGGCTGGGGGAGCGCAGGGCCTGCATGCGCACGCTGACCTCGTTGAACTCGCGGCGCAGATAGTTCATCAGGCCGGGAAGCATCTGGGCGTCGCCCTTGCGCGCGGAGGCGCAGATCTCGTCGGCGATCTTCTTCATGCGGTTGGCGCCGAGCGTGCCGCTGCTGCCCTTGAGGTTGTGGGCGCGCATGGCGAGGGTCTGCAGGTCGCCGGCCTCGATGTACTTCTGGAACTCGTCGAGCAGCGCCTGGGTCTCGGTGACGTACATGTGGATGAGCTTGTCGAGCATGGTGGGGAAGCCGCCGCCCGGGCTTTTCATCTGGCGGTAGACTTCCAGGCGCTCGGGCTCGAGCGAGGCTTCGTTGCCGCCGGGATCGGGCATCGAGACGTACTCCGAGGTGGGGCCTTCGGGGAGCCAGCGCGCCAATACTTCGCGTAGGGTATCGAGTTCGATGGGTTTCGCCAAGTAATCGTCCATGCCGGCCTCGAGGCAGCGTTCGCGGTCGCCGGCCAGCGCGTGGGCGGTCATGGCGACGACGACGGTGTGCTTGCCGGGCGGTTCGCGGCGGCGGAGTTCGAGGGTGGCGTCGTAACCGTTGAGCAGCGGCATCTGGCAGTCCATCAGGACCAGGTCGTAGGCGCGCCGGGCGAGGAGTTCGAGCGCTTCCTTGCCGTTGTTGGCGATCTCGGGGTGGAAGCCCAGGCGCTGGAGCATGCCGACGGCGACGGTCTGGTTCACCAGGTTGTCTTCGACCATCAGGATCCGTTCGGGGCGTTCCCGCGCGGGGGTCTCGTTGAATTCCATGGGCACGAGGTTGCGCGTGCGGTTGGCGCCGGGCGCGAAGGTGTGTTCGGGCTTGCCGCGCAGGAGCATCTGCAGGCCTTCTAGGACCTGCGCGGGGCGGATGGGCTTGGGGATGCAGAGGCGGATGCCGTTGTCGCGAAGCTGTTCCTTGGAGACGGTGACGGTGCGCGGGACCATCAGGCCCAGTTCGCAGGACTTCAAGGCCGGTTCCCCGCGGATCGCGCGCGCGAGCTGGATGCCGTCGATCTCGGGCATCTGCTGGTCGATCAGGGCGATCTCGAAGGGGCGCTGGTCGAGGCCGCGGCGCAGCAGGGCCAGGGCGCCGGCGGCGTCGCTGGACGCGGAGTTCGAGACGCCCCAGGACTGGAGCAGGCGCTGGAGCATCTCGCGCTGCGTCTGGTTGTCGTCCACGACCAGCACGCGGCTCTTGCGCAGGTTGGAGAGGTCGGGCGGCTCGATCTGGAAGGGTTCCTTGGGCTTGGCGAACGGGACGTCGAACCAGAAGGTGCTGCCGCGCTCGGGGACGCTCTCGAAGCCGATCTCGCCGCCCATGAGTTCGATCAACTGCTTGCTGATGGCCAGGCCGAGGCCGGTCCCGCCGTAGCGCCGGGTGGTGGAGCCGTCGGCCTGGGTGAAAGGCTGGAAGAGGGTCGGCTGCACGTTTTCCGGGATGCCGATGCCCGTGTCGCGGACGGAGAAGCGCAGCGTCGAGGTGCTCTCGGTCTCGGAGGAAAGGCAGGCGCGCAGGTACACTTCGCCGTGGTGCGTGAACTTGACCGCGTTGCCGAGCAGGTTCAGGAGCACCTGGCGCACGCGGCCCGGGTCGCCGACCAGGAACGCCGGCGTGCCGGGCTCGAACTCGGCGATCATCTCCAGGCCCTTGGCCTGCGCGCGCACGGACATGATCTCGGCGGCGTCCTCGACGACCGACTGCGCGCTGAGCAGGATCGATTCCATGCGCATCTTGCCGGCCTCGATCTTGGAGTAATCGAGGATGTCGTTGATGACGACCATCAGGGCGTCGGCGCTGGTGCGGATCGTGCGCGCGAACTCGCGCTGCTCGGCGCTCATGGGCGTGTCGAGCAGCAGTTCGGACATGCCGATCAGGCCGTTCATGGGCGTGCGAATCTCGTGGGACATGTTGGCGAGGAACTCGCTCTTGGCTCGGCTGGCCTCGAGGGCGCGGTCGCGCGCGAATTCGAGTTCCTGGGCCTGGCAGGCCAGTTCGTGCGTGCGCGCGCGGACCTGTTCCTGCAGGGTCTCGTTGAAATTTCGGAGCGTGCGGTCGCGGGCCTCCAGGGACTGGCGCATCTGGTCGAAGGACTCGGCGAGCTGGCCGATCTCGTCGCCGCGGTCCTGCTTGACGGCCTGGGAGAGGTCGCCCTTGGCGATGCGTTCGCTGGCGCCGACGAGGTCGCTCAGGCGCCCGGTCCAGTTGGCCACGGCGAAGTAGACCAGCGCGGCGCAGGCGGTGGCGCTGAGCAGCGCGACGAGGATCATCAGTTGCATCTGCTGGGCCATGGCCGTGTCGCCGGCCTCGGCCGAGAGCCCCACGACGACGCGGCCGACTTTCTTGCTGAGCCCGGCGGGCCCGGGGGCGTCCTCGCCGAGCGGTTCGAACTCGTTGGCTCGCGGGGCCAGGATCACGTCGCGTTCGGCCTGAAAGTACCGTCCGCGCTGCTCGCCGCTCTGGAAGGCGGCCCAGGACTCGTCGTCCTGGCGCGTCGAGGCGAGCAACTGGCCGGCGGCGTCGTAGACGGCGACGAACTTGATGCTCCGGTCGTTGGCGAAGGTGTGGACGAGGCGGTTCAGCTCGTCGATGTCCTTCACGGCCACGGCGAGTTCGGACGCGCCCGCCAGGCTCTTGGCGATCGCCTCGGCGGTGTGCTGCTGGTCCTTCTCGATCATGCGCCCGAAGAGGTAAATGCTGCTGCCCGCGGGAACGCTCAAACCCAGCGCAAGCGCGAAGCAGGCCAGCAGGGTCGCTCGCGAGCGCAGGTTCAAGGTTCGGCGCGCTTGCGCCATGGGCCCGGGCTCCTATTCCCCTTTGGACTTTTTGAGCACGCTTTCCGGCAGGTTGATCGAGAGCTGTTGCGCGGCCATCTCGTTCACTTCCACTCCGAAGAGGGGCGCTTCCACGTGGGCTTTCTCGGGGTCGAGCGGCGCGGGCTTGGCCTGCGGGTTCTCGAGCCGTTCCAGCATCGCGGCCGCCTGCGCGCCCTGGCTCTCGGGCTCGATCGCCACGCCGAGCAGCGCGCCGGCCTTCACGAAGGACTTGGAGTACCCGAAGACCGGAATCTTCTCGCGCAGCGCCTCGCGCAGGAGCACGCGCACGGAGGCCTGGTTGTAGACGGCCGAGTCCGGGGCGGTCCAGACGATGTCCACGCGGCGCCGCAGGAGTTCGTCGATGGCCTTGGCGACCGAGTCGAATTTGGAGAGGTCCACGGCGTCCAGGCTCCACCCGTTGGGCAGGGCGTTCTTGGCGGCCTGCATCAGGCGCGCGCCCTTTTCGCCCGAGGAATCATACAACATGCCGACGCTGTGCGCCTTGGGCAGGGCCTCGGCGATCAGCGCGAACTGCTCCCGCAGAGGCACGTCCACCGTGACGCCCTGCGCCGGGCGGCCCTTCAGCAGGCCCAGATCGGAGGGATCGGTGACCAGGCAGTACAGCAATTTCTGCCGGGCCGGAATCTTTTCGTGCAACGTGACCGCCGCATCCGAGCCGATCGCCACAAAGGCCCACGGCTTCGCTTGCAGGTACTGGTTGAGCTTCTCGTTCGAGAGGTCGGGCTGGAGGACGGAGGTGCACTTGTAGCCCTGGCGCTCCAGTTTCTCCAAGAGCGTGCCCTGCGCGTCTTTATAGGGCTTCGCCTCGCTGCTCAGCACGATCACAACCTCTTTCTGCTCTTCCCCGCGAACATTCCCGCACCAACTCCCTGCCAGTAGGACGAACAGACAAAACCCATACGCGGAATAGGGTCCACCCTTGGTCAAAAGACGGAGCAACTCGGAGGCCAGCAGTCCAATGGACTGGGCGGAATATAAAATCAAGCGGCTCCAAACGTAGCAGTTCACGCAGTATCCCACGTAACCGAGGTCTTTCGGGCCTCTAAAACTTCATCTGGAAGCGCAGGTAAATCGTGCGCCCCGGCGTTTCATGAAAGGTCGAGTTCCCCAGGCCTTTCACGGGGTCCTTCGACGCATTCAAAAGATCGTTCACCCCCAGGCTGAACTCGTAGTGCTCGTACAGGCGCTTCGTGACCGAGAAGTCCAGGCGGTTGAGCACCTGGGCGTTGTAGTTGTTGTTGGCGTCGCCGCGGGTGACGTCGGCGTAGCGGAAGTTCAGGTTCAGGACGACTTCGTGCGGGAGGAAGGCGCGCCCGGAGAAGCCGAACTTGACCTTCGCGGGGCGGTAGGCGCGGATGGGGTCTTCGGGGTGGTCGAGTTCGAAGTCGTTGTAGGCGGCCCAGGCGGAGAGCTTTCCCCGCTTGTCGCTGTAGGCGAATTCGAGTTCGCCGCCCCAGGCGTCGGCGCCGGTGCCGTTGAAGGGCTGCTGGGTGATCAGATCGACGGGCAGGAAGGGATTGGAGACCGTGTTCACGACCTTGAAGCCGATCAGGTCCTCGTAGCGCTGGTAAAAGGCGTCGAAACGTACGCTGAGGTGCTTGGAAAGCTGCCCGGTGTAACCGGCCTCGAGCGCCCAGGTCTCCTCGTTCTTGAGGTTGTGGTTGGGGAGGATGGTGATGGCGAAGAGCCCCGGCGGCACGAAGGGGAAGAAGGCCGGGATCGCGCCGCGCTGGAGGTAGGTGTCGCGCAGGCCGCCCAGCGGGGACCGGAAGGCCTTGGCGCCCGAGACGCGCAGGGTGTGGCGATGCGCCTCGTCGAGGGAGAAGATCGCGGCCGCGCGGGTGGACCAGTCGTCCTGGGTGCCCGAGTAGCGGTCGCCGCGCCCCTGGACCTCGAAGGAGAGCCGGTCGGTGGCGTCGAAGCGGTAGATGCCGAAGAGGCCCGCGACGGTCTCGTTGAGCGGAGCGCTGAAGAGGCGCGTGTCGGAGGCGCGGCGGACCTCGGTCTTGAGGTCCATCCAGCGCACGTTGCCGCCGATGGTCAGGTTGTGGCGCTTGGCGGCCTCGATGTTGACCTGGGCCTCGGCGATGTTCTCGTTGGTGGAACCCTTCTGCACGGCGGGCAGGTCGTTCTTCGAGTAGTTGCCCGACCACTGCACGTAGCCGGAGATCTTCTCGCTGAGCTTGTGATCGACGCGCGCGAAGGCCCGCGTGGTCTGGTAGGTGAGGTCGCTGTTCAGGTACAGGTTGACGAACTCGAACCCGCCCTCGTCCTGGTAGTTGTAGCCGGCGCCGAAGGAGACCTCGGTGTCCCTGCCGATCTTGCGGCGGGCCTCGCCGTCGAAGGAAGCGCCGTCCATGAAGTCGCGCGAGTCGAAATCGTTGCGGCGCAGGACGTCGTCGCTGGAGCGGCGGTTCGCGTAGCCCGCCGAGGTCCGCCAGCTCCACTGGTCCTTCTTGGCGGCCCAGCGCGCCTGGGAGTAGGTGTCGCCGTGCAGGTCCACGGTGCTCGAGACGAGCACGCCCAGCGCGTCCTCGGGCTTCTTCTTGATGACGTTGATCACGCCGTTGAACGCGTTGGGCCCCCAGGCCGCGCCGCCGGGCCCGCGGACGACCTCGATGCGCTCGATGTCCTCCATGAAGAGGGGATAGCGGAGCCATTCGGCGCCGCCGAAGATGGGGCTTTCGGCGTTGCGGCCGTCGATGAGCGTCAGGGTGCGGTCGCTGAAGAATTCGTGCAGGCCGCGCACGCCCGCCGCGTAGCGGTTGCGGTCGATCTCCAGCACGTCCACGCCCGGGACGAACTGGAGGACCTCGGGCACCGTCGTCTGCCCGCCGTAATGGATGTCGTCGGCGGTGACGACGCTGACGGCCATCGAACTGGCGCGGATCGGCTGCGCCTTGCGCGAGGCCGTGACGACGCTGGGCAGGTCTTCGAAGACGAGGAGTTCGTCCCCGCCCTTGCGCGGCTTGGAGACCTGCTCCTCCGCCGCATCCGCCCGCACGCCGGCCACGCAAGTGATGAACAGGCACGTCCCAAGGAGTATCGCAACCGCGTGGGCAAAGGTCCGCTTGCTCATCGCTCAACCTCCCCCGTTTGCACCGCTGGCCCGAAGATCAGAACTTAAGCTGGAACCGCCCGAAGAACGTACGCCCCACGGCCTCGTGATCCGTAAAGGCCCCCATCGCCTGCACCGGATCGCGCGTCTTGTTGAGCAGATCGTTGATGCCGATGGTCAGTTCCGCGTGTTTGCCGAAGCGCCGCGAGACGCTGAAGTCGAGCCGGTGGAAGACCTGCGCGCCGACGAAGTCCTGGGCGAAGTCGCCCGCCGTCACGCTGCTGTAACGGTAGTTCGCGTTCAGGACCACCTCGTGCGGCAGGAACGCACGCCCGCTGGCCCCGGCCTTGAACGGCGCCGGATGGAACGCGCGGACCTCCTGCGCCGTGAACTCGCTCTCGAAGGCGTTGAACGCGGCCCAGGCGGAGACGCGCCCGAGCTTGTTCGCGTACGCGACCTCCAGTTCGCTGCCGTAGGCGACCGCGCCGCCCGTGTTCTTCGACTGGTAGGTGAACTGCGTGAACCCGATGGCCGGAAGGAACGTCTTGTCGGTCGCCACGAACCCGATCAGGTCGTGGTAGCGCTGGTAGTAGTTGTCCCAGCGGACCGTCACGCCCTTGGCCGGACGCGCGGTGTATCCGAACTCCAGCGAGCAGACGCCTTCGTTGTCGAGGTCGTGGTTGGGGAGGTTGTTGACCAGGAACGTCCCCGGCGGGATCAGCCCGGGAATCTCGGGGACTTCCAGCCGCTGTACCTGGTACCGGCGCAGGCCCACGAACGGCGTGCGGTAGGCGCGCGAACCCGCGAAACGCAGCGTGTGGCGGCGGGCCTCGTCGAGGTCGTAGATCAGCGCGACGCGCGAGGACCAGTCGGCGTGGGTCTCGCTGTACCAGTCGCCGCGCGCCTGGACCTCGAGCGCCAGCCGGTCGGCGATCTCCCAGTTGTACACCCCAAAGGCCCCGGCGAAGTACTCGTCCAGCGGCGTGCCGGGAAAGCGGATGTCGGAGGCGCGCTTTACGCGCGTGTCGATGGCCATCCAGCGCGCGCTCGCGCCCACGGCCAGCTTGTGCCGCGGGGCGACCTTGATCTCCGCCTGGGCCTCCAGGTCGTTGACCGACGTGAGGGAGCGCTGCAGCGAAGGGTTGTCGGTCTTCTCGAAGTTCCCCGACCACTGGACGTACCCGGAAAGCTTCTCGTTGACCTTGTGTTCGGCGCGCACGTGGGCGCGGGTGGTCTCCTGGCTGCCGTCGGCGTGGATTTCCAGGCCCTCGAACTCGAAGGATCCGTTCTTCTGGTGCTGGTGCCCGAGGCCGAAGGCGACCTTGGTGCCCTCGGCGACCTTGTAGTTCGCCACGCCGGAAAAGGCCCCGGCCGTGCGGTAGTCGTTCGAGCGGAAGCGGTCGTGGTGGATCGCGTCCTCGGACGACTGGACTTCTTCGTAGCCGAAGGAGGTCCGCCAGGTCCACTTGCCGTTCCTGGCGCCCCAGCGCACGTGGGAGGCGCTGTCGCCGTACTCGTTGACGGTGGAAGAAGCGAGCACGCCCAGGGTATCCTCGGGCTGCTTGGTGATGACGTTGATCACGCCGTTGAAGGCGTTCGCGCCCCAGGCCGCGCCGCCGGGCCCGCGGACGACCTCGATGCGCTCGATGTCCTCCATGAAGAGGGGATAGCGGTACCACTCGGCCCCGCCGAAGACGGGGCTTTCGGCCCCGCGCCCGTTGATCAGGGTCAGGGTGCGGTCGGAAAAGACGTCGTGGAGCCCGTGCACGCCCACCGCGGCGCGCATGCGGTCCACGGGCAGCACGTCCACGCCGGGCACGAACTGGAGGAGTTCCGGGATGCTGGTGAGCCCGCTGTAATGGATGTCTTCGGCGGTCAGGACGCTGACGGGAACCGAGGAACGGCTGGCGGGCTGCTTCTGGCGCGAGGCCGAGACGACCTGGGGAAGATTTTCAAAGACGAGAAGTTCGTCGCCGCGAGGCTTGCGCGGCTTGGCGGGGGCTTCTTCGGCGCGGCCGAGGCCGGCCAGCAGGAGCAAGGCGATACACGCACACCGGCAGCCGCCAAGGGGCCATCCCGCCATACCGCTCTCCCATATCGCCCAGCCTTTGAATAACGGAAGACAAAAACCTAACACGATCCCCAAGCGCATAAAAGCGCAGATGCCCGAGCCTCAACTTCATGTTTCAGAATAGCTTGCGCCGCCGGAGACGCGTCAGGCCGGTTCCAGAACGGCGAGCGAGACCGAGTGCACGAAGCTGCGCACTTTTTCGCGGTAGAGCGCCATATGGGGCGCGACGAGGTGGGCTTTGAGGGCCTTGAGGTTCTTCCACTTTTCGACGATGACCACGACATCCGTGCGGACCTTGCCCTGCGCCGCGATGCCCGTCTTCAGGACGTCCACGGTGGGGCCGTATTCGATGCAGCCCTTTTCCTTCAGGACCTTCGGCTTGACCTTGTGGAACTCCTTGAGGAACTTCTTCCGTTTGCCTTTTTTGACCGTAATAGTCGCGACGACGTGGACCATGGCATTTCTCCGTACAAGGAAGGGCCGAGGTATACTCCCAGAAAAACGAAGCGCAAGGGGCTCTGCTTAGAGGGCCCCCGCGCCGGTTTCTCTCCGCGCTTTATTTGATTTTTACCGGCACCGGGAACGTGTAGTCGTCGAACTTCAAATTAACCATCGTGTCCATCGCCTTCGCGCCCGCCGGGGCCTCGATGGTCACGGTTGTCTCTTTCTGCCCTTCCGCAAAGTGCCCGCCGCTTGCCTTCAGGCCTGAATCCTTGGGCGGCTCGAGCGTCAGCTTCAGGTCCGGCAGGTCCTTGGTGCCGCGAGAAATTTTCACTTCGATGCTCTTGCCCGGGGCCAGTTCGACGGGGCTGGGCGAGGCGCTGAGCCCCAGCTTGGTGCGCAGCGCATCCTTGACCTCGGCCGCGCCCTTCTTCACCGTCTCGTTGGCCATCTCGTTCGCCTGCTGAAAGAGATCGCCGGCGGTGGTCCCGGACTTCTGTTCCTTGGCGGGCGTGGTCTTCTTTTCGTTGGAGGCGGACGCGGCCAGCGGGTCCTTGCCGGTCGCGCGCGTGTAACTGCGGTAGACGACGAAGCCGATCACCAGCGCGCCGACCAGGATCAGAAACAGGATGGCCTTTCCCACGGGAATCCTCCTTCGCCGCCTTCCGCTGGTGTGTATGCGTCTTTGATACCATCGGTCGCGAAAGAAAACAGGGGCTATTTTACATGTATTCCGAAAGCGATCCACGGTACCGTGACCGGCCTCTCTGCCTCGAATTGTAAGGAGAACCCGATGCGAACTGGCTACGCAATGCTGTTCCTGGCGCTGTGTTTAGGAGGATGGGCGATGCCTCTGCGCGCGGAAGTCGCAGGCGAGGCGGTGGAATACAAGGAGGGCGAGACCGTCCTCGAAGGCTACCTCGCGTATCCCAAAGACGCGAAAGGCAAGCTGCCCGGCGTGGTGATCATCCACGATTGGATGGGCATCGGCGGCGAGACCAAGCGCCGCGCGGAGATGCTCGCGGAACTCGGCTACGTCGCCTTCTGCGCCGACGTCTACGGCAAAGGCGTCCGCCCCAAGAACGGCGCGGAAGCCGGCGCCGAGGCCGGGAAGTACCGCAAGGACCGCGACCTTTACATCGCGCGCCTCAAGGCCGGCTACGAGACGCTCGCCAAGAGCGAGAAGGTGGACCCGAAGAAACTCGCTGCGATGGGCTACTGCTTCGGCGGCACCGCGGTGCTCGAGATGGCCCGCGAGGGCCTCGACCTGGCGGGCGTCGTGAGCTTTCACGGCGGCCTTGCCACGACCAAGCCCGCCGAGGCCGGCAAACTGAAGGCGAAGGTGCTGGTCCTGCACGGCGCCGACGACCCGCACGTCCCGTCCGAACAGGTGCTCGCGTTCGAGAAGGAGATGCGCGACGCCAAGGCCGACTGGTCGCTCGTCGCCTACGGCAACGCCGTCCACGCCTTCACCAACCCCGGCGCCGGCAACGACAACAGCAAGGGCGCCGCCTACAACGAGAAAGCCGACCTGCGTTCGTGGGACGCGATGAAGGCGTTCTTCGCCGAAATCTTTAAGGGCTAGGATTCAGGAATCAGGATTTAGGATTCAGGGAACGGATTAAAAGCAGGGATCAGAGGTCAGGGATCAGTGATCAGGGAACGGCGGCGGCGCGCGAGCGCGCGCCGTTTGTGATGTGGGACGCGCGTGCCCGCTGGGTATGGGTATGTGGGACAGGCGTACCGTGGAGTGTAGGTATGTGGGACAGGCGTCTCGCCTGTCCGCACCGGAGGAGGCAGGAGAGGTGCTTGTAGATTAGAGCCGTCCCGGGGGTGCCACATCACGGAGCGAAGCGAAGTGTTGTGCCGCGGGATGCGGAGCAACAAGCGAGCGCATGCTCATGTAGTGGAAGTAAAAATCCCCAATCCAAAATCGAAAATCGGGAATGCCCAATGGACCTTCGCATCGCTTTGCTCCTGGAAGCCCTCGACCGTGCCTACGATACGAAGTCGTGGCACGGCCCGGTGCTGAAGGGCGCCCTGCGCGGCGTGACGCTCCGCGAGGCCGTCTTCCGCCCGGCCCCGAAGCGCAACAGCATCCACGCGCTGATCCAGCACGCGGCGTATTGGAAGTTCATCGTGCGGCGCATCGTCACCGGCGCGTATGCGGAAAAGTTCCCGCGCAGCCCCTGCAACTGGCCCGACCCGAAAAATCCCGTGACCGCGCAGCAACTCAAGGCCGACCTGAAACTCCTGGACGACGAACACGCGAACCTCCGCGCCGCCGTCGCCGCGTTTTCGCCCAAGCGCCTGAACGCGAAGACCCCCAAAGGCGCATGGACCTACGGCGAAATGATCCTCGGCGTCGCCGCCCACGACCTGTATCACGCGGGGCAAGTGAGTCTGCTCAAGCGGATGGCGAGGGGGAAGGGGTAAGGCGATTTTCGATTTTGGATTGGCGATTTTGGATTGAACGGCACCCAATGCCCATCACCACTTTCGATTTGCGATTGGGGATTGAATAGCACCGGCGCCCATCACCACCGGTTGAATGCCGGTGCTTGTAGATTGGAGCCGTTCCGGGGGTGCCACATCACGTAGCGAAGCGAAGTGTTGTGCCGCGGGATGCGGAGCCGCAGTCCCTCGCCTGCGCATGAAGTTAGAAATCCAAAATCAAAATCCAAAATCGAAAATCGCAGCACCTTCGCCGTGCCTACCCCGAAGGGGGTAGCAGGTGAAAGCCCAGGGTTGCGTGCGCAGCACGCTACCCTGGGATGCAGGTGCATCAGGATCTTCCCTGCAAGGGAAGCACGGCTTCCAAGCAGCCGGTGCTGCCCTGGCAGGGCAGTTTTACAAACGCGGCC
>JAHCJK010000136.1 GCA_026184295.1 Planctomycetota bacterium
GTAGAGGCCGCAGGTTCGAATCCTGTCACCCCGACCAAATTTTTCTCACGTCTGAATGGCGTAAAGCTCCGCACGTCCGCCTTACGGCGGGACGCGGAACGCTTCGTGTTTCTAGTGGATTGAAAACGGCGGGGATCGCGCGGACGGCGTGCGCCCGCGCGGACTGCCGCCGCGAGCGCCGGGACGGCCGGGCGGCCCCCGGCGCTCGCGGCGCCACAACCTTGGACGCGAGCCTTCAGTCGTTCTTCAGCGCCGCGTCGTCTTCGCCGAGGGAGGTCTCGGCGGCGTAGATGTCGTCGTCTCCTGCGCCCACCTTGCGCGACTTGCGGTCCAGGAATTCGACCGAGCCGCCCACGACCAGGAAGTTCTGTCCGACTCCGGCGGTGCCGGTGCGCCCGTGGTTGGTCGAATTGCCGGCCGCGGGGCCGGTGCCGTAGTCGCCCGCCAGGCCGCCCACCGCGCGGGTGGGAAACTGGCCGGGCTGGAAGCCGAAGTTCGTGTAGGTCTTGTCCATGTTGGGCGTGCCGCCGTTGGCCGTGTTCGCGACGGGCGTGGCGCCCAGAATCTTGTCGAGGGTCGGCGTGGAGGGGCAGGAGAAGCAGCGCGGGTCCTTGATGTAGGCGTCGAAGAGCAGGTTCATCGACTTGCATGCGGACGTGCCGCTGCTGGGCATCAGGCCGAGATTGGAGGAGAGGTCGCTGTACATCAGGCTGCCCTTGCCGATCTGAGAGAGGTTGCTCGCGCAGGAGGTCCGGCGGGCCGATTCGCGCGCGCGCGCGAGCACCGGCAGGATCAGCCCCGCGAGGATGGCGATGATCGCGATGACGACCAGCAGTTCGATGAGCGTGAATCCGGGGGCCGTGGGCGTGGTTCTCTTCGGCATCATGGGCGAACGGGCTCCTTATAGGGTGCGATGGGCCAGGCGGAGCGCTTTCCGCGCAAACGTCCGGCCAGTCCGGCGGGCGCGCGTTCGGGACGCGAAACGACAGTGAAACAAGCGCTTCAAGCACATGTTCAACCCACCCGACCGCCCGGCGGTTGAGCGCAAGACAAGCGCATTCGGGTCCTGGCGAACGGCCGGAGACGGGCAGCACGCGCGGTACGGCGCTGGGGTTGCACCTTGGCGGTGACCGCGAGACTCGGTAAGATGGGCCTCCGATTTATCTGCACGGATGCCCGGTATTGAGGAGCGCCGAAGCGCCTATGGAAGATGGCCTGCCTGCCGAGAGCGATCACGAAGGACTGCTGCGCGACGAGCGCTTGTTCTCGAACACGATGATCGAGAGCATGCCCGGGATTCTCTACTTCTACGACCGTCAGGGGCGTTTCCTGCGATGGAACCGCAACCTCGAGACGGTCTCCGGCTACGCGAAGGAAGAAGTGGCCGGGATGCACCCGTTGCAGTTCTTTCGCGGAGAGGACGTCGAGCGCGTGAAGGAGCGCATCGAGGAAGTCTTCGAAAAGGGCGAGTCTTCCGTCGAAGCGGACTTCGTGACCAAGTCGGGCCAGGCGATCCCCTATTTTTTCACCGGCCGCCGGGTCGATTTCGAGAACCAGCCCTGCCTGGTGGGCGTGGGCATCGACATCTCGTACCGCCGGCGTTTCGAATCCAGGCTCCAGGAAAGCGAACGCAAGTACCGCGAACTGGTGGAGAACGCGAACAGCATCATCCTGCGCTGGAACGCGCAGGGCGTGATCACGTTCATGAACGAGTTCGGCCTGAAATTCTTCGGGTACGCGGCCGAGGAGATCGCAGGACGCCACGTGCTGGACACGATCGTGCCGCCCACGGAGTCCAACGGGCGCGACCTGAAGTCCCTGATGGAGGAAATCTGCTCGAATCCGAAGTCGTTCGAGCAGAACGTGAACGAGAACATCCTCCGCAACGGCGAGCGCGTCTGGATCGCGTGGACCAACCGGATCGTCTACGACACGCGGGGCAAGGTGGCCGAAATCCTGAGCATCGGCACCGACGTGAGCGAACGCAAGCGCCTGGAAAACCAGTTGCGCCAGTCGCAGAAGATGGATGCCATCGGCCGCCTGGCCGGCGGCGTCGCGCACGACTTCAACAACCTGCTCACCATCATTTCAGGCTACAGCCATCTGCTCCTGCGCGCCGACCTTCCCGACGACGGGGCGCGCGACAAGATCACCGCCATACGCGAGGCCAGCGCGCGCGCCGCCGCGCTGACCCGCCAGCTTCTCGGCTTCAGCCGCCAGACGATGCTCCAGCCCCGCCTCCTCGACATGAACGAGGCGATCGCCGAGACGAGCAAGATGCTGCAGCGCCTCATCGGCGAGGACATCCAGTACGCCACGCGGCTCGCCCCGAACCTGGAAAAGGTCAAGGTCGATCCCAGCCAGCTCGACCAGATTCTGATGAACCTGGTGGTCAACGCGCGCGACGCGATGCCCACGGGCGGAAAGATTCTCATCGAGACCGCCAACGTGACGCTGGACGCGACCTCGGGCTCGCACCTGGAGGCCAAGGCCGGCCCGCACGTGATGCTGGCGATCGGCGACACCGGCTGCGGGATGAAGCCGGAGATTCTGAGCCGCATCTTCGAGCCGTTCTTCACCACCAAAGAGGCCGGCAAGGGCACGGGCCTCGGCCTGGCCATGGTTTTCGGCGTCGTGCAGCAGAGCGGCGGGGGCATCGACGTGTGCAGCGAGCCGGGCGCCGGCAGCACCTTCAAACTCTATTTTCCGGTGGCCAAGGAAGGCGTGGCGGTCCGGCCGGAGCCCGAAGAGCAGCCGGCCGGCACGCACGGTTCGGAAACCATCCTGCTGGTCGAAGACGAGGAGGCCGTGCGGGAGCTTTCGAGCATGATCCTGAAGCGCCAGGGCTACCGGATTCATGCCGCCGTGAATGGAAAGGACGCCTTGCGGGTGGCCGAGGCGGCCGCCGAGCCGATCGACCTGGTCCTGACCGACGTCGTGATGCCCAACACCAGCGGACCGGACATGGTCGCGCGCCTGAAAGAAAAATGGCAGAGACTCAAGGTGCTCTTCATGAGCGGCTACACGGACGACGCCGTGGTCCGGCACGGCCTGCTCGAATCGACCCTCGCGTTCATCCCCAAGCCGTACACGCCCGAGGCGCTGGTGAGAAAGGTCCGAGAGGTTCTGGACGGCCGGCCCCCGGCCGAACACGGACCCGCTTAGTCGGGAAATGACATCCATTAGTCAGAGTTCCGCATTTTCTAGGCATCTCCCTACGGTGTATGCGGTAAGATCGCAGGCCGTTGATCGGCAATTGACATAAGCGAGTGGTTCGGCCGCCCTGGGAAGGTTCCGAAGATCTGGGAAAGGGAGCGCACATGCGAATCTGCAACGTGACCGAAGGGCGTGGAGCGCGGCTCGGGACGGCGGCGGTCCTGCTGCTGCTGGCGGCGGGCGCGGCGCGCGCGTCCGACCTGCGCGACGTCAGCCTGGCCACCGACCGCATCCTGGTGGTCCACTTCAACGAAGGGCACATCGACCAGGGCATCGACGAAAAGACCGCGGTCCCGTACATCTCGAAGCTCGACACCAAGGCCGCCGTCGTGGCCTCGAACTACGCGATCGTGAGCGAAGACGATCCGCGCTACGCCGCGGAACAGCACCCGTCGAAGGCCGGGCGCAAGGCCAAGGCCTACGATACGCTCTCGCTCTTCCGCCCGGAAAAATTCGTGCTCGACCACTGGATCTACCTGGAACTGCCGCAGCCGCTGCAGCCGGGTTGCACGTACACCGTGAACGTCACGGGGCTGGCGCCCGCGCCGCAGAGTTTCACCTTCCTCTTTCAGGAGTCGGCCCTGCACTCCGATTCGATCCACGTCTGCCAGGTCGGCTTCACGCCCGACGGGCCGAAGTACGCGTACCTTTCGCACTGGATGGGCGACCTGGGCGGCGCGAACCTGGATGCCTTCGACGGCAAGCCCTTCCATCTCGTGCGCGAAGGCAGCGGCGAACGCGCCTTCAGCGGCAAGGTGGCCGCGCGCAAGCGCCTGAAAGACGGCAGCCCGCAGACCAACACCCGGCTGGACGGCACGCCCTTCAACGGCGCGAAGAAGGGCAACCAGGACAAGAACTTCACCGAGGCCGACGTCTGGGAATGCGACTTCTCGGCCTTCCAGGCGCCGGGCCGGTACCGCGTGGTGGTCGAAGGCCTGGGCTGCTCGTTCCCCTTCGAGATCGGCGAGGACGCCTATCGCCATGCGTATTTCACGGCCAGCCGCGGGCTCTTTTTCCAGCGTTCGGGCGTCGAGATGGAGATCGAGCCGGGGTTCCACTACCCGCGTTCCCACCACCCCGCCGACAAGCGCAACGCGTTCCAGTACGACAAGAACTGGCGCTGGATCGACCGCCCCGACCACAGCGCCAAGATCGAACCCACCGGCACGCTGGACCTGTGGGGCTGGTACCACGACGCGGGCGACTGGGACGGCTACCCCTACCACGTCACCGTGCCGATGACCCTGCTGCTGCTGGACGACCTGGCGGGCGAGAAGTTCGCCGACGGGCAGGTGGGCAACCGCTACAAGTCCAACGAGAACGGCGCATGGGTGGACGAAGGCGCCAACGGCCTCCCGGACGTGCTCGACGAGGCCAAGTGGCTGATCGAGTTCTACCGCCGCGCGCGCGCGCTGGGCCAGAAGGCGGGCCTGACCACGGGCGGCGTGCCCGGCGGCTATGCGGGCGTCGATTCCTGCGCAGGCGGGGCCTCCTGGAAGGACACGCGCGCGCTGAAGTTCTCGGCCGAGGACCCGGCGACGACGTTCCAGTACGCGGCCTGCGCCGCGTGGCTGGCCGCCTGCCTCGACAAGACCGCCAAAGGCGCCCATC
The DNA here is from genome assembly GCA_026184295.1 of Planctomycetota bacterium. Taxonomy (GTDB): domain Bacteria; phylum Planctomycetota; class SZUA-567; order H5-PLA8; family H5-PLA8; genus JACQFI01. The sequence continues at coordinate 4,828 of JAHCJK010000136.1, forward strand.
CCGAGAGCGCCGAATGGATCAAGGAAGCGCGCGCGTCGTGGGAGTGGGCCAAGGCCAACATGCGCGACGGCGACGAAGGCAAGGTGCGCGGCCTGCGCATGCTCGCGGCGCTCTGCCTGTACCGCGTCACCAAAGACGCCGCCTTCCAGCAGCAGTTCGCCGTGGACATCCGCGCCGACGGCGGGTTCCAGCAGGCGGCCGAAGGCTGGGCCGGGCCGACGTGGTGGGAACTCGCGGCCGGCATCTACGGGCTGCTGCCCGACGACTTCCCCGGCCTGGACAAGGACCTGCGCAAGACCGTGCGCGAAAAGGTGATCGCCTCCGCCGAGACGCGGTTCGTGCAGACGGCCGCGCAGCGCGGGTACCGCTTCGGTTTCGCCTGGAACAAGATTCACAACCTCGGCGCTTTCAGCACCCCGATGCTCTACACGCCCGCCATCGCGTACAAGATCACCGGCGAGAAGAAGTACCTCGACGTGATGCACACGGCCGCCGCCTACTGCCTGGGCGGCAACCCGATGAACACGGTCTGGATGACGGGCCTGGGACAGCGCGCGGTGCGCTGGCCCTTCCACCCCGACTCGTGGGTGCTGATCGACTACAACAGCAAGGTCTACGACAACGAAATCCTGCCCGGCTACGTGCCCTACGGAAGCTGCGAGAGCGTCGATTTCTTCGGGCCCGGATACCACTTCTCGGGCGACGAGGACTTCAGCCGGTCGTCGGCGTATCCCGACGTGGAGACCTGGCCGCTCAGCGAAGTGCGCTTCGAGAACCGCTACAGCATCCCGGGCGGCGAGTTCACCATCACGCAGAACATGGCGCCTTCCGTCTTCGCCTACGGGTTCCTGTGCGGCAATCCCCCCAAGAAGTTCGCGCCGCCCGCGCGGCCGGCGGTGGCCGTCACCTTCCCGAAGGAAGGCGACGTCCTGAAGGCCGGCGGCGACATCGCCCTGCGCGTCAAGACCTCGCCCGACGTGCGGCGCGTGGAGTACTACTGCAACGAGCGCTTGCTGGGCGCGAGCGACGCGCCGCCCTTCGCCTTCACCTGGCGCGGCGCGCCCGAGGGCGCGTGGCTGATCACGGCCAAGGCCTTCGCGGCTTCGGGGCAGATTTCTCGCCCGAACGAAAAGGACTGGGACGTGGACGTGAACGTCAAGCTCGAGGCCGCCGCGCCCGCCGTCGCCGCGGAGAAACTCGAAATCCTCAACGCGCCCGCGAAGCCGCTCGCCCCGGGCAGCGCGTGGGCGCTCAGCGCCTCCTTCACGCCGCTGGCCGCGTCGGACCAGGCCGCGGCGTGGACGTCCAGCGACCCGAAGGTCGCGAGCGTCAACAGCCAGGGCGAAGTGGCCGCGAAGGCCCCGGGCAAGGCCACGATCGCGCTCAAGGCGAAGAACGGAAGCCTGAAGGCCGAATGCATCGTCCAGGTGGCCGCGCCCGCGAAGCCGTAAGCGTCAGCCCTTGAACTGCCTGCGCCAGAGTTGGGGCGAGAGCCCCGCGTAGGTCTTGAAGGACTTCGAGAACGCGAAGGCATCGGAGAACCCGAGGGCCTTCGCGATCTCCTCGATGGACCGCTCGCCCTCGCGCAGCCAGACGCCGGCCTGTTCCATCTTGCGGCGGCGCAGGTGCTCCGCGGGGCTCCGGTCGAAGCGCGCGCGGTAGACCCGCGTCAGGTAGTCGGGATTCAGGTCCAGCGCGGCGGCCAGTTCGTTCAGCGTCGTGTGCTTCTGGAAATGCTCTTCGATCAGTTCGCGGCAGTGGTCGGCGTGAACGTCGCCGCGCGAACGCGCGGGCAGGCCCGCAAGCTGATCGCCGGCGACGACGTTCAGAAACGCCTGGAAGTAGTGCACCGCGGCCGCCCGGTCGAGCGCCTCCCACGAGGGCGCGTGCTGCACCAGGTCCTCGAGATTCCGCTCGATCTCGCGGCGGCGACGGATCGCCAGCACGCCGGGGCGCGCGCCGCCCAGCGCCGTCCAGAAGCGGTCGCAGACCCCGCCAAAGGCGTGCGCGATCGTCAGCTCCAGGTCCTCCTCGGGTTCCACCCAGAACCGGTAGCGCGCGCCGGGCGGCACCGAGAGCAGGCGCCCGGCGGCGGCGCGCACCAGGGTCTCCGCGGCCTGCGGCCCGTACTCGAACCGGCAGGTCCCGCGGTGGACGTACAGGAGCACCGTCGCGCGCACCTCGCCGAAGTAGATGCCCGTGTCGCGAATCCAGCGCTCGCGCGCGACGCGCTGGATCGTCAGATCGCCGGCCTCGCTCTGGAGCGGCTGCGAGGACGCGCGGTGCACGAGCACCTTGAGCGGCCCTGCCTGAAAGAGACTCGCCTTGGCCATGCCCGCATGGTCGTATATTGACATGCATTAGTCAAGTAAGACTATGGCTGCGTCCATTCTCATGGGTGTAGAGTATTGCAGCGAACGATATCCTTGGTCGGAGATCAACATCCATGAAGACGGGACTGCACAGCTTCAGCCGCCGCGAGGCCTTTAAGAACCCGGATTACAACGTCTTCCGGTTCCTCGACGAGGCCCACGCGTGGGGCTTTACTTCGGTGGAAATCATGACCGGCGCCGCGGGCGGAAAGCCGGCCGACATCGGCGGCGACGACCCCGCGCATCTGGAAAAGGTCTGCGCGTACGCGCGCGAGCGCGGCATCGCCGTGCACTGTTTCTCCACCTACAACGACTTTGCGTTCGTGAAGAACGAGGCCTGGCGTCTTGAGAACATCAAGTACGTCCAGCAGTGGACGCGCCTGGCGGGGCGCTGCGGCGTGCCGAACCTGCGCCTGCTCTCCGGCTACTGGTCCGAAGGGCGCTCGCACGAGGAACTCGAGTCGCTGGTGATCGAAGCGACCCGGACCTGCTGCGCGGTGGCCGAACGCGAAGGCGTGAACCTCTCCTTCGAGAACCACAGCACGATCTTCCTCTACGCGGCCGACATCCAGCGCCTGATGGACGCGGTCGCTTCGCCGCGCCTGACGGCCTGCCCCGATCCGACCAACGGCTTCCCCGCCGGCAAGGACGCCCCCGCGGAACTCGAGCGCATGTACGCGAACCTGGAAGCGCTCGCGCCCAAGGCCACCAACGCGCACCTGAAGATCTTCGGCGTGGAAGACGGCGCGCTGGCGGCCTACGACTTCGGCCGGATCGCGCGCATCTTCGCCGCCGCGGGCTACGACGGCCCGCTGCACTTCGAACTCGTCCAGGCCGACGCCGACCCGCGCGTGCTCGCGCAGGCCCGCGAAATCGTCGAGGCCGCGCTGGAACGCGCGCGCCTTGCGGGAGGCGTGCGATGACCGCGCCGCGTCCGGGCATCGCCCTGGTGGGCTGCGGCGCGATCGCCGCCAGCGCGCACCTGCCGGGCATCCACCCCTCGCCGTTCGAACTCCGCGCCGTCTGCGACATGGACCGCGCGCGCGTCGAACGCTTCAAACAGGACCAGAAGCTGCCCGGCTCGGTCCGCGTCTGCGCCTCGCTCGACGAAGTGCTCGCGCTGCCCGGCATCGACGCGGTCAGCGTCGCGACGCCGCCGGCCTCGCACGCGTTTCTTTCGATCCAGGCGCTCGACGCGGGCAAGCACGTGCTCTGCGAAAAGCCGAGCGCGCTCTCCTCGCGGGAAAACTGGGCCATCTGCGCCGCCGTGGAACGCAACCCCGGGCGCACGATCCAGTTCTTCTCCTCGCGCTTCCGCAACGGGCACGCGCGCGCGGCGCGGCAGTACGTCCGCGAAGGGCGCATCGGCCGGCCGTACCGCGCGGAGATCCAGTTCTGGCTGCCGGCGGCGCGCACCTGCGACCGCGGCGGGCCGCCGTGGTTCGGGCAGAAAGCGCTCGCGGGCGGCGGTCCTTTCATGGACATGGGCCAGTATTTCCTCGACCGGCTTTTTTACATCCTCGACTGGCCGCGCTGGCACAGCGTCTCGGCGCAGGCCTTTACCGGGTTCCCCACCGGCTACGACGCCAAGGTCGTCTACGACGTCGAAGACCATATGAGCCTCTTCGCGCGCGGCGACGACGGCCTGGTGCTGACGCTCGACACGACCGCGCGCGTGAACCAGCACTGGCGCTGGAGTTCCGCGATTCACGGCAGCGAAGGCAGCCTGGTGCTCGACAACACCGCCGAAAAGAAGGGTGTCTTCCTCACCGACCGCGACGGCGTGACGGTGGAAGAAGACTTGCCCGTGCACGAACCCGGGCAGGACATGCAGGTGCGCCTGGAACAGCTCGCGGCCTTCATGGCCACGGGCGCGCCCTTCGAACTCGGCACCGACGCGCGGCAGGCGCTCGCGATCAGTTCGTTCTGCGAGGCCGCGTACCGGTCGGCCTCGGACGGTACGGAAATCGAGATGGAGGACGCGGCATGAATCCGACGGTGAAGCTGGGACTGGCCGGCTGCGGCGGCGCGTTCGCCAACGACCGCGCGGAACTCGCGAAGGACCCGGCGTACGGGGTCTCGGCCGTCTGGGACGCGGAGCCCGCGGCCGCCCAGGCCGGCGCGCAGGCCTTTCCGAAGGCCGCGGCCTGCTCGTCCTACGCCGAACTGCTCGCGCGGGCCGACGTGGACGCGGTGATCCTGACCGCCGACGCCTCCGAGCGCGCGGCCCTGGCCTGCGCGGCGCTCGAGGCCGGCAAGCATGTCCTCTGCGAAGGTTGCGGCGGTCGCTCGCCCGAAGAGGTGGACCGGATCCTGGAGGCCGCGCGGGCAAACGGGAAGATCGCCGCGTTCCACGCCGCGCGCCTGCGGCTTGCGGGCTTCACTGCGCTCGCGCGTACCTACGCGACCCCTGAACGGCTCGGCCGCGTCTACCGCGTGGAAGCCGTCCTGCACCGCCCCGCGCGCGAAAACAGCGTACCGCCCGAGGCGCGCGCGATCTTCCCGGACGCCGGCGCGTACCTGCTCGACCAGGCCCTGGACCTGCTCGGCTGGCCGAAGCTCGAGGCGCTGACGGCGCAGATCGTGCCGCACGGAGCGACGGGCGAACACGCCTGCGTCTACGCGCGCCTGGCCGGCGGCATCGCCTTCACGCTCGACGTGGCCGCCTCCGACCGCCTGCGCCCGCGGCACGCGCTCACGATCCTCGGCGACCGCGGCGGCTTGGCGATCGACCACGCCAAGGGCGGACGCGGCTTCAGCTTTATCGAAGAGGCCCCGGGCATGCGCGCCAAACTGATGGAGTCGAAACCGTTCTTCGCCTTCGATCCCTGGGGCACGTCGCTGCGTTCGTTCCGCGAAGCCATCGAAAGCGGGAAGGCGACGGAGGGCACCACCCCCGCGCAGGCCCGCGAACTCGCGCGCTGGCTGGCGCTCGCGCGCGCCTCGGCCGATCAGAAGCGCGAAGTCCGCAACCTGGCGGAGACGCTTGCGGCCGTCTGACCGCCGGCAAAGCGATTATGCGTACACATGAAAAACCCCCGGCCGTGCGGGCCCGGGGGCGAGAGAGACTCGGGAATCTCCGCGATTACTTGGCGGTGGCCATCGCGTTCATGTGACGCAGGCGGTGCGCCATGATCCGCATGACCTCGATGGCGAAGAACGGCGTCTGCTGAATCAGGAACTGGAAGCGGCGCTCGTCGATCGGGACCATGTGGCATTCGGTGATCGCCTTGGCCGTCGCGCTGCGCGGGCTGTCGTCCTCCAGCAGAGACATTTCGCCCAGAATATCGCCTTCGCCGAGCGTGTCGATCACCTTCCCGGCGCAGCAGAGTTCCACCTGGCCGGACTTGATCACGTACATCACTTTGCCCGCGCTGCCTTCGGCGATGATGGTCGCGCCGGGCGCGAAGGTCTCGAACGAGGCCGTGTTCTTGAAGATTTCAATGGCGGACTTGGTCTTGGACATGCGGCTCTCCGGTGAGGTTCCGTAGGAAGCGCGCAGTAGACCCGAGCCCCGTCATTGGGCCGTAAGGAAATTGTTAGAATTGGACGAGGCGACGGCTTGGCCGCGTCAGGACCCGGGATAATCCTTGGGGATCAAGCCCAGTTCCTTCCAGTTGCCGAGCGGCAGTTGCTGTTCCTGGATCAGGCCGGAGCGGATCGCGAAGATCCAGCCGTGGAGTTGCGGGTAATCGCCGCGCGCGAAGGCGCGGTGCAGGATCGAGGTCTTGCAGAGGTTGCGGACCTGCGCGAGGACGTTCAGTTCCGAGAGGCGGTTGAGGCGGTCTTCCTCGGTGGACAGCTCGTTCAATTCGTCCTTGTGGACGAGCGCGAGGTCTTTGATCGGCGTCACCCAGTTTTCGACGAGGCCCGTCGCGGTGCCGCGGTACGCCGCGGTCACGCCGCCGCAGCCGTAGTGCCCGCAGACGATCACGTGCTTGACCTTCAGGCTCTCGATGGCGAATTCGAGCACCGAGAGCAGGTTCATGTCGGTGAGCGAGATCTGGTTGGCCACGTTGCGGTGGATGAAGACCTCGCCCGGGCGCGTCTGCGTGATCGTATTCAGCGGCTTGCGGCTGTCGGAGCAACCGATGTACAGAAACGGAGGGTGCTGGCCTTCGGCAAGCTTGGCGAAGTATTCCGGATCGCGCTTGAGCGTCTCGTCCACCCAGCGGCGGTTGTTGTCGAGCAGATCGGAGTAGTCGTAATATTCCATGAGCGTCCCGGTTCCCCTGGCGCGCGGTTCGCCGCCAGCGGCGTTATTCCTAACGGGTCGCGAACCTTTTCGCCACCGCAGAGGCGCGCGGGCTACGCCTGCGCGAGCAGCCCGGCCAGCCGGTCGAGCATCTGCAGCCAGCTCGGGTGCGCGCCGGTGCGCTTGGCGAGCGCCTCGCTGACGTTCTGCCGCAGGGTCAGCCGGGTACGGCCGCCCAGGTCGTCGAAGGTCAGGTCCACGCGCGTCGTCGCGGGCCAATCGGCGTCGTGGCCCACCGCCTGGGGCGCCGCGGGCACGCCGTGTTCATCGGCGATGGTCATGGTGAACGAAAGCCGCTCGGGCCGGGCGATCTCGAGGTATGCCCCCAGCACCCAGCAGGAAAAGTCGCCGTTGCGGATGCAGGTCAGAAACGTGCCGCCGGCGCGGAATTCCAGGCGCGCGACCGTCAGCGTGCAGCCGTTCGGCGCGAACCACCGCGCGAGCGACTCCGCGGTCTCGAAGGCCTGAAAGACCCGCTCGCGCGGGGCCGCGAACTCGCGGACGATCTCGACGTTCGGGCCCGCCGCGACGGATTTGCTGGGTGCAGACATGAGGATTCCTCCGTATTCGAGCCAATGGGGAAATGCAGCGGATGGACGACGGCTACGGCTTCGCGGCGGCCTCGGCGGCGCTCTTCATCTGCGCCAGGCCCTTCTCGAAGTCGGCACCGATCATCTTGTCCATGTTCATGAAGATGCAGAAGGCCTTGCCGACGAAGTCGTTCTTGCCGTACATCGACCACGTCACCTTCGTCCCCCCGCCCTCGCCCGCGAAGACGAATTCGGAGGTGCTCGTGCTCTCGAACGGCTTCAAAAAGTCGAGTTTGATGCGGACGAGTTCGCCGGGCTTGCTTTCGGCGATGGTCATGCGCCCTTCGCCCACCTGGTCGTTGCCGGCCCAGGCGTAGACCGCGCCGACGCCCTCGGCCGGGCCCTCGAACGTCCGCTTCATCGCCGGGTCGAGCTTCTCCCAGGGCGACCAGGCGCTCCATTTGCGGAAGTCGTTCACCTGGCCGTAGACGGTCTCCGGCGGCGCCGAGATCGTGGACGAACGCGTGACGCGGAAGTCCGACGGCTGCAGCGCGACCACGATCAGGAAGATGACGATCAGCGCGGCCAGCGCGCCGAGCACGATGGGCCACTTGGCCCGCTTCTTGGGGGCGGCATCGCCTCTCACGTTTGCGTCAGCCATGCGGCTTATCCTCTATTGGGAGCGGCCCGAGGGCCGCCCGGCTTATTTCTGCAGGATCACGATCCAACTGACGCCAAAGCGGTCTTCCAGCATGCCGAAGGCGTCGGAGAAGAAGGTCTTCCCGAGCGGCATCTTTACCGTGCCGCCGTCCGCCAGCGCGTTGAAGTACTTCGTCGCCTCGTCCATGGAATAGACGGAGAGCGAGAGCGTGAAGCCTTTGAAGTCGAGCGGCGCTTCGCGGCTTCCGTCCGAGGCCATCACGCGCGTTTCACCGATGCGGAGGACCGAATGCATCACCTTCTCGTCCATCCCGGGCCCGAGAACGCCGGGCGGCGGCTTTTGCGGCGCATCCTTGTGGCGCAGGAGCATCTCGCTTCTGGCGCCGACGGCCTTTTCGTAAAACGCGAGCGCTTCCTCGCATTTGCCCCCAAAGAACAGGTACGGCTCGATCAGCATGGACACGCTCCTTTTCGTACCGCTCGCTTGCGAAAGGTACTTCGCCAGCCCGTCCAGCGTGCCCGTCCAGCCCTGCGTCATGCTCGGGCGGCCGGCCTCGAAGGTCTGCGCTTCTTCGTCCGTGGGCGAGATGGGTATCCACTCGATCTTGAGCGTCGTCTTCTCCGCTTCCTCCGTCAAGGTCAGGGTCGTGAGCATCTCCAGCGGCCACGCGGCGTGCATCGGATGGCGCGCCAGTCCGCCCTTCTCGTCCGAGAAGGAATTCACCCACACGATCTTTTCGACGGGCACGACCTCGCGGAATACAAAGCGCCCCCACGTCAGCTCGTTTTCAAAGTACTTCATGCAGTAATGGAACATCCCGCCCGGGCGCAGGTCGAGCGAGCACTGCAGAATCGTGCAGCCCTTGGGTCCCCACCATTCCTTCAGGCGGGCGGGGTCGGTCCAGGCCTGCCAGACCAGCGCGCGCGGCGCGTTGAACGTGCGCGAGATCGCAAACGGCGCGACGCTCCTGGCCGCGGCCAGGTAGGCGGCCAGGCGTTCCAGCGTCTGCTTGCCGCCCTCGATCGCGTTGTGCTTCCGGATCACTTCGTCGCGTTCTTCCTTGTTCTTGAAGACGGCGCGCATCGTCAGCAGCGTCTTGGCGCCCTGCGCTTCCAGGGTGATCGTGGTCGAGAAGAGTCCGCGTTCGTCCGGGCGCGTGGCCGCGTGGTGGTAGACAAGCCGCTCGGGGCGCACGAGTTCCTCGTAGACGATGTGGTTGTCGTAATCGGCGCCGTCGGGGCCGTGCATGACGAAGCGCCACGAGCCGCCGTCGGCGCGAATCTCGATCTTCTTCGTCGTGACGGAAAAGCCTTTCGGGCCCCACCACTGGCCGATGTGCTTGGGATCGGTGAAGGCGTCGAAGACGAGTTCGCGCGGCGCGTCGAGAAGCCGCGTGATCACGATCTCTCGGTCGGCCGTGCCGGTCTGCGTTTTGGCGCTGGTCATGAAAAAGGCTCCTTGCCGGGCGTGCGTGCGTAGGGGTTGGCGCCGGATGCGTCCCGAGCCGCGCGGGTGTTTACGGCCTTGGTTTTTCTCGCGCGTCCTTCTCTTTCGCCTGGATGTCTCGCAGGTATTCGTCGAGGCGGTCCAGGCTTGCTTCCCAGAATCTACGGTACTCCTCGATCCATTCGCTCACATCCTTCAGGCGCTTGGCGTCGAGCTTGCACGGGCGCCACTGCGCCTCCCGGCCGCGCGTGATCAGCCCGGCGCGCTCGAGGACCTTCAGGTGCTTCGAGATCCCCGGCAGCGTCATGTCGAACGGCTTCGCCAGTTCCATCACCGTCGCTTCGCCATGCGCGAGCCGCCCGAGGATCGCGCGGCGGGTCGGATCGGCCAGGGCCGCGAACGTCACGCTCAAGGGGTCGCTGTTCAGCATGTCATTTAACCTTTCGCTTAAATAACTACTTGGCTAAATACAACACAAAGACCCTACAGTCAAGGGCCTCCGCCCCCGAATCTTCGCCACGCCTTATAATATTTTGTCTTGTATGGGGTTATATACTTATAATTTCAGACCAGCCTACTTTTCTTCGCCGGATGGACTCGGCGCGGGGGTCTTGGCCGGACCTTGGGCGGCACCTTCCAAGCGTGCGAGGGCGTCCGTCGCTTCCTGGGTCAGACGCGTGCCGGGCTGTCCGGCGGCCAGTTTGCGCAAGGCCTCGCGGGCGTCGTCCGAGGCGATCCATTCCAGCAGCATCACGCCGCGGATGTTCTGCAGCATCTCGGTCGAGCCCGTCACCGGACACCGCGAGCGCTTAAGCACCCAGTTGATCCGTTCGCGCGCTTCCACGCTCGGCGGCAGGCTGCGTTCCTCGAGCACTTTTTCCAAAAGCGGCCGCGCCGTCTCGCCCATCCCCTGCAGGTCCTCGCGCGCCCGGTCGCGTTCGGCAAAGGACTCGGCGTCGAGACGCTTCAGGCAGGCCAGCACCTTTTCTTCGTTGATCGACGCCGGCAGCAGGCGCTCGCGCAGCAGGGCCAAGGCCGCGCCCGGCTGGGCATACAGGCGGACCATGCATTCGTAGCCGATGCGGCCGTGGGTATCGCCGAGGCCCTTCCACAGCGCGTCCAGGTCGGCGGGCGTGTACGGATTCGCGCGCGCCGGAATCTTCCCGAAGCCTTCGCGCACGTCCCAGACGCGCAGGGTCGTGTTGGTGCTTCCGGTCACCAGCGTCCGCCCGTCGGGCGAAAGCGCCATCGAACAGAAGTCTTCCTTTTCGTTGTCGAGGTGCGCGAAGATGCTCCCCGAGGCGCTCTCGATCAGGCAGACGCCGCTGGAATCCACGGCCATGAGCAGGCGCGGATCGGTGCGGCAGGGCAGGATGCGGTAGGACTTGAGATCGGGTTCGATCCGGCGCCGGCAGATTTCCATCGTCTTGGTATCGTAGACCAGCAGCGCGCCTTCGTCGCTGAGCGCGAAGATCGCGCGTCCGCCCGCGCCGTAGGCCGCGCTGTACAGTTCGTCCTGGCCGTTGCCCTCCAGCGCGGGCAGTTCCTTGCCTTCCTTCGTCTCGAAGCGTGCAAGGCCATTCCGGCGGCAGGCGCAGACGACCGTCTGCTCGTCGGGCGAGAGATCGACGGAGTAAATGGAGTCGTCGGCGTAGGTGGAGAAGATTTCTTCCTTGGAACGCGGCGCGAAGCAGGTGATCCGGCGCTCGTTGCTGGAGGAACCGTACAGCCGCCCGTCGGACCCGAAAACTGCATGGCGGAAAACGTTGCTGTCCGACAAATGCACGATGGTCGTGGCGGTGATCAGGTCGGTGATCGCGGCGTCTTCCTTCCGCCCGCCGGCGGTAAAGAGCGTCCGGCCGTCCTGCGAGACCGCCATGGAGTAGATCGGGTACTCCTGCGGCGAAAAGGAGCGGAGCGCTTCGCCCTTTTCCAGGTCCCACTGGATCGCGACGCCCGTCGAATCGCCCGAGACCAGGTGCCCGGACCCGCCCACGAACGCCAGCCCGAACGGAAACCCGCAATGCCCGTCGGGCACGGCCCGTTCCTCGCCCGTGCGCATGCTGAAGATGCGCACCGCGCTGCGGCCCGGCGCCATCGCCAGCCATTCCCCGTCGGGCGAGATCGCGATCGGCGGCTGGTCGAACTTGACCGACTCCTTGACCTTGATCTCGTGGAGCAATTTGCGCGTGGCCGCGTCGTAGATGCCGTAGCGGTTCTCTTCCATCGGCGCGACGTACCGTTTGCCGTCGGGCGAAAACGCGAACCCGCGCGGCGCCGCGACGTGTTCCTCGTCGTTCCGCGACTCGATCGCCTCCCCCGTGCCCGCGTCCAGAAGCATCGTGCCCTTTCCGTGGCCGTCCAGGAGCAACGAGCCGTCCTTGACGAAGGTCAGGCTGGTGGTGAAGTGTTTATCGTCGCGTTTGAGCTGCTGCAGGCGCTTGCCGGTCGCCACGTCCCAGTACACAAGGTTCTCTCCGCCGCCGAGCAGGCGCTTGCCGTCGGGATGGAAGGCCAGCGCGCCGATGCGCCCGCCCAGGCGAAAGCGCTGCGAACCCAGTTGCCGCGCGACGCCCGGATCGAGCGGCTCGCCGTCGGGATCGAGCCTCGGCTTGGGCGGCGGGGCCTGGTCCGGCGTAAGACCCCCAGTTGTTCCTGAAACTCCAGGTCTTCCGCGCACGTGCACGCCTGCCAGGCGAGCAAAAACGCCAAGAGCACGCGTGCATTCCGGGAATCGCGCATGGAGCCTCCACTTCAATAACGGCAAACCCGGTCGGGTCTTTCGCGTTTCATGGCGTGATCGTTGCACACCAAAAAAATGAACTCGGGGTCCTGAAGGTTAGGACGAGTGCGGCGGGGGGATTGTCGATAAAATTCGGCGATTCGCATAACCGGCGCGGAGGCCGGTAGATGGCAGAAAAACCAACACGTCCCGCGGCGCGGGCGCGCGGAGTTACTCCGCGCGGCGCCAGCAGGTCAGGTCGTCCAGCGCGTCCACCGCGCCGCCGCGCGCGCTCCCAAACTGCAGCCGCGCG
>JAHCJK010000137.1 GCA_026184295.1 Planctomycetota bacterium
ACGTCGGCCAGCGCCTCGCGGAAGAGGCGTTCGCCCGAGGCCACCGCGTAATCGACCTGGCCGAGCCGGATCAGGCCCATCGTGCGCAGCGTGTAGCGGACGGAATCGCCCACCACCAGCGCGCCGACGAGCACCGCGCTGCCCACCGCGGCGCCCAGCAGCACGCCCAGGTGCGAGCGCCAGTGGTGCGCGAGGCCGCGCAGCGCGAGCGCCGTCAGGGTCATGCCTTCGTCTCCGGCGGCCGCGCGACCGCGAGCTTCCCGTCGCGCAGTTCGAGCAGGCGGGACATCCGTTCGGCCAGCGGGATCGCATGCGTGACGAGAATCAGCGTCACGCCCAGTTCCTTGTTCAGATCGACGAGCAGTTGCGCCAGGTGCTCGGAGGTCCCGCGGTCGAGCGCGCCCGTGGGTTCGTCGGCGAGCAGCAGCTTCGGCCGATTGATCAGCGCGCGCACCACCGCGGTGCGCTGGCGTTCGCCGCCGGACAACTGCGCGGGCTTGTGCGAGAGCCTTCCGCCGAGGCCGACCTTGTCGAGCAGCTTGCGCGCGCGGTCTTCGGCGCCCTGGCGCAGCGCCGGGTCGTCGGAGGCCAGCGTCGGCACCAGCACGTTCTCGAGCACGCTGCACTGCGGCAGCAGGTGGTGCGACTGAAAGACGAATCCGATCTTCCGGTTGCGCACGTCCGCCAGGCCGGCCTCGTCCATCGCGAGCAGATCCTGCCCGTCGAAGACGGCCTTGCCCGACGTCGGCCGGTCGAGCGTCCCGATGATGTTCAGCAGCGTGCTCTTGCCCGAGCCGCTCGGCCCGATGATCGCCACCGATTCGCCCGGCGCGACCTTCAGGTCCAGTTGGTTGAGCACGAAGACGGGCGCTCCGCCTTCGGGCGCTTCGTACCCCTTGCAGACGCCCTCGAGATCCAGCAGCAACTCGCTCATAGGCACTCCACCGGTCAGGACGCGGAACGGACCCAGCGCTTGGCCTTCATCTCGAACCGCGGAAGCACGCCGGGCGCCACCGATGCAACGGGGACGCGCAGGGAGAGCACTGCCTTCACGCGTTCTTCGACGCGGCGCGCGAGCTGTTCGGCGTCGGCGCAGGCCGCGACGGGTTCGACTTCCAGGCGCAGTTCGGCCATGCTCCGTTCGGCCGTGACGTGCACGCGGAATTCGGCCACGTCGGGAAAGCCGCGCATGATCTCTTCGACCGCGCTGGGATAGACGTTCACCCCGCGCACCACCACCATATCGTCGGCCCGCCCAAGAATTCCGCCTTCCAGCGCGGCGTCGAACGTCCCGCAGGCGCAGCGCCCCGCGGCCGCGCGCCGCACCACGTCGCCCGTGCGGTACCGCAGCAGCGGCGAGCCCGTCCGGCCCAGCGTCGTCAGCACCAGCTCGCCCGTCGCGGAACCTTCCGCCGGCGCGCCGGTCGCCGGATCGACGACCTCCGCGTAGTAGGCATCCTCGATGATGTGGAGCACCCCCGGACGCGCGGGGCATTCGTAGCTCACCGGACCCACCTCGGTCATGCCGTGGTGGTCCACCACGCGCGCGCCGGGCCAGGCCGCTTCGATGCGCTGCCGCACGGAAGGAATGCTCCCGCCGGGTTCGCCCGCGACGAGGATGCGGCGAATTTTCGACTTCGAGAGGTCGATCGGGTCCCCGGCCTCCTCGCGCGCGGCCTCGGCCAGGCGCAATGCGTACGTGGGCGTGCAGCAGAGCACCGTCACCGCGTTGTCCAGAATCGCGCGCAGCCGCGCCGCGCTGCTCATCCCGCCGCCGGGAATGCACAGGCAGCCGCGCCGCGTGCCGCATTCGAAGGCGGTCCAGAAGCCCAGGAACGGCCCGAACGAGAAGGCGAAGAAGACGCGGTCGTGCTCGTTCACGCCCGCGGCGTCGTAGACGCGGTCCCAATTCGCGAGCATCCAGGCCCAGCCGTCGTTGGTGTCGAGCCAGCGCAGCGGCGCGCCGGTGCTGGCGCTCGTCTGGCAGTAGCGCGTGTACTTTTCGAGCGGGAAGGTCAGGTTCGTCCCGTACGGCGGATGCAGGCGCTGGTCGTCGGCGAGTTCGCGCTTGGTGGTGAACGGCACGCGCGCGCTGAACTCAGCCAGCGTCTTGGGCGGCGTTACGCCGTCCAGCTTGCGCGCGTAGAAGCGGTTGGCGGGCGCGAGCGCCTCCAGCAGCGCGCGCAGGCGGGCCGTTTGAGCGGCTTCCAGCGCGCTGCGATCGGGCCCGGCAGCCTCCGCCATCGATCCTCCTTCTACGTGTGCTCCCGCGCTTAGTGTGCTCCCGCGGCGGGCGATTCCGGCGCGACGGCCGGCGGCGCCGGATGCGCGGCGGCCTTGGGCGGCGCGGGCGGCGGCTTGTAGAGCGAGACCAGGCACCCGCCCGTCGCGGCGAGCACGATGCCGAGGTAGAACTGCCAGGCCACGCCGCCCCAGCCGCCCTTCGGCGGGTGCGCGACCATGCTGTAGACCGCGTTCACCACCGGCGCGCCCGCAAAGATGATCGACATCACCACCACCGGCGAACCCTTGGCGCCGAACGCGAGCAGCACGCAGAACGCGCCCACCGCGCCCACGATCCCCGCGATCAGCGACCAGAGCATCCCCTGCGTGGGCATGCTCCACCCGGCCCCGCGCGCCATCAGCATCCCGGCCGGCGCGAGCACCGCGGTGAGAAAGTAGGCGATGCCGACGAAGAGGAACGCCTTGTAGCGCCCGTTCTCCGGATCGGCCATGCCCATCTGGCCCGTGTGCAGGAACGCGCCGTACAGGCCCCACGATACGACCGTCATCATCGCGAAGATCAGCCACGTCATGCCGGGCTGGACGGCGTGATCGGGTGTCGGAGGCATCTCGGTTTCCTCGTCGGTTTACGCAAAGCAGGTTTCAGGCGCGGCCTCGATCTTTGCCGCGATCTCGTTCGGGATCGGCACGGCCTTCATCGCGCCGTCCGGCCCTTTGGTGACGCACGCCACCACAAGCTCACCCCGCGCGGCCAGTTCGGGCGCGGGCGCGTTCAGTTTCCGGAACTCGAACGCATACCGGATCGTCTTCTCGCGGATTTCCCGCACCAGCAGGCGGATTTCCACGTCGTCCTCGAATTTCAGCGGGCGCTTGTAATCGCATGCGGCGTGCACGCGCGGCCAGCCGACGGGCGGCGTCACCTGTGTCGTCACGATCGAAAGCCCCAGCGAACGGAAGAACGCGTGCTCGGCCGTCTCCATGTAGCGGAAAAAGTTCGAGAAGTGCATGATCCCCGCGAGGTCGGTCTCGGAGAATTCGACCTTCCGCGTCACCTTGCATTCCCAGGCCATGCGTTGCCCCGTTCATTCCGTTTTCAGCGCGCTGCGTTCGCGCACGACGGCCTCGTAGACCGCCAGCACGTCCTTCGCCATCCGTTCGACGGTAAAGCGTTCGAGCACGCGCGCGCGCCCGGCGGCGCCCAGCGTACGCGCTTTTTCCGGATCCAACAACAGGGGTTCCAGTCCGTTCGCGAGCGATTCCGCGTCGTCGGGCTCGCAGATGATCCCGCCGCCGGTCTCGCCGAGCAGTTCCGGGAAGGCGCCGTGCCTCGGCTGCACCACCGGCACGCCGCTGGCCAGCGCCTCGACGACGTACAGGCCGAAGGATTCGCCGTAGGTCGCGGGCGCGGAGAAGACGGAGAGGTCCTTGAAGAAGGCGTGCTTCTGGTCCAGGTCCAGGTTCGGATGGAACTCGGCGTCGGCCTCGAAGCCGGCCGCGCGAATCTTTTCCTTCTGCGCCGCGACGTACTTCTCGTCGGGCGGGGTCATCGTGCCGCCGGCCTTGAGTTTCAGGCCCGCGATCTTGCCGCGTTTCTTCAGCAGCAGCCACGCGTCCACCAGCGTCCCCAGGCCTTTGTCGGCGCAGAGGCGCGCGAAGTACCCGAGCGTCGGAGCCGCGGGCGTCTTCTCCGGCGTGGGGAACCCGGCGACGGTGATGCCGTTCAGCACTACGGCCATGCGTTCGTCCGGCACGCCCAGGCGCCCGCGCATCAGGTCGGCGTAGTAGCGGCTCACGGCCAGGATCCGGTCCATCTCCGCGGCGCGCAGGCGCAGTTCGTCCCAGGCCTGCTTCGCGAACGGATCGGGCAGGTGGTCGAGGAAGGTGTCTTCGCCCGCGATGGTGCAGACCACCGCGACGCCGAGCGCCGCCTGGATGCGCCGCGCAAGCCCCGCGAGCAGCGCATTCGAGAGCACCACGAGGTCGGGCCGGAAGCTCTTGAGAAAATCGATCAGGTGTTCGAGTTCCTTCGCCTGCGCGCCGTGCTCGCCTTTAAGCATGCTCACGGTCAGCGCGCCGAGTTCCTCCGGGCGCGTCTTGGCCGCGAAGCCCGCGACGAAGTTCAGCAGCGTGGGCGAATCCAGCAGCCGGTCGAGCGCCTTCGGCGCCTTGCGGAAGATCGAACTCTTCTGCTGCAAGTACACGTTCACTCCGCCGAAGAAGACCGGCACGCCCTTGCTCTCGTCGGCCGTGTCGGTCTTGAGCGGCAGGTACAGCGGCACCAGGAGGACGTCGTGGCCCTGGCGGCGCAGTTCCTTGGTCAACTGGTTGTCGCGCAGGCACGAGCCGCAGTACATCCCGCCCGCGCCGGGGGTCAGTTGCACGATCTTCATGCGTTCACCGCGGCCAGGCGCCGGCCGTAGTCCAGCGCGGCGGGAAGTTCCGCTTGCGCCGCGATGGCCGCGAAGAGCGGCTCGTGATGGGAGAACAGGTCGCCGGCCAGACAGGCGGCCAGGTGTCCGCCGCGTTCGGCGTCGTGCGCCACCGCGTCGAGCAGATCGAACTCGGGATCGTAGAAGGCATAGGCAAGCTTGCGCAGCGTCTCGAGCCCGCCGCAGAGTTCCTCGCCGTAAGCCGCGAAGCGTTCCGCCCGCGTATCGCCCGCGGCCAACGCCGCGTCGGCCGCATCGGCCGCCATCGTGCCGCTCTTCAGGGCCAGAAATAAGCCGGAGCAGAAGACCGGATCGAGGAAGGCGAAGGCGTCGCCCGCGAGCACCAGGCCGTCCGACGCGCAGTGCTTCGCGCGGTACGAGTAATCGCCCGCCGAAAAGTAGCGCCCCAGGCTGCGCGCGCCGTCCAGCCGCGCGTCGGCCCAGGGATGATCGGAAATCTCGCCCCAGAAGACGTCCTCGATCTCGCCGCCTTCGCGGAAGAGATACTCCTCGTCGGCCACGACGCCCACGCTCACGGAATTTTCGGCCAGCGGGATGTGCCAGATCCAGCCGCGCCCGGGCAGCAGCGCCACGCTGGTCATGCGCTCGCCGGGTTCGCGCTTTTCGTCGATCAGGTAGGTCCAGATCGCGACCTTGTCCAGCTCCGGGTCGTCCATGCGCCATTCGTGGCGGTTCTGCGCCACCGCGTCGCGCCCGCTGCAATCGAGCGTAACCGGGGCGCGCCATTCGTGCGTGCGGCCTTTCGCGTTCTGCACCTTCACGCCCACCGCCGCGCCGTTCTCGAAAAGGATTTCCTTCACCTCGGTCTCTTGGTAAACGGCGGCGCCTTTGCTCCGCGCGTTCTCCAGCAGCATCTTGTCGAACTCGCCGCGCACCACATGCCAGCCATGCGCCGCGGGCTCCAGGAGCCCGAGATCGAGGACGCGCTCGGCCTGCCCGTCCTCGGAGACGAAGCGCATGCCGCGTTTTTTTACCGCGAAACCGGCGGACGTCATCTTTTCAAGCAGGCCCAGGCGTTCGAGCAGCGCGCCCGCGTGCGGCATCGCCGATTCGCCGACGTGGTAGCGCGGGAACGCGTCGCGTTCGAAGACGGAGACCTTGCGGCCCTTCTGGGCCAGCACGGCCGCGGCGGCAGCCCCCGCGGGACCTCCGCCGATCACGATCGCGTCGCACGAATTGCTCACGGCAGCTCCCGGTTCCGCGCTACGCCGGCGGAAGAATCTCGACGATCTCGGCCAGCGGCCGGTCCTTCTTGTCCCACAGCGTATTGCAGCGCCCGTACAGCACGTGCTTGCCCTTGATCTGGAAGGCCTGCCGGATCGCGCGGTCGGCGTTGAGCTTGAAGTACGCCTTCGGGCTGCTGCGGTGCTCCATCGCCAGGTCGCGCAGAATCCCGCCCAGCGGCTGGCGCCCTTCCACGATCAGCTTGCGCCCGCGCGCGGGGAAGAGCCCCAGGTCGATGCGGATGGCGCCGAACTCGATGGGCCGGCCGCCCTTGTTCGTCAGCAGGATCACGTTCCGCGTGTACTCGCCGCCGTCGGTCTCGCAACTGAGCACCCGCAGATGGATGCCGTCCTTGTAAAAGCGTTCCAGCGTCGGCGTCATGTCCCCGTTGTGGACGAGCAGCCCGCGATAGGGTTCCGGCATCTCCTCGCCCGCGATCACGTCGATGACCGGCAGCCGCGCTTTTTCCTTGGCGTAGAAGCGCGCCAGCGGCTGGACCGGGGCAAAGGAGGCAACTTTCACCGTCATCGCGAGGCCCTCCGGGGTCGATCTCAGGTGTACCGCGCCGACAGATGCTGGGGCAGAAAGTAGTGGTGGATCAGCCGGTCCACCTGCAAGAGCGCCGCGCGCGTGAGCGTCAGTTCGTCGCCTTCGACCTTCAGCCAGCCGTCGGCGGCGAGCTTGCTCAGCGGTTCGGCGAAGCGTTCGCGCGGATCGACGCCGAACTTTTCGGTAAAGTACGAGACGCGCAGCTTGCCGAGCTTGTGCTGCAGGATCCATTCGCGGATCAGGCGTTCGTCCGACGTGGGCGTGTAGGCGCGCCAGTGCGGCAGCTTGCCTTCGTTCAGCTTGGCCAGGTACGGGTCGAAGTCCGCCAGGTTCTGGAAGTGCGTGCCGCCGACGTGCGAGAACGAGGCCACGCCCAGCGCCACCATGTCCGCGCCGCTCCACACCTGGTCGCGGTAGACGAACTTCGTCTTCTCGGGATTGCGCACCACGGTGTACGCGCTCGTCACCGAATACCCGGCGCGCGCGAACTCGTTGAACGCGTAGTCCACCCAGCTTCGCTTGGTCGGCCAGTCGGCCACGGGCGCGACCAGCTTCCCTTCGGCCTTCATTTCCTTGTAGATGGTCGTGTTGTACGGAATCTCCATCTGGTAGATGGTGACGCTGTCGGGCGCGAGGTCGATGGTCTTGCGCACGCACTCGCGCCAGTTGGCCTCGGTCTCTTCCACCATGCCCGCAATCAGGTCGATGTTGATCTGCGGAAAATCCAGCGAGCGCGCGTATTCGTAGGCGCGCCAGATCTCCTTCGAACGGTGCGCGCGCCCGTTGATCTCCAGCACGTGGTCGTCGAAGTTTTCGACGCCCAGGCTCAGGCGCGTGACGCCCAGTTCGCGGATCGCCTTGATCTTCGGTTCGGTCAGCGTACCCGGTTCGCACTCGAACGCGACTTCCTGCGCCTCGTCCCACGGCAGCAGGCGCTTCATCTCGCCCATCAGCAGCGTGAGCTGGTCCACCGAAAGATACGACGGCGTTCCGCCGCCGAAGTAGACGAAGTGCGGCTTGCGCCCGCCGATGAACGGCTGCGACGCGTACATCTCCAGTTCGCGGATCGCGGTGTTGATGTAATTCCGGATCTGGATCGAGTCCTTGTCCGTGTAGACGCGAAAATAGCAGAAGTGGCAGCGCTTGCGGCAGAATGGAATGTGCAGGTACAGCCCCAGCTTCGTGCCCGGCTTCGGCGCGCGCGCCAGGGCCGCCTCGGCCTCGCCCAGGTGGTCCTCGCTCCAGAAGGAGAACGGCGGATAGTTGGAGACGAAATAGTTCCCGGCGGTCGTCTCGTTGAGCGGCGGCGGCGCGGGAGCGCGTTCGGCTTCCGTGGTCATGTGGTACCTCCCTTCGTGCTAGTGCGACTCGCCGAAACAGAAGACGTCCCCGTCGTCCGATCCGACGACGATCAGGCCTCCCCCCACCGCGGGCGACGACGTGATCGAACGGCCCAGGCCGTACGACCAGACCTTGGTTCCGTCCGCGACGTTCAAGATGTACAGGTTGCCGTCGTCCGAACCGACCACCAGCCGGCTTCCGCAGACCACCGGCGAACTGTCCACCTTCTGCTGCGTGGCGAACGTCCAGAGCGGCTTGCCGGTGGCGCGTTCGACGCAGTGCACGTTCTTGTCGCGCCCGCCGAAGATCACGCGGTCCTGCGTGATCGCCGGCGACGAGAAGAACGGAAAACCGCTCTCCCCGTAGCTCCAGACTTCCGCGCCCTTTTCGATGTCGAAGCAGACGAAACGGTTTCCGTAGTGCCCGAAGTACGCGCGCCCGCCCGATAGCGCCGCCGAGCCGGCGATGTACGAACCGACCGGGATGCCCGCCGCTTCGGTGCCGTCCTTCAGCGAGATGACGTGCAGGATCCCGTCGCATCCGCCGAAGACCGTCTGCCCGTTGCTCACCGCGGGCGAGCCGTTGATGTAATTGCCCGTTTGAAAGGTCCAGACGCCCTTGCCGGTCTCCGCGTCGATGCAGTGCATGCTGTTGTCGTAGCTGCCGGCCAGAATCCAGACGCCCTTGCCGTCGGCCGACTCGGTCCAGTTGGGCGCGCCGAGAATCTTCTCGCCGGTCTCGTACTTCCATTTCAGCGTGCCGGTGGCGGCATCGAGCGCGTACAGGAAGTGGTCGGCGGAGCCGATGTAGACGGTGCCCTTCAGCACCAGCGGCGACGACTGGATGCCGTTCTCGGTCTCGAAGCGCCAGAGTTCCTTGCCGTCGGCCAGGTTCACCGCGTAGACGCGGTTGTCCATCGAACCGAAGAAGACGCGCCCGTCCACGATCGCGGGCGAACCCTGCACGGGTCCGTCGGTCTTGAAGACCCAGCGCTGGGCCGGCTTGGCGGGCAGGCCACCTTCGCCCACGCCCAGCAGTTCGGGGCCGCCCCGGTACATGTACCATTTGGGCGGAGGCGCCGCGGGCTTGGGCGGCTCCACCGGCTTGGGCGGCTTGTGCGGCGCGAGCGCCAGCAGGACGCCGGCGCAGACGAAGCCCAGCGCCAGAATGCCGAGGACGGTGGCGGGGCCGCGCATCAGGCGCCTCCCGCGTCCAGCGCGCGCGTGCGCACGGAGGAGAGCGAGGCGCCCTTGTCCCCCTCCCCGCGCGGCTCGCAGGCGGTCTCGTACATGCGTTCGAAATCCCGCGCGGCCAGCGCCCGCGGGTTGAAGTTCGCGGTCCACTGCCGCGCGGCCTCTTCGGACATGCGCGCGATCTCCGAGCGCTTCGCGCCCGCGTCCAGGATCGAACGGGGCATGTTGGCGACGTTGAGCAGATAGTCGAGCCGCCCGGCGAGCGTGCTCAGCGCCAGGTCGGCCGGATCGCTGCGCCGCACCAGCCCCGCCGAGACCGCCAGTTCGGCGTAGGCCGCGCGCGTCTCCGGGTCTTCGCCGTTAAAGCGCACGACGATCGGGAGCATGATGCCCACCGCCTGGCCGTGCACGATGCCGAAGTGCGCCGTCAGCGGGTTCGCGGCCGAATGCGCCGCGCCCAGCATGCTGTTTTCGATGGCCATGCCCGCCAGCGCCGCGGCCAGTTGCATGCGCCCGCGGGCTTCCAGGTCCTTGGGTTCTTCCAGCACGCGCGGGAAGGCCTGCACCGCGTACGAGAACGCGCGCAGCGAATAAATGAGCGAGAGGCCGTTGCGGCGCTTGGTGACGGCGGTCTCCACCGCATGCGCGATCGCGTCGATGCCCGTGCAGGCTGTGACGCGCCGCGGCTGCGAGACCGTCAGTTCCGGGTCGAGGATCGCGACGCGCGCGGCGGCCTTGGGGTCGCCGCAGGCCATCTTCTGATGCGTCTGTTCGTCGGCGATGAGCGCGAAAGACTGGCACTCGCTGCCCGTCCCCGCGGTGGTGGGGATCGCGATCAGCGGCAGCATCGGCTGCGCGGCCTTGCCCACGCCCCAGTAATCCTGCATGCGCCCGCCGTTGGTGAGCAAAAAGTTGCAGCCCTTGGCGGTGTCCAGGCTGCTCCCGCCGCCCAGCCCGACGATCAGGTCGGTCTTCTGGCCGTTCAGGAACGCCAGGCAGTCGTCCACTTCGCGCGTGGTCGGGTTTTCCTTCACCTGATCGTACACCAGCACGGAAATGCCCGCGGCCTGCAGGCCGCCTTTGACGCGGTCCGCATGGCCCGCCGCGACGATGCCCGGATCGGTGACCAGCAGCGCGCGCGTCGCGTTCAGTTCGCGGGCCAGTTCGCCCACGCGCTGAACGGTGCCGGGTCCGAAGACGACGCGGGTGCGAGGCTGGTAGTCGAAGGCGAGGATTTCAGATGCCATCGCGTCTCACTCTCCCCACCTCTTTAGTGTCCGCCGCCACCCCGGATGATGCATCTTCTCTAAAACTGCGCTCGTGCAACCGTCCGCACTTGCTCCTTTTACACCGCCGCGCGCTGGATCGCACGCCGAACGTACAGGAACTCGAAGAGATTGCCCTCGTGCGGCTGTTCCCACGAGACGTGGTTCGTCGGCAGCGAACCCAGGTTCAGGCGGCCGATGTGCGGCGACGCCAGCAGCGCGCGCCGGAAGGCCGGGTCCTTGGTGATCGCGGTCACGACCAGCGACGGGCCGATCTTTTCGAGCATCTGCGCCTGCGGCATCTCCACCACGCTCGCGTACGGAAAGAGGAACTCGCGGTTCGCCAGCGGGTGCTCGAAGCTCGCGCACTTCACCACCGTCGGGCGCAGGTACAGCCCGGCCTCGTGGACGACCTTTCGCGGGCCGCCCCGGTACTTGGCGGCGACGTCCTCCGCCCCGGGCGTCTTCAAACCTTCTTCGATCGTCCCGTCGATCCATTCGGCCATCTTGGGATTCGCGAATCCCGAAAGCGCCGCGGCCTCGTCGGAAGCCGGGCGCACGTTCACGGGCCCGAGCTTCTGCGCCAGCGCCTCGGCGATCTCGTCGCCGTGCGAAGGCACCAGCACCGCCGAGGCGTTCACGCAACTGCGCCCGCCGTTGGCCAGGATCGATTCGACGACGACGTCGAAGTGGCGCTTCCAGTCGCCGATCTCGTCTTCGCCGATGATCAGCTTGCTGCGCCCCGGGCCGTGCACCTGGATGTTCGGGTTCGCCGCGTACTTCGCGGTGGTGCCTTCGTCGCCGAAGATCAGCGCCTTGCCGCAGGTCCGCAGGATCGTGTCCGCGCCTTCGTGGTCGGTCGGGTAGAAGCCGAAGGCCTCGCCCGGGCAGCCCGCGGCGATGAAGGCCTGGATGATGCGCCACGGCGTCCAGGGTTCCTCGCGGCCGGGCTTCAGCACCACCGGGACCTTGAGCGCGATCGCGGGCATCCACAGCGAGTTCACGCCCGGCGAATTGCTCGGCAGCACCACCCCCAGCGCGTGCGTGGACGGGAAGTAGCTCACCGGCACCCCGGCCTGCTCGCCAAAGCCTTCGTCCACGACGCTCAGGTCCATTCCGCGGGTCAGGCCCTTCAGGATCGTGTCCATCCCGGTGAAGACCTGGTTGATCTTGGCCATGTTGCGCCGGCACATGTTGTGCGGCAGGCCGCTGGTCTTCGAGAGGTTCTCGACGTACTGTTCGGGCGTCTGCGTGCCGCCGTCGGTACCGAACGGCAGCGCCGCGGTCATGAAGAGTTCGCCGGCCTTCTTGCAGATCTCGAGCATCTTCGCGGCCGGGATCGCCTGGAGCTTCTCGAAGTGCGAAGCGACCTTGCCGAGGTCCTTGCGGACGATGCCCGCGTTCACCTGGCTGATCGAAAGCATCTTCGCGCCGGTGCGGTGGTCGGCGAGTTCGGTCTTGTCGAGGCTCTCGTACGCGCGCCCGAAGCGCAGCACCGGGAGATGCGGAATTTCTTGCGTTGCCATGCGATCTGCTATCCTCTCTCTGTCTGCCCCTACCGGGAGGCCGCATGCCTGCTCGAACCCCGGCGTTTCAGTTTACCGTCCTCGAACTCTTTCTCGTCGTCATGCTGATCGGGCTGCGCAGCGCCGCGATCCTTTGTCTTTTCGATACCCACAGCCCTTCGGCGGTCTTCGCCACCTCCGTGATCTTCACGTGCTTCACCGCGCTGCCGGTGATTCGCGAGGAAGACCGCCGTGAACTGACCCGGCCCTGGATCCTGCTCCTTTACTTCATGTGGCCGGAGCTCCTTTTGTGCTCCATTATTCTCTTCTGCCTTCTGCTTTACGCCGTGCTTTGCGTGCTCCTGGCCGGCCTGGAACTGGCAGGCGTCGCCCGTGGCCGGCCTTAGTAGACGCCCTCGACAATGTTCTTTTCCATCGCGCCGAACGGCCGCACTTCGGCCACGCCGTCCCAGGCGTAGGGCGCGCGCGGTTCGCGGCGGATCGCTTCGTCGCGTTCCAGGAAGCGCGGCATGAAGAATTCCTTCGTCATCGTGGTCAGTTCCACGCGCCCCCATTCGCCGTAGCCGACGGTCTTTTCGGTCGCCTTGGGATCGACGACGCGCAGCGCCGCGCGCGGCTGCGGCGCGTAGTACGTCACCGAGAACTTGTCTTCCGGCTGCAGCGGGACGCTGGCCGCCAGGCCCATCAGCGTGTTGCCGTAGGTCGGGTAGAAGCCGATCCGGCCTTCCAGGACTTCTTCGACGATGAAGCGCACGTACTGCGGGGCCATCGTCGTCCCGCCGCAGAAGACTCCGCGGATGCCCGCCGCGTACAGGTCGATCTTCTCGGCCATCGCTTCCAGCAGCTTGGGCGTGGTAAAGAGCCCGCTGACCTTGCGGTGCTTCAGGATCGTCACCGCCTGGTCCACGACGTGTTCCATGTAGCCCTTGGCCTGTTCGAACTGCTTGTTCGTGATCACCTTTTTCACCCAGCGCGGATCCAGGTCCACGAAGTAGCACGAACTGCCGCGCACGTTGGCGAGGTGTTCGATCGCCAGGCGCAGGCGCCGCGGGCCGGTGGGCCCGACCATCAGCCAGTAGTGGTTGCGCGGAAAGTGCGCGTCCGAAATCTTCTCGCTGAATTCCGTGTAATCGACTTTGTAGTCGTCCCAGCCGATGCGCTGCTTGGGCATGCCGGTCGTGCCGCCGGTCTCGAAGATGTTGAACGGCCGGCCCAGGTAGGCCTTGGGCACCCAGACTTCCGGCTGGAGGTCGCGCAGCCATTCGTCCTGGAAGTGCGGGAAGCGCTGCATGTCGGCGAAGCCCTGCACGTCCTTCGCCGGATCCCAGCCGGCCTTCTTCTTCCAATCGAGCCAGAACGGGCAACCGGTCTCTTCCGAGAAATGCCAGCGCACGATGGTGCGGACATGTTCATCCAGGTTCGCCTTCGCGGCCGCGACCGCGGCGTCGGGAACGATCATGGTCTTGCTCATCCGGCCTTCACTCCGTCTGGGGTGGCAGCAGGCACGGCCTGCGAGACCGCCGCGGGGACACCCGGTTCCTTCCGCGGCGGAAAGTATTTGTCCAGCGTCGCCCGGCTGGGCGGACGCGTAAGCAGCGAAACGACGGCCATCAGGATCGCGGAGCCGATGCACATCGGCATGACCGGCAGGAAGCCGTACATCGTCACGTTGACCGGCGTGCGCAGGAAAAGGTTCCCCAGCGATTCGTAGATCACCACCGGCGGCTGCCCGGGTTTGGCCAGACCCTCGGTGGCCATGTGCAGCCAGCCGGTAAAGGCCACGGTGCCCATCACCCACAGCGTGGAAGCCAGCGCGCCGTACTTGGTGCTGCGTTTCCAGAAGAGCGCCGCGAGCATCACCGGGGCCATCGCGGCAAAACCCGAGAACGCGAAGCGGATCGCGAGCCCGAAGATGCCTTCCTTGTCCTTCAGCGCCAGCGCGATGACGTACGCCACGACCGTCACCAGCACGATGAAGAAGCGCCCCGTCCAGACCTGCGCCTTCTCGCCGAAGCGGTCCTTTCCTCCGTAGTACGCGAAGACGTCTTCCGTGAACATCGTACAGAGCGCCAGGATCTGGCTGTCGCTGGCCATCACGCAGGCCATGATCCCCGCGCCCAGAATCCCCGAGACCAGCGGGCCCGTGTATTCGCGCAGCATCCGCGGGATGATGTCGTCCGTGTCGCCCGGCTTCAGCCCGGGAAATTCGTGCGCCCCGATGGTCCCGATGTAGACGGCCGGAAGCCAGATCGCGGCGATGCAGAGCGGGTAGAAGATCACGGTCTTTTTGAAGTGCGTCACGCGTTCGGCGGTCATGCACATGATCGCGATGTGCGGGAACATGATCGACGAGAGCGGGATGAACATGTAGCTGAAGAACTCTTCCGTGGGAATGCGCGCGCGCGTCAGCAGCACCGAGGACTTCGGATCGTTCTGCATCTCGGTCATGATCTTCCCGAAGCCGCCCAGTTTCTGGCTGATGAGAAAGAACGCGATCGCGCCGAAGCACAGGAAGAGCGTGGTCTGGAACGTGTTCACCCAGGCCGTGCCGCGCATCCCGCCGAAGAAGACGTAGCTCATCACGACCACCGCCACCAGCCCGGCGCCGGCTTCGTAGCTGACCCAGTGGCGCGTCTGCCCGCCGGCGTCGGTGTAGGTGCTGATCGAACTCAGCGTCTCGCCGCCGCCCATGGTCCCGATGATCAGATACGGCACGAGCATCGCCGCGGTGAGCACGAAGATGACGGTGCCGATCTCGGAGCATTCCCAGCGGTCGCGGAAGTACTGCACCTGCGTCATGTGCCCGAACTTCTTGCCCAGCCCCCACAGGCGCGTGCCGATGAAGAAGATCGTGACCGGGATCACGAAGCACGAGGACGAAGCCATCAGCCCGAAGACGCCGATCCCGATCTTGTACGAAAGCCCGCTGCTGCCCAGGATCGCGAACGCCGTCATGTTCGTGCCGAAGAGCGAGAGCAGGAAGATGTACGGCCCCAGCGAGCGGCTGGCGAGGAAGAAGTCTTCGCCGGAGGTCTTGCCCCTGCGGAAGGCGAAGATGCCGATGTAGAGGACGATGGCGAGGTATCCGAAGACCACGAGGGCCGGAACCATGTCAGTCCCCCGGGTTCTTCGGCGCCGGCGGCGCCAGTTCGTCGAGTTCTTTCGGCCAGGCGGTCTTGACCAGCAGCCACATCATCGCCGAACAGAGCAGCGCGTAGAAGACGTGGTACGCCAGCCCCACGGGCAGGATGCCCAGCACGAGCCGGCTGTCCTTCCACCACCAGAAGTCCTGGTGGATCGCGACCATCGCCACGATCAGCGCGAAAAGCAGCCATTTCATGGCCGGAGCCCCTTATTTCTTTTCCTGCAGCGCGTACAGGTGCGTCTGGGTCGCGACGTACAGCACGCCGTTCGCCGCCACGGGCGTGGACATGATCGGCGAACCGAAGTTGGTCACCTTCCCGCTCGCGTCGGCGTTCAGAATCTTCTTCTCTCGGCCCTGCTGGAAGATGTAAAAGTCGCCGGCCTCGTTGCCGATGTACACCTTGCCGTCCACCGCCAGCGCCGAACTCCAGAAGTGCGACTTGGCGTCGTGCGTCCACACCTGCTCGCCGGTCTCCGCGTCGAAGCAGTGGATGAAGCCCGAAAAGTCCGCGATGTACAGCAGCCCGCCCGCGATCGCGCAGGTGGACATGCTGCGGTGAATCTTCTTGTTCGCCCACAGGATCTTGCCCGTCTTCGCCTCGACGCAGATCAACTGCCCCACGCCTTCGCCGTGTTCGGGGTCCTGCCCGATGGCCACGTACACGCGGTCCTTGTAGAAGACCGGCGTGCTGATGATCTCGCTGGGCCCTTCGTAGGTCGGGTACTTCAGCTTCTTGCCGGCCTTTTCGCGGTATTCGGGCGGATTAGCGTCCACCTTCCAGACGTGGCGCAGGTAGTTGGTGTCCTCCGCGGTCTGCGGGACCGAGTCGAACGCGTACAGCAAGCCGTCGCCGCCGCCGTAAAAGATCAGATGCTGGTCGCCGACCTTGCCCATCGCCGGGTTCGACCAGAGCCCGTGGAAGATGCGCGCGCCCTGGTTGATGTCGTCCTCGCCCGCGAACTTGCCTTCCTTCTTGTTCAGCGCGATGAAGCTGGGCGCCTTCTCGGCCGGAATGTTGGTGTGGCTCCAGTCCTGCCCGTTGGACGTCACCACGTACAGCAGGTCGTTGAGCGAGAACATCGAGCAGTTCGAGGCGTTGTGCGGGAAGACGCCCAGTTCGTCCATCATGTCGTAGCGCCAGACGATGTCGGCGTCGTGCTCGCCGGGCTTGATCTTCGGCTCGGCCTTCAGCGCCGCCTCGTCGAAGAGCAGCTTGGGGTCTTCCAGGTAAATGCCTTCGTGCTTGAACGGCCCTTCGTTGCCGTCCGCCATGCCTTTCACGTCCAGGCAGAGCACCTCGCAGCGGTTGCTGGTGACGTACAGGCGGTCGCCTTCGATCAGCGGCGAGGACATGATGCCCAGGAATTCCCAGTCGTTCACCTTGCCCGAGTCGAGCTTGTGGACGACGAGCTGCCAGTTGAACTTCCCGCTCGCCTCGTCGAAGCACATCAGCACGCCCTTGTCGCCCTTAAAGCGCGCGTCGCGCGGCGACTCGTTGTTCGTCCCGATGAAGACGCGCCCGCCGGCCACGCTGGGATTCCCGTACGTCTGCGAGCCCAGCTTCACGACCCACTTCACGTTCTTGGTCGTGGCCATGTCGATCTCTTCGCTGCCTTCCTTGCGCTTGCCGGGATCGACCGCGGTGGGCATGTCCTTTTCTTCGGAGTACATGTTGCGGTGCGGGTTGCCGCCCCACATCGGCCAGTCGCCCGCGCCCGCGTCGCGCAGCGCCCATCCGGCCAGCACCGCCACGGCCACGGCCACCGTCGTCTTGAAGCTCATCGCCCGTTCTCCTGGACCATCTTCCATGCGGCACTTCCGGCGGGCCCGCGCGCGCGGCGGCCCGCCGCCCGGGTCACTTGTTCGGGTACACGCTCACGTTGTCGATGTAGACGCGCATCTCCTGCGGCGAGAAGCCGAAGAGCCCCGGCGAGCCGTTCTGGTGCGGGCGGGCGACCGGCACTTCCAGCGTCCACGCTTCCGGCTCCGCGTCGCCCTTCTTCCAGACCTTCGCGCGCACCACGCCGGAGGCTTCCGGGTTGGCCGCGTCCAGGTCCACGCGCGTCTTCATCCGGTACCACGTGCCCGGCGTCCACTTGAACGGCACCGAG
>JAHCJK010000138.1 GCA_026184295.1 Planctomycetota bacterium
CCGCCTGGCGATCGCGCAGGCGCGCGAGCACTTCGCCGAAGAGGCCGTCGAGGATGTCGGTGCCCTGGCCGGTCTCGGGATCGACGTAGCAGTTGCCCGCGAAGGGATTCACCAGCCCCGCCGTGGCCATCCCGCCCGCGAAGCCGTAGCGTTCGACCAGCAGCGTCCGGCATCCGCCGCGCGCGGCCGCCACCGCCGCCGCCACGCCCGCCGGCCCGCCCCCCGCGACCAGCACATCGAAGCTCTGCGTCATGGTGTCATGTATCCTTCTAGGAGGAACGGCGCCGCTTCGGCGCGGGCCGAGTGGTAGTAAATAAATATACACCAATGATAAATATAGTAAAACTATATTTGCCTGTATCTTGGCGGGCCGTCATTTCCGCGCTTACCTTTTGCGCGTTCCGTTTTAGGCTCCCGGCATGACCGAATCGCCCGGTTACTTCGCGTCCGCCGACGGCACTCCTTTATACGGCGTCCTGCACCGGCCCGACGCCGCCGGCAAGACGCCCGTGGTGCTCGCCCCGTCGCTCTTTGAAGAACGCAAGTCGGCCTACGCGGCCCTGGCCGGCATGGCGCGCGCGCTGGCCTCGAACGGGCATCCGGTCCTGCGCTTCGACTACCGAGGCAGCGGCGAATCCGGCGGCGACCCCGGCGTTCGGCGCTGGGCCGATCTGGCCGGCGACCTCGCGGCGGCCGTGGCACTCCTTAAAAAGGAGAGCGGCGGCGCCAGCGTCGCGCCGCTGGGCCTGCGCCTGGGCGCGACGCTCTGCCTTCAGGAAGCCGCGCGCCTGGACGCCAAGGCGGTCGTGGCGCTCGCCCCGATCGTGAAAGGTTCGGCGCAGGCGCGCCTGTGGCGGCTCCGCACCAAGATTCGCGCCGAGATGACCGACGGCGGCGAAGCGGCGGCCTCCGTGGGTTCCCCGGCGGTCCAGACCGGCGGCGTGCTCGATTTCGACGGCTTCGCGGTCGCTCAGGCCTTCTTCGACGATGTCGGCGCGCTGGATCTCAACGCCGCCGGCGCGCTGGCCGTGCCGTCGCTGCTCGTGCAGATCTCGCACCGCGCCGAGCCCGCGCCGGAATCGGAGCGGCTCGCGAAGGCCCTGGGCGGTTCGTGCGAACTGCAGGCGCTGCGGCTGGAGCCCTTCTGGGACCGCATCGAGCACGTGGATGCCTCGGCGCTGGAAGCGCTCGTCACCGGGTTCCTGGCGCGCATCTGACGGAAGCGTTTTTGACTGGCGGGCCCGCGCCGCGGGCGGGATCATCGCACGCGAACGCACGAGGACCGCGCATGCCGACGGAACCGAAGCCCGACCGCACGCCCGAAGCCCTGCGCGAACTGCTCGGCAAGACCATCGTCGTGGACACCGATTCCCACTACATGTACCTGGGCGTGCTCATCGCCGCCGACGCGCAGTACCTGACGCTGAGCGACGTGGACGTCCACGAAGTCACCGCCGCGACGCTCTCGAAGGAACGCTACGCCCACGAAGCCCGCCAGATCGGCGTCCGCAAGAACCGCGACGCCACCTGGATCAACCTCGGCCGGGTGATCTCGATCTCGCGGTTGGAGGATATTGAGGCGTTCTAGCAGGGCCCTTTGCGGAAAGCTGAATGCTATCCCCGAATATTGCTGACGAATGTCTTGGAGTATTTTTACTTGGGGAGGAGAATATGAGGTTACGTATAGGAGGCAAACTTGCTCTGCCCTTAGAAATCATTTTGCAGAGTCTGCCTGAAAACTTGCGGATGGTTCGTCCAAATTTGGAGCATCAGACAGACTTATTAGGTGTCGTTAATCGAGAAGGATCGCGTTTGTCGGGGTTGATTTTAGAGTCTGAAATGATGCCAGAATTTTCAAAATGGATCTGTGGTATTAAGAGGCTCCATAATATCGATGTTCAATTATCAATTTCCGTGATTTGCGATTTGATTGATTTTCAAGATCAAGCCTTTGTGGAGTTTTACCCGAGAGATTTTGTTGAGAAGATTCCTTATCAAATGAAGCTTATAAAGCCAGACAGGTGTTACGAGTTTCTTGATTGGTGTCCTGAGTGTCAAAGTTGTAAGGCCATTCAAATTAGCGATTTGTCCGTCAAGATTGAGCGTGGACCGCTATTCAAAGAAATGAATGACTTCATGTATGTTTCTCCAAACACGTGGGCAGTTACCGAAAGAGTGCGCGATATTCTTAATGAGAGAGGCGTCTTGGTCCGACCCTTCAAGAACCACACCTCCATTTGGCAGCTGGATGTGCGCGATTTCTGCTCTGTTGACATTGAGCAGTTCCCGTTAAGTGACGCTGAAAAATGCAGTACATGTGGAAAGACTAAGAATTTGGGCCGCGAATGGAAATACCAAGACGAGTATGGACTCAATGAGTCTGGTATAAGAGTACAGATGCCGTATCAGCCCGTCACCTTCAGTTCGAAAACGTTAAATAGGGAAGCTGAGATTTGTTGCTCATTTGAACGGATCGGCTTCTCTGCCTTAAAGCCTAAACCATTTTCAATTAAGCATGCTGTTGAGTCGCTGAGTGGGCAGACCCCGATCTTTTTCATGCGCGTCAGCTTGTTGAAGACCTTTCTAGAACACCAAATTTCTGGCCTTGCATATTGTGCTGCAATTTCACAATAAAAACCTGCTGTTACTGTCGCGCTTATGGACTGGTGGATGCTTACTTCCAATTACGGGGCGTTTTCTTCACCGAGTTCCTACTTCTTACCCTCCGCCACCTTCACGCCGCTCGCCGGCAACGCCACGTACACCGGGCCGCCGCTCACGCTCAGCTTCAGCCGGCCTTCCGGGGCCGGAACTTTTGTGCTCTGGCCGAAGAGGTCGAAGATCTCCGCTTCCGTCGTGCCCTCCAAGAGCAGTTCGACTTCGTGCGGCTCGGCTTTGTCGGGGCCGGTCTTGGGCGGCGGCGAGGTCCACGCGGCCAGCTTCTTCGCGCCCGCGGCGTTCTCGAAGACCAGCAGGAAGTCCTGAGAGTTGGATGTCTCGATGCGCTGCTTGAAGGCGTAGCCTTTCAACTGTTCGGTCAGCGCGGCCAGCGCGCGGAACGAGGGGCGCTTCTCGTCGCCCTTCACCAGCCCGAAGTCTTCCTTTTCGCCGGGCTTCATCTCCCATTCGTACCAGATCGAGAGCCGGATCTCGGCCATCCGGTCGATCAGCGTCTGCCGCGCGAAGTGCCAGGCCTGCAGCGTCTGCGCCTTGTCTTCCGGCCCGCCCGACCAGCCTTCTTTCGCTTTCGTGATCGCGAAGCCGCGCTCGCTGTTGATCATGGGAAAGTCCGGCGCGCCGTGCTTCGCGAGCAGTTCGCGCACCTTCGCGTACCCGCCCAGGTGCTGTTCGGGAAGCTGGAACCCGTACGGATGCACCGACCACGCCTTGATCCCCGATTTCAGGATGCCCTGCTCGAAGCACGCGTCGGTCCAGTGGAACGACGGTTCCCAGAGGCACGAGACCGATCCGGCCATCACGAAGACCTCGGGGTCCTCGGCCTGCATCGCCGCGACGGTCTCCTTCACCAGCGCGGTGTACTCGGTGGCGAACTCCGTGTTGTTCCCCGCCTTCACGTCGCCGCGCCAGAAGGTCTTCGTGTTCGGCTCGTTCCAGATCTCCCACAGGATGCCGCGGCCTTTAAAGTGCTTCGCCAGCGCCGCGCCGAAGGCCGCAAAGCCTTTGCGCCCCGCCTCGGTCTGCACGCCGCCGCGCTTGTCGTCCTCGTGCACGGGATTGTTGCCGAAGAGCACCCCCAGCACGCGCAGGCCCCGCGCGTCGGCTTCCTTCAGCAGTTCGTCGTATTCGGAGAAATTGTAGACACCCTTCTCCTTCTCGATGCTCTGCCAGTAAAAGCCGCGCCGGATATAGGTCGCGCCCGACTTCTTCACGCCCTCCAAGTGCGCGGGCGAACACGAATGGTTCTTGATGTTGACCCCGATGCACTCGGGGATCGTCCGCGCCGGCATCTCCGCGGCCAGCAGCACGCACGTTTGCAGCGGCAGCAGCAGCACGGGCAGGCGGTTCAGCATGGCGGGCATGGCAAGGTTCCTCCGCGGACGATCTCATCCCATTCCGATACGGAAGATACTCTACCTGCTATGCCGCCAAGGACACAATGGACGCGCACGCCTAAATCTTGTACTTTACGACTATCTTATGAAGAAAAGACAAGACAGACGCCCCGATTTCCTGCCCGACGCCGTCGAACCCGGCCGCCTGGAAGGCGCGCTCGCGGCGGCCGAACGCGCGCTGGGCGTGCGCATCACGGTCAACGACCACGCCGCGCTCTTTCTCGACGCGAACGGCCAGCCGGCGCTGCCCGCGTCTCGCCGCCGGCACGAGAATTCGTTCTGCGATTACGGCCGGACCCGGCCCAAGTGGGATCAGGCGTGTCTCCGCCATTGCGGGCGCGACGTTCCGCTCCAAGCCGCCGAGGCGGACCGGCCCTTTGTCCACGCCTGCTGGAAAGGCGCGGCGGAGATCGTCGTCCCCGAGCACTACGACGGCGCGCACGTTTGCACGCTCTTCGCGGGGCTCTGGCGCAGCCCGAAGCCCTGCGCGGAACCGCTGGAACGGCCGATTCCCGCCGGCTTCAAGGCGCGGCACGCGGAACTTCCCGCCTTCGACCGCAAGGCCCTCGCACGCATCGCCGGGCCGCTGCAGATGCTGGGCGCGGGCCTGGTGAGTCTCTGGCTGGGGCAGATCCGCTGGGGGGACGAAGGCGACCGCGCGGCGCGCATCCGCCGGTTCGTGCATCTGCGCTGCCACGAGGACATCCGGCTGGCCGATCTCGCCGAGTACCTCTCGCTCTCGCCGTCGCGCACCGGCGCGCTGGTCCGGCGTTACCTGGGGCAATCCTTCCAGGATGCCGTGCGCGGCGAACGGCTCCGCCGCGCCCGCACGCTCCTGGCCCATACCGGCCGTTCGGTGAAGGAGATCGCCCGCCGCGTGGGGTTCAACAGCGAGTACTATTTCAACCGCGCGTTCAAGCAGGCCGTGGGCCTCTCGCCGGGCAAGTGGCGGCGCGGGCGTGCTTCAAGAAGAGAAGAAAGCGCGTTGCGCGCTCCCTAATCGCCCTTGGTTCCGGCCGCCGCCTACAATTCCTGGCTGGGCCGCAGCGTCATCTTCGTCACGCGAATCTTGCAGCCTTCCGCGGGCACGTTCACGGTCATGAAATAGATCTTGTCGATCGACTTCAGGTCCGTCTTGGTCAGGCTGCTGAGCGGCACGATCCAGGTGCTCTTGCCTTTCGAGACGGTGTTGGGGACGTCGGTGCGCTTGGCGTTGTCCTCGTGGCTGCGCACGCGCAGTTGCACTTCCTGCTTGGCCGGCCCCAGGTTCTCGATCTCGATCACGACGTCCTTGTACGCGCTCCAGTCTTCGGCCAGCTTGCTGCGCGACGCCTGCGGGTACGGGCTGGCGGCGTCGGATTCGATCAGCATGCCCGCGCCGTCGTGGCTGAGCTTGAGCGGCTTGTCGGCGCCCCAGGCCTGCACGGCTTCGGCCTTGCTGAAGTCCTCGAAGACGCGTTCCGCGACGCCGTCCTTCTTCGGGAACCACGCCAGCGTGCCGCAGCGCAACGTCAGGTCCTGCATCTGCGGGAGCTTCTCGCCGGTCTCGGGCAGTTCGACGGTAAAGGTGGCGGGGCTCGCCTTGGCGACGTGTTCGACGCTCTTGATCTCGCCGTTCCACGCGGGCGCGTCCTTGTAGCGGTAGATGACGCTCACCGGGGCCGCGGCCAGCGCGGCGCCGTCCTTGACGGTCAGGGTCACGGTGTTCTTGCCGGGCATGAGGTGCGGGGCGGCCATGGCGTTGTGCTGGAAGTACGTGCGCGCGTAGAAATGGTTGAGCACCGCTTTGCCCTTCAGTTCGAACTTGAGCTGGTAGGCGTGCAGCCCGACGTTGGGCTTCACGATCACGGCGTCGAGCGGCACGCGGACGAGCTTGGCGCCGGCCTCCGTGCTGGCCGCGAGCGCCGTCCACTGGGCGCCGTCCACGCTGGCCGAGACCGCGACGCTGTCGCCTTCGCCCGCGTTGGTGGCCTCGAAGAGCAGCACGCCGCCGGTGATGTAGAAGCTCGTCTTGACCGGGAAGACGTACGTGCCGGCTCCGGCCAGGCCGTTTTCGGTGGGGGCGGGGCCTTCGACCTTCAGCGCGCGGTCCTTGAACTCGTCGTTGGTCAGGTTCGGCGCGTAGTTGACCATCCCGTTGAAGTAGTGCCGGTAGCTGCGGCTGACGCGCCCGTAATTGCGGATCAGGTACGGCTCCCAGAACTTGAAGAGGAAGGGTTCGGCGTCGGCATCCTTGCCGCCGCAGGTGTGGTGCGGGTACTTGTCCGCGGAATTGGCGGTGCCGGGCAGCGGCTTGTCCATCGGCCACCAGCTCCGCACGACTTCTTCGCCCGGGCGCAGGCTGTAGTCCTTGACGGACCACTCGGTCGTCGCGGGGACGTAATCGTTGATGGAAATCTTGGACTTGAAGGCCGCGGGCGCGTCGCCGCACGGGCACCAGTTGGGCGCGTTGCGCTTCTCGGCGACGGCCTGGTCGATGATGGCGGGGTTCCCGCTGGTCTCTTCAAACGAGGCGATGTGGCGCTTGCCGTTGCCGTCGTCCACCCAGACGAAGAAGTTGGTGAAGGTGTCGAAGCCGTGCCAGGCGTTGTCGTAAAAGGCTTCGTAAAACGTGTGCCCGGGGTGGCTGACCACGCGCGCCTTGATCCCCGCCGCCTGGAGGAAACCCTTCATGCAGGTGGCCTGGCTGCCGCAGAGCGTATTGCCGATCACGTTCACCGTCTTGAGCGGGATGCGGGACTCGGGCATGTTGCGGTAGTGGTAGACCGTCTGCCGGAACCAGTAGAAGAGCGCCAAGGCCTTCTCTTCGTCGGTCTTGCAGTCCTTGCAGACCTGCGCGACGACCGTTTCCATGCTCGACGAATCGACGGTGCGGTCGGTGGCGACCCACGGTTCGTCCACCGCGGCCCGCATGGAACCCGCCAGGCCCCAGGTCAACGCAAAGACCGCCGCCAGGTAGGACATGCGCCGCATGATCAGCCCCTTCGAATCGTTTCGGTTGGGCGTGGGCCGCCCGGCCCACGATAATACCAGTATTATACGCCGGGGAACGCGCCCGGACAGGCCTTTCTCACGGAAAATGCCCCGGGCAAGGGGTGTGAAAACGCGCGCGCTGCCGTTCCGAGTTTCCGCCCCTGTTCGGGCGGGTTCCATCGTCTACACTAAGGTGATGGGTCTCGGGCGCGCGTGCCTTGCCGGCATCCTGCTGCTTTCCGCCGCCGGGCGGGCGGCCGAGGGAGATCATCCGCCCGCCGAGACCGTCTCGCTGGAGGCCTCGGAGGACGGCACGCCGCTGCCCCTGCCGATGGTGGACGGCGAGGCGAAGCTCGGCAACTGGGTGGCCTTCCGCGCCGACAAGACCAAGGGTTCGCCCGAGGCCTTCGCGTGGCGGCAGACCGAAGGCGTGCCGCTGATCTTCACCGAGGCCGAAGCGACCGCGCCCGTCGTCTGGCGGCTGCTCGAACGCCCCGGCCCCTACCGCCTGGAAGTGCGCGCCAGAAACGCCAAGGGCTGGAGCGCCTGGGTGCCGCTTGCGTTCGAGGCGCCCGAGGGCGAGCCCGCGCTCCCGCGCGAGCAGGCGCTTGCGCCGGCCGGCGCGGGCGAGAGCTTCGCGGACGGCACGTTTCTGCCCGGCGAAGGCTGGAAGCAGGTGGCCGGTCCGCCGGTGCGCCTGAGCTTCGACGCCATGAACCGCGCGACCGTGTTCCGGCTCGTGCAGCCGGGGCGTTACATCTTCGAAATCCTGCGCGCGGACAACCGGCCCGAACGCCGCGCGTTCGTCGTTCCGCCGGGCAAGGACGACCTGGTCGGCGACCGCCGCCCCGAAGCGCGCCTGACGCTCCCGCAGGACGCCTTTCTCGGCACGCGCGTCGAACTGGACGGCTCGCTTTCCAGCGACCGCGACGGCGACCCGCTGACGGCCAAATGGACCAGCGCCGACAAAGTGCGCGGCGTCACGATCACTCCGCTGGGCGGAATGAAGGCCGAGTTCACCGCCGACCGCGAAGGCGTGTACCGCGTGCGCCTGGTGGTGAACGACGGCAAGCTGGACAGCCGCCCGGCCGAGACCTTCGTGCGCGTGCTCAAGCCGGCCGAGGCGCCCGTGGCCCTGGCCGACGACGTCCCGCCCGACACCGACCCGCTCAGCCGCCGGATCACCCTGCGCTGCTACGACAGCAACCTCGACCGCGCCGTGCAGCGCTTCCCGCCCGACTGCAACCTGGCGCTGCGCGTGAACCACGATTTCTGCCCGCCGGAAGATTTCCAGAAACGCTGGATCGACGTTGGCGGCGAGTACATGCCCGCCAGCCTGATGCTCGACTGGATCGCGCGCCAGACCGGCGCCTCCTACCGCCGCGACGGGACCGACGGCGTCTGGCTGCTCAAGCCCACCCAGTGGGCCGCGGAAGAGAAGCTCAAGAACGAGGTCGTCGCCGCCGACGCGCTGTTTAAAGAAAAGGACGCCGCCGACCTGATCCCGCTGCTGCGCCAGCCCTTCCGCGGGCTCCTGGCCGAACGGCAGGACGCGCAACTGGCCCTGCAGCCGGACTCGGCGAAGGTGATCGCCTTCCTGCCCGAAAAGGCCTGCCTGCGCCTGAAGGAGATGATCGCCTTCCTGCGCGCGCCCAAGGGCCTGACCGACCTCCAGATGGCCCTGCCGCCGGCGGCCGAACTGCTGCTGCGCCGCAAGCTCGCCGAGACGGCCGTCGAGGCCGCCTGGAAGGCCCGCCGCCTCGACTGGCTTCTGCGTGACCTGGCCGAGAAGACCGGCGTCCCCGTGGGCTTCGACGCGCGCCAGTTCGGCGGATCGGCCAAGCTGCCCAAGCTCACGCTCGCGTTCGAAGGCGCGCCGCTGCGCGAGGTCGTGCGCGAGATCGTCCACGCGGCCGGCTTCGACGGCTGCCAGGCGCAGAACGGCGCGGGGCTGTGGTTCTACAAGGGCGGCGAGCCCTATCCTTCCGGCGAACTGCTGTGGGACCTCGTCTACGTGCGCGCCTACCCGCTCGACGCCGTCCTCGGCAAGCTCCCGCTGCTCAGCGGCGAAGTGATCGAGCATCAGGTGCGGCGGCGCGTCTACCCCGATTCGTGGAAGGACCCGGCGGTCTGCTGCTTCTACCACGCGATCACCGGCAAGCTGCTGGTCG
This sequence comes from Planctomycetota bacterium, assembly GCA_026184295.1. Taxonomy (GTDB): domain Bacteria; phylum Planctomycetota; class SZUA-567; order H5-PLA8; family H5-PLA8; genus JACQFI01. Next base: position 9,218 of record JAHCJK010000138.1, read on the forward strand.
TGCACGGCGAGGCCGCGCACGCGCGCATCCTGAGTTTCCTGAACGATCTCGCGGAACGCGGCGAGGACGCCTTCGGGCCCGCCGAGTCCGCCGAGCCGCCGAGGGAGGGCGAAAAGGAGTAGTTACTCGGTCTTGAGGTTGTTCTGCATGCGCCGCTCAAGCCAGTGCTTGTACGCGTCGGTCTGCAGGAACTCCTTGAACGTGGCCTCCTGCTCGAGATTCAAGAGCAGCGGAGAGACGTTCTTTTCCATCTTCTCGAGCAGCCGGATGGTCTCGTCGTAATCCTTCTTTTCCAGCGTGGCGTCGAGCAGCAGGTAGTAGGCGCGTTCGATCGTGGGGTCGTGCTCGATCGCCTTCTGCGCGCACGCGCGGGCCTTGGGCAGGTCCTTGAGCTGCACGTACGCCTGCGCGCGCAGGTAATCGAGCATGCCGTCGGGGCCGACCTTCTCCTCCAGCCTGTCCAGCGGCGCGAGCGCCTCCTTGTACTTCTCCTTGGCGAAGGCGAGCTTCAGGCGCATCAGGTCCAGGCCCGGATGATCGGCGAAGGTGTCGCAGAAATACTGCAGCGCGTCGGCGTAGGCCTGCCGGTCGTTGAGCTGCCGCGTGCAGGAGATGTGCATCAGCACGACCTCGGGCACCAGCTTCACCTCGCGGGGGAACTCCGTGAAAATCTTGACCGCGTCCGCGTAGTTGCCTTCCAGCATCTTCATCTGAAGGTACGCGACGCCCGAGATGTTCTCGGAATAGGCGCGTTCGACGGGGGTCAGTTCGGCGAGCACGTCCTTGTTGCGCTCCAGCGCGATGGGCGCGAGAAATCGTTTGAGCGTGTCCACCGAGGTCATTCCGCTGACGTGGGAGTACGTGTCCACGATGGTAATCGCGCCGTGCTCGTCGGGCGCCAGGGTGGCCTCGAAATACTGCACCCCGTCGCGGCTGACGGTGCGGAAGAGCGCGCGCCGCCGGTCTCCGTCCTCGCGCACGCGCAGAAAGGTCATCACCGCCCCGCGGTTGGACTCGCGCGCCAGCATCGCCGGCAGGCCGCCTTCGCGGGCCTTCTTCTCGTACTGCGCGACGATCTCCTTCGGCGGCAGCTTCCAGGCCTGCGCGGCAAGCCCGAGCATCCCGGCGTAGTCCATGTGGGTCTGCATGAAGCGTTCGTCGCCGCGGTTGATCGTGCGTTCGACGATCTTCGCGAAGGCCGTGGCGGGCTCGCTGAGCGGCTGCTTGCGGTCCCAGATCACCGCCGCGTCCAGCGGCGGCAGGTTCGTGGGCAGGTCGGGAATCGAGGATTCCTTCTTGCCGCTCCCGCAGCCGGCCAGCGCGGCCAGCACGGCGGCGGCGAAGATCGCGGTGCCTGAGGTTGGAATGCGCACGCTATCGGCCCTCCACCTGCTCCTCTTATGATGATACCACCGCTCGCCCGCCATCGCTGGCCGGCGTCAGTCCAATTCCTTCAGCGCCGCGTGCAGGCTCGCCACTTTGGCCTGGTATTCGGCCAGGCGGGTCTTCTCGGCATCCACCTTGTCCGGCGGGGCGTTCTTCATGAACTTCTCGTCGCCGAGCTTGCGTTCGCTCTGCGTCACCGCGTTCTGCGCGCGCTCGATCTCCTTCGTCAGGCGCTCGCGTTCCTTGGCGGGATCGATCAGGCCGGCCAGGGCCACGTACAGTTCCGCGCCGGCGAGCACTTCCGTGCCGGCGGGCTTGGGCTTGGCCGCGTTCGGGCCGATCTCGATCTTCGCCACGTTGGCCATCTGCAGCAGGATGTGCTGCTGCGCGGTAAAGCGCTTCGCGACGGCCTCGTCGGCGGTCTTGATCGCCACGGTCAGTTCCACCTTCGGCTGGATGCCGTTCTTCTGGCGGATGTTGCGCACCGCGCGCACGGCCTCGAAGAGGCTCCCGAATTGGGCTTCCAGTTCCGGGTTGATGCGCTGGTACTGCACGTCCGGCCAGCACGAGAGCGCGAGCTGTTCGCCGATGAAGGCGCGGTCCTTGTTCAGGTCGTCGCTGGGAGGTTCGCCCAGGTTGCGGCTGGCCGGCGTCGGCGCGGCCTTGGCCAGTTCGGCGAAGAGCACTTCGCTGATGAACGGGCAGAAGGGATGCAGCAGGCGCAGGCTGCGGTCGAGCACGTGGATGAGCACCGCGGCCGAGGTCGCCTTGTCCTTCGCGTCGGTCCCCTGAAGGCGCGGCTTGCTCAGTTCGATCGTCCAGGCGCAGAATTCGTCCCAGAAGAACGCGTAGAGCGCGTTCGTCGCCTTGCTGAACTCGAAGGCGTCCAGCGCCTGCGTCACGTCGGCCACGGTCTTGTTCAGACGCGAAAGAATCCAGCGATCCTCGTCGCGCAGGCCGGCCTCGATGGCCGCGTGGTCTTCCAGCGCCTGCGTCGTCGCCGCGTCGATGCTCGTCAGGACAAAGCGCGCCGCGTTCCACACCTTGTTGGTGAAGTTGCGGCCTTTCTCGAAGCGTTTGCTGTCGAGCGCGCCCATCACAGGCTCGGGCAGCGGCGGTTCGTTGGGCACCGGCTGCTGGAAGTCCTTCTTGCATTTCGCGCACTTCATCACGGGCTCGGTGCGTTTGCGCGGCAGGTCCTGCATCTCGTCGCAGTGCGGGCAGACGATCTGCACGGGGAATTTGATGTCCTGCCCTTCGGTGGCCATGTCGAAGATGGTGAAGCGCATCGCGTCGGCGCCGTAGCGCTTGATGATGTCGAGCGGGTCGATGCCGTTGCCTTTGCTCTTCGACATCACCGCGCCGTCGCCGTCGAGCACCGTGCCGTGGATCACCACGTCGCGGAAGGGTTCCTTGCCCATCAGGTGCTGGCCCATCATCACCATGCGCGCCACCCAGAAGTAGATGATGCCGCGCGAGGTCACCAGCGTGTCGGTCGGGTAATAGAAGTTCAGGTCCTGGGTCTGCTCGGGCCAGCCGAGCGTGCTGAAGGGCCAGAGCGCGCTGCTGAACCACGTGTCGAGCACGTCCGGATCGCGCACGAGCGTCTTGTTCTTGTACGTGGGCAGCGCGGCCGGGTCGGAACTGCTCACGATCGGCTTGGCGTGCTCGCCGATCAGGTAGCGGTAACGCTTCCCGCCTTCTTCGAACTCGAACGGTTCGTCGGGCCCGGCCTCGATCTTTTTGATCGCGTCGGGGTTGTCTTCCAGGCAGTACCACGCGGGAATCTGGTGGCCCCACCAGATCTGGCGCGAGATCGGCCAGTCGCGCACGTCGTCGAACCACTTGAGGTACACCTTGGTCCAGCGCTCGGGATGGAACTTCACGCGCCCGGAGGCCGTCGCGTCCACCGCGAGCTTGCTCAGCGGCTTCATGTTCACGAACCACTGCGAGGTCAGGAACGGTTCCACCATCGTGTGGCAGCGGTAGCAGTGCCCCACCTGCTGGCGGTGGTCCTTGATCTCGCCCACCAGGTTCTGCGCCTTCAGCGCTTCCACCACGGCCTTGCGCGCGCGCTGGCGGTCCAGCCCGCGGAACTCCGGCGGGCACGCCTCGTTCATGCGCCCGTCCTCGGTCAGCACGTTGATGATCTCGAGCTTGTGCCGCAGGCCGATCTGGTAGTCCACCGGGTCGTGCGCGGGCGTCACCTTCAGGCAGCCGGTGCCGAAGCCGAACTCCACCGCGTTGTCCGCGATCACGGGGATCTCGCGGCCGGTCAGCGGCAGCTTCACCTTCTTGCCGATCAGGGCCTGGTGGCGTTCGTCGGCGGGGTTCACGGCCACGGCGGTATCGCCGAGCATCGTCTCGGGGCGCGTCGTCGCCACGGTGAGCAGCTTGGAAGGATCGTCGGCGAGCGGGTAATGCAGTTCGAAGAGGCGCCCGTTCACTTCCTCGTGTTCCACTTCGTCGTCGCTGAGCGTCGTGCGGCAGCGCGGGCACCAGTTCACCAGATACTTGCCGCGGTAGAGCAGGCCATCGTTGTACAGGCGCACGAAGGCCTCGCGCACCGCCTTGCTCAGGCCGTCGTCGAGCGTGAAGCGCGTGCGCGGCCAGTCGCAGCTTGCGCCGAGCTTGCGGAGCTGCTTCAAAATCGCGCCGCCGGACTGGTTCGTCCACGCCCAGATGCGCTTGATCAGTTCCTCGCGGCCCACTTCGTAGCGGCTCTTGCCTTCGGCCTTGGCGATCTGTTTTTCCACCACGTTCTGCGTCGCGATGCCCGCGTGGTCGGTGCCCGGCAGCCACAGGGTCTCGCGCCCCTGCATGCGCCGGAAGCGGACGATCAGGTCCTGGAGCGAATTGTTGAGCGCGTGGCCGATGTGCAGGACGCCCGTCACGTTCGGCGGCGGGATCATGATCGTGTACGGCTTGCGCCCGGCGGCCGGTTCGGAATGGAACGCGCCGGAGGATTCCCAGCGTTCGTAGACGGCGTCTTCGTGCTGCTTGGGATCGTATTGCGTCGGCATCTCGGACGGTGCGTTGGACATGGCTTCCTCGGTCAAGGCAAACAGACACCCGTGCGGCTCGAACGGTTCGAGACGCTCTTGTAACGGTTCTTGCGCGTGCTGGCTAGTTACGTGGAGGGGTCAGGCCGCGACGAAGCGGCCGCGCGAAAGGCTTCGGCGCGGCCGTGAGTTCTCCTTATCCGCGGCGAAGCGCGGAGCAGAGCGGGGGGTGCGGGTGGCGTAGTTCATCGGTCCTCGGAGGACAAGATACCCCATGAACGGGAGGCCGCAAGCCGGCAGGCTATTTCTTCGACGCGATCCAGGCGCGGGCGGCTTCGAGGTGGTCGAAGATTTCGGTCTCCCAGGTCGATTGGTCGGTGCACATCTGGTACATGCGCGAGAACCCGTAGACCACCTTCAGGTCCGTCACGATGGCCACGTGCACGCCGGGCTTGCGTTTGGACATCTCCGCGTCGCGGCGCGCGATGTCCTTCACGACCTTGGCTTCGGCCTTCAGGGTGGTGCAGCCGAGGAAATCGCAGATCTGGTAGGTCATGATGGTGCTGAAGCGGGGATCGCGGTAGAGCAGTTCGTTGCTTTCGAGGATATCCTGCGCCGTAGCCGCGCCGAAGACGCGGACATACACGCCGTGCTCTTCCCATACGTTTTCAAAGGCCATGCGCACTTCCGCCGGTTGCTGAGATCTCGAAAAAGGCTAGCGCGGGGCGGCGGCGTCCGCAAAGCGTTTCTAGCGGCGGCGGGGGCGTTTGGCGGCGAAGCGTTCGCAGAGGTCGAGCAGGTGGTTGAGGGGCCACCATTTCCCGGCTTCCTTGACGTCTTCCGGCCGGCGGACGCGGCGGAGGTGCTTGTGGAATCCGCGGCGCTTGCGGGTGAGGCCCACGGCGCGCAGTTCGCCTTTGTCGAGCCAGACGCCGTGCGCCGCGCAGACATCGATCTTCAGCAGGCCGTAGTGCTGGACGTCCATGGTTTGTCCGCAGATCGGGCAGGCGCGCTGGCCTTCGGGTTTCAGGTGCTCGTTGTCATGCGCCTTGGCCGGGGGCGGCCCGTGCGCGGGCCCCTTCGAACAGGCGAACGGATCGTGCGGCTTGAAGCTCGAGTTCCCGCCCAGCGGTGCGTAAAAGCTGCCCCCGATCGCCATGTGCCGACCTCCCTGACCGACAGGAGATACCGTGCGCACGCAGGTTCTTTTGAAAAAAGAAAAATGAAATGGGGCGGCTACCGGGCCGGCTGCTGTTGGGCTTTCCAGCGTTCCAGCACTTCGTTGGGATCGGGGATTGGCACTTCGTCGGCGGGCACCTTTACAACTCTACCGTCTTTCCAAATGGTAAGTGGCATGCCCAAGCGGCGGTGTTCTACGACCACCTCGGCGTAGGCTTCTGTCGCGGCCATCTCATAGCGGACGTGATCGGGCATTTCTTCCGGTAATTTCAATTTCTGGATCATCGCACCTGCATTTCCATGTACCGTTGCGAACCGCAATAATGTAGACGGTCGGCATGCATAACTTTCTGACCGAAGGTTAACCTAGGAAGCTGCGAAGCCAATCGCAGAGTTCCTCCGCGCTTCCTTCGTAGGCGCGGCCGCGTTCGTAGGCGGCATCTTCGCGCGCCTTGGTCATGATAATACCTCGCCGCGAGAAGGACTTTTCCAGGGAGCGCAATTCGCCCTTATCCAGCCAGATGCCATGCGCGGCACAAACATCTACTAGCAGCAGACCGCGCTTCCGCGACTTCATGAAATCGCCGCAGATCGGGCACGGTCTGCGGCCCTCGGGAACGTGTTTCGAGTTGTCATGCGGTTTAGTCGAAACGGATACGGCGGGCTTGCCGGCGGTGCGTTGTAGGCGCGTTTCAACGTCGGGACGTTTTCGGCGGCTCATTGGGACTTTCCTCACGCTCCGCAGGAATTGGGTTCAGCCGGCCGCTTCTTCCTTGGCCTTGCGCCGGTCCTTCAGGTCGTCGGCGCAGAGCGGCGGGGGATCGCAGCCGAGCATCTTCGCGAGGGCGGCCATCGATGCGTCGGTCAGGCGCGCGACGTCTTCGCGGTTGGCTTTTTCCGGAATCTTGAACGGTTCGCCGACCATGATCGTGATCTTGCTCGGCTTGGGGAACTTCGAGGAACGGGGGAAGGCCGTGGTGTTGCCCTTGATCGCGCAGGGAATCACCGTCGCGCCCGCGCGCTGCGCCAGAAAGAGCGCGCCCATTTTGGGCTTGGTCATCTTGCCGTCGCGGGTCACGGTGCCTTCGGGGAACATGCCGATGCAGAGCCCCTGCGCGAGCGCCTTCGAGCCTTCCTTGAGCGCGCGGATCTGGCTCGATTCGTCCACCGGGATGCACATCATGAAGCGGAAGAACGGATGCGCCACCGAGTAGTAGTAGCTCGCGTGCATGATGTACTGCACTCGCCGATGCACGCTGACGCCGAGCCAGACCGGGTCGAGAAAGCTGCCGTGGTTGCCGATCAAAAGCACCGGGCCTTCGGCGGGAATCTTCTCGTGCCCTTCGATGGAAATGCGGAAGTACGCCTTCGCGATCAGCCAGGCCAGGAAGCGCGCGATGCGGAAGGCGATCTTTTCGATGGTGCCGCCCAGGTCGAGTTTCTTCGGGTTCGCGAAGATGCCGACATCGAGGACCCAGGCCATGGGGAAGACCGGGAAGAAGGCCAGAATCAGCCCCCAGGGCATGAAAAAGGCCGTGTTCCAGCGCACGTCGAAGTTGGAGAAGAAGGCGAATACGAAGAGCGGGCCCATCAGGGCCGAGGTGAACATGAAGCCTTTGATCGAGAAGACGCGCCCGCGCATCGATTCGTCGGTGATCGCGAGCATGTCCGCGTCGATGCGCCCGAGCAGGAAGCCGCCGCCCAGGCCGAGCAGGAACATGAACGGGAAGAGCGCCTTCGCGATGCCCAGGTTGGCTTCGTCGCGCGCGCGGATGCGGTCCGCGTCGAACGCATCCTTCGAACCGGAGATCGTGACCGCGAGCGCTTTCAATTCCGCGCGCTTGGCCTCGGGGACTTCGGCGAGCACTTCCTCCTTCTGGTAGCGCTCCGCGAAGAGCATCACGGCGCGTTCGGGGTTGGCGGCGCCGCGCGCGCCGAAGTTCGAGAACATCGCCACGCCGATCATCACGAACGCGAAGGGGTAGGTGAGCAGCGGGCTGATGCGGTTGCTGAACTTGCCGATCGTCAGCGCGCCGACGAAGAGCCCCAGGCCCGCGAAGCCCAGCCCGACGCTGAAGAACAGGATGCGCCCGCTCTCGGGCAGGTTCAGCACCAGCGAGCAATGCCAGGTGATGAGCGTGTAGAACGCGACCGCCGTGATCCAGAAGGACGCCTCGAAGAAGATCAGCGCCGCGACGCCGCGCCGCTTGAGGCAGTATTTCAGACCCTCGAGGTTCCCGTGCACGAACCGCGCCAGGGCT
>JAHCJK010000139.1 GCA_026184295.1 Planctomycetota bacterium
GAGCATCGGCAAGCAGGAGAAGGACGAATCGATCGTCAAGTCGGCCGTCGAGGAAGCCCGCGCGGTCTTCGATCCGGTGATCAACGCGAATTTCACGCACGCCTACAACCAGAGTTTCGACCGCAAGCGCATCGGCCGCGTCTTCCACCGCCGCACGGTGAACGTGGGCGGCCAGAACCTGCTGATTTTCGACGCGGAAGCGCAGGAAGCGACGCAGATCGAATCGCTGGTCTTCGCCAACCCGCGCCCGGACTTCTACCGCCGCGAACAGGTGGACGCGAGTTCCGAGAATCCCACGGGGCCGGCGGCGGACGAGACCTTCGACATCACCTTCGAGCAGCAGCTCCCCTGGGGCCATTCGATCACGTTCGGCGGCACCTCGATCCGCCATCAGACCTTTGACGAACTGATGGGCGAATTCGGCGCGCCCTGGATCACCAACCTCCAGGCCTCGTTCGTGATCCCCATCCCCTTCTCCAAGGACTGGGGTTCGTACGCGCCGGCCGAAACGGGCATCAAGGTCGCGAACCTGAACCGCGAACGCGCCTTCTGGGATACCAAGACCGTCATCAACAACACGATCGTCACAATCGACCACGCCTTCTGGAACCTCGCCGCCGCCGCCGAGAACCTGCGCGCCGCGTCCGAGAACCGCAAGTCCGTCGAGACCATTCTGGCCGACCTGAAGAAGATGGTCGAAGCCGGCCGCGCGACCGACTACGGCAACCAGCAGGTGGAGGCCGAACTGGCCGCCGTCAGGGAAGTCGAAGAAGGCGCGTGGGGCGCGTACCTCCAGGCGAGCAACTTCCTGGTGAACCTGCTCGACCACGACAAGAAGACCGTCTTCATCCCCGCCGGCTACACGCGCCTGATCGAAGAGCACATGGCGCTGAATACCAAGGAAGCGAACCAGATCGCCATCGAGAACCGCCCGGAACTGAAGGCCGCGCGCGTAAGCGCCAAGGTCTCGGCGGTGCTGGTGCGGTTCCAGCAGAACCAGACCAAGCCCGACCTGAAGGTCAGCGGCACCTACCAGCACAAGCAGCTCAACTTCAAGTTCGGCTACCAGGACTGGTGGGATTCGATCCGCGCCCTGCCCAACCAGGACGCGCGCGTCCAGACGTACCAGTTCGACTTCTCGCGCGCCGTCTTCAACCGCACGGTGTACGGCAACGCCAACGCCGCGCGCGCGGGCGAAGCGCAGGCCAACGTGACGGTGGAAGCGACGGTCAACCAGATCGAACAGGACGTCGGCGACGCGCTGGTCTCCCTGCTCAGCCGCAAGCGCCAGGTCGAACTGGCCGCCGAGAACCTGCGCCTGGCCCGCGAGACGCTCAAGCAGGCCAAGGAGTTCTACACGGGCGGGCGCCTGACCGAGTTCGAGATCGTGACCCACAACCGCACGGTGCTGCTGGCCGATCTGAGCCTGGTCGCGGCCTCGGCGGCGTACAAGTCGGCGGAGTCGCAGCTTCTGTTCGCGCAGGGCGTGCTGCCGTACCAGTACGCGAGCATGACCGCGCCGAACTCGCTGGAACAGCGCCGCATCGGCGTGCTCACGCAGGCCAACGCACTGCGCTTCTTCGGCGGCGGCCCCAAGACCGAGGCGGCTCCGGCCAAGCCCGAAGCGGCGCCCGCGAAGTAACGCCGCGTTCCACCGCCCGACGCCAGCACCCCCGGGCATCCGCGCGTCACCAGGGGGATCACGTGACCATCGGTCTGATCGCACCGGCCAGGCACCGCGGCGCCCAGCGGCTTCAGCGCGCGCTGGAGGCGCTTGAGCCCGGCTGCGTCGCGCGCCTGGACCTCGACCTTTCCTCCGAATCCCCCACCCATCTGGACGCCCGGCGCGCCTCGTGGAACGGCGTGGACTTGGCCGCCCTGCGATGCGCCGTGGTGATGGGCTTTTCCTACTGCGACCCGGTCATTCCTTCTCCGGGCCTGAACCAGGATTGGACCGTCTGGCGGTACGATTACCTGGCCGAGCAGCAGACCTACAGCTACCTGCACAGCCTGCTGCTGGACCTGGCCCGCCGCGGCGTGCGGACGTTCAACGACCCCAACGTCCATATGGCCTGCTTCGCACGGACCGCGCTCTTCGAACGCCTGCGCGAGGCCGGGCTGCGCGTGCCGGAGATGCTCTGCACCAACCGGCTGGACATGGTCAATGCGTTCCGCGACGGCAAGGAGACGGTCGTCTGGCGGCCGGCCTCGGGGCGCGCGATCTGGCAGCTCTTCCTCGACGCGCAGCGCGACGCGCTCGTCGCGCTCGAAAAGCCGCCGATCCTGCTCGCCGACACCCGCCCGGGCCAGTTGACCCGCGGATACCTCTTCGAAGGCAAGCCCCTGCTGCTCGCCACCTATCGCTACCCCGACCCCGGCCCGCCGGAACGCCTCGAGTCGTACATGGAAGTGGCATGCCCGCAGGCTCACGCGGCGCTGGCGCGCGCGGCCGAACTCGTGCAAGGGCGCTGGCTGGAAGTGCAGTTCGTCCAGGCGGGCGACGAGACCTGGATCTTCGACCTCGAGGCCGATCCCGACCTGGAGGCGCTGCCCGCGGAACTGCAAGCGCGCCTGACGGAACGGCTCGCGGCGGCCCTGACCGGACACCCGGTGGCGGAGCCCACGCCGGACGCCGAGCCGCTCGAACGGCCCACCATGTTCCTGCGCCGCATGCTGCGCATCCTCTTCGAATTCGAAGAGAGCAAGTACTCCTGATCCGTTTGCGTTGAGAAAAGAAGCCGCCGCGCGGCCTAGGCGGGCCGGTGCGGCTCGACGCGCTTCGAGGCGTCCGCGGCCGAACCGGTCTCGGCGTAGGCAATCAGGTAGCGCGCGAGCTGCCCGTAGACGGCGCGGACGTTCTCCGGACCGATCCACATCAGGAAGGGCCCGGGGTTGCAGTCGAGGTACGAGATGCGGCCGGCCTCGGTGACGATGACGTCCCAGGCGGCGAAGTGGAGCCCCAGCGAGCGGTTCGCGCGGACGATCTTGCGTTCTTCCTCGTCCGGCAGCTTGGCGTACTCGAAGCCGCGGGTCTCGGTGCGCGAATCGATCTCGTCGTTCAGAATTTTCAGCGCCAGCACCACGGTGTCGCCGACGATGTGGACGCGGTAGGTCTTGCCCGGCACGCATTCCTGCATCGTGGTGGGGCTGATGGCGATCTCGTCCAGTTGGCGCATCTGGTCTTCACGCAGGATGCGCGTCGAACCGACGCCGATGCCGGGCTTCACCACCACGCGGCCCCACGTTTCGGCGAAGGCGCGCGCCTCGGCCGGGTCGTTGGTGGTGAGCGTGAAGGGCACGTCGAAGCCTTCGGCGCGCAAGCGTTCGTAGAACTGCGCCTTGGAATTGTGGTGCGCGTACGTTTCCAGCGGATTGACGACCAGCGTGCCCTGCGCCTGCAGCGCCCCGAAAAAGCTGTAGGACGCCGACTGGTAAAGCTGGTCGCGGACGTAGCGCGCGCGCCATTCGGCATGCATGGCCGCGTTCAGCACCGGCGGCAGGGCCGGCAGGCTGTTCGGCGCCATTCCGCGGATGTAGAGCGCGCGCACGGGGGCGAAGTCCACGCCCTCCCAGCTCATGCGCCCCGCGCCGATGGACATTGCCGGCGCGAGCCGGTCGTCGAGCTGCATCTGGAAGACGAGGGGTTCGCCGCCCATGGCGGCCACGGCGTCGCGGATCGCGTGAATCTGCGGGTCGGCCTTGCGGCCGAAGAGCGCGATCGGAGGCTTGCCCATCGGGTTCCGTTTCCGCCTTTGCCAAGAAGAAAGGGAACCCGCGCGGTTCCCTTTCCCACGTCCGGAAGCCGGCCTGCGGAACTACTTCAGGTCCTTCAGCAGGTTCAGGCTCGAGTAGTCCCTGTTCAGGCGTTCGATCTTGTCCTTGCGCCGTTCGGCGTCCTTCTCGGCCTTGGCCGCCTCGTATTCGGTGTAGAAGCGCTGCCAGAGGCGGATCAGGAACTCGTCGTTGTCGATCGAATTCTTGACCATGCGCGAGAAGTGGGTGTTGAAGAGCAACTGATTGCCCGCGTTCTTCTCGTGCTCGGTCTTCAAGGTCGCGACCGCGCTCAGCAGGCTGTCGATGTCCTTGGGATCGGGCGCCTCGACGCTGCGGTCCGGGTTGAGCGGGAACTTCTTGCGGAAGTGCTGCAGCTTGAGCAGTTCCTTGGCCAGCGGCGCCAGCGCCTTCTGGTTCTCGGTGCCGTTGACGGCCAAATCCTGCACCAGGTTGTCGGTCGCGGCGCGGTCGCCTTCGGCAACGGCCAGGGCTTCCTTGCGCTCGAAGATCAGGAAGTCCACGCGTTCCTTCAGGGCCTTGAGGTTATCGACCTGTTCCTTGTCGCCGTCCTTGAACTTCTCCAGCTTCTCCTTCAATTCCTTGTTGCAGGCTTCCAGCACCTCGAGTTCGGACTTGAAGGTCGGCAGCACGGCCTCGGGCAGCAGGACCCTGCTCTCGTTCTGCGAGAGGAAGTCCTCCACCTTCATGCGGCTTTCCTTCACCGCGGTGCGGATCTCCTGCGACTTGCCGGCGTTGCGGATGATGACCATCACGCCGATCGCGATCAGCGAGAAGAAGATCACGATGCCGATAATCGCCTTCAGCTTCAGCATGAACATGTTCGGCGTCTGGACCGGCGGCGGCACGTAGACCGGCGGCGGGGCGTCGGCCGTGGCCACCTTCCCGGCGTTCGACGCCTGCTGGGACTGGTCCTTCTGCATCTGGTTGGCGAAGAAGACGGGCGCCTGCCCGCCGAAGACCGTGCCTTCGAAGTCCGAAGGCGGCGGCGCATCGACCTTGGGGCGGTTGGCCGGCGAGATCATGATCGTGGGTTCGAAGCCTTCCCCGCCTCCGCCGCTGGCGGCGGCCACGGGTTCCGGCCTGGCCATCTGGAATTTGAAGGGGACGTCGCCGAATCGGACCACGTCGCCATCCTTCAGGCGCACTTTCTGGATGCGGACTTCGTTGAGGAAGGTGCCGTTGCTGCTGCCCAGGTCTTCGACGTTCCAGGCGGTGCCTTCCTGGAAGATGCGCCCATGCTTGCGGGAGATGGACGGATGATTGATCGGCAGCGAATTGGAGGTCGGATCGCGCCCGACGGTGACGGGGCCTCCGCACACCACTTCCTGGTCTTTGACGGGCTCCTTCTGTCCGATCAGCTTTGCTCCGGGTCCGGCCATGAGTTGCTCCTGCCTTATACGGTTCGAAAAGGCGCCCTGTCGGGCCGTCCTGCCAGGACTAGATTGCCTGATGCGCGCGCATCGGGCAAGGTCACATCGGCCGCCCGCCTGCGCGGCCCGTCCCGGCCCATCCCCCCGCCTACTCCAGGTCGAACTGTTTCTTGGCCAGTTCGTAGTACCGGCCCTTCTGCGCGACCAGTTCGTCGTGCGAGCCCTTTTCCTGCACCTGGCCGTTTTCCATGAAGCAGATGAAATCGCAGTCGCGGACGGTGCTCAAGCGGTGCGCGATCGCGATCGAGGTCTTGCCGGTCAGGATCTGCTTCATGTTCTGCTGGATGCGCGCTTCCGATTCGTTGTCCAGCGCGCTGGTCGCTTCGTCGAAGATCAGGATCTTCGGCCGGCGGTACAGGGCGCGCGCGATGCAGATACGCTGGCGCTGGCCGCCCGAGACCTGGATGCCCTTCTCGCCCAGCGGCGTCTGGTAGCCCTGCTGCAGGCGCGCGATGAAGTCGTCCGCCGACGAAAGCCGCGCGGCCTCGCGCACCGCGTTCATGTCCGGCTCGGTGTCGCCCAGCGCGATGTTGCCCGCCACCGTGTCGCTGAACAGGTAGCTGTCCTGCAGCACGATGCCGATCTGCCGGCGGTAGGTGGTCAGGTCGAGCGCCGTGATGTCCTTGCCGTCGATCAGGCATTCGCCGCCCGTCGGCATGTTGAAGCCCATGATCATCTTGATCGCGGTGCTCTTGCCGCAGCCCGACGGCCCGACGAACGCCACGCTCTGCCCCGGCTCGATGATCAGGTTGAAGTTGTTCAGGATCAGCGGCGTGTCCTCGCCGCCGTAGCGGAAGCACGTGTTGCGGAACTCGATGCGGCCTTCCAGGCGCGGCAGCACCGCCGGCGAAGCGCCGGTGCTGGTCATGTTCGACTGTTCGGGCTTGATGATCGCCACGTCGTTGACGCGGTCCATGGCGATGCGGATTTCCTGGAGGTTGCTCCACAGCCGCACCATGTTCAGGATCGGGCCCATCACTTCGCCCATCAGGATGTTGAAGCCCATCAGTTCGCCGATGGACATCGTGTCCGCCATCACTTCGTTCGCGCCGACCCACAGGATCGAGATGCTGGCGGTCAGGTTGATGAGCTGGCTGACGGAGTTGAAGAGCAGTTCGACCTTGGCCGACTTGTAGCCGAGGTTGACGTTTTCGACGAACGCGTCTTCCCAGCGCGAGCGGGCCCAGTATTCGTTCGCCGTGGACTTGATCGCCTCGATGCCGTGCAGCGATTCGATCAGCGAGGACTGCGAGGCCGCGCTGCTCAGGAAGAGCTGGTTGTAGATGTCGTTCAGGCGCGGGGTGAAAAAGAGCGTGTTGCCGATGTAGATCGGGATGAAGACGATCACCATCGCGGTCAGGAACTTGTTGTAGATCAGCATCATCAGGATGTAGAGCACGATCATCAGGGCGTCGAGGACGACGGTGATGGTGGTGCCGGCCAGGATGCCGCGGATCTTCTGGTTTTCGCCGAACCGGGAGAGGATGTCGCCGATCTGCCTCGATTGGAAGAAGCGCAGCGGCAGGCTGAGGATGTGCCGGTAGAACTCGGACATCATCTTCATGTCGATGCGCGCGATCACGTGCGCCAGCAGCAGCGACTGCGCGCTGCTGGTCATGAGGGTGAAGATCGTGATCATCACCATGCCCGCGAGCATCATGTTCAGCAGGGCCGCGTCCTTATGGACGACGACCTTGTCCACGATGTTCTGCACGAACAGCGGCGAGGCCAGGCCCAGGATGTTCATCACCAGGACGGCCAGGAAGGCTTCGGCGAAGTAGAACTTGTACGGCAGCAGGTAGCCGACGAAGCGCGCGTACGGGTGCTCAGGCGAATCGAGCAGTTTGAACTTCTGCGTCGGCTCGGTGACGATGATGACGCCGTCCCAGCCCGTCTCGAACTCGCGCCGCGGGACCGTCTTCAGGCCCACCAGCGGGTCGGCCACGTACACGGCGCTCTCGGTGACCCGGTAGACGACGACGTAGTGGTAATTCTCCCACAGGATCATGGCGGGAAGTTCGAGCTGGCGCATCTGGTCGTACTTGATCTGGTAATACTTGGCGCGGAACCCGAGGTGCTCGCCGGCCGTGCAGACCTGCGGCAGGGAGGCCGTCTCGGTGTTGATGTTGGCCATTTCCTGCACCTGGCCGACGGTGAAGCTCTTCCCGAAATGCTCCGAGATCATCGCCAGGCAGGCCGCGACGTTTTCGGACGGCACCTGCTGCTTGATGAGCTTGAAGCGGCCGACTTCGGTCTTCTTGGCCATGCGCCGGAAGTCGGCTTCGCCGATCGCGTCCACGTGGATGCGCTGGTCGATGCCTTCCTGGCGCTTGAGCGCGGAGGCGTTTTCCTTTTCGCGTTCGCGCAACTGGCGGATGCGCTGGTCGAGCTTTTCCTTCAGGTCGTAGTTGGCGTCGAGAATCTTCTTCACTTCGGGCTGCCGGATGACCAGGACCGTCAGGTCGGTCACGGCCAGCGCCGAATAGTTCTGCGGCTGGTGCGTCACCGCGCCGGTCTCGCCGATCAGGCCGCCCTTGACGACCTTTTCGAGCACCACGGTGCCTTCGATCATGTCGCGGACGAGTTCGCAGGCGCCGGCTTCGATGTAGTACAGGCGCGGGTCCTCGTCGCCCTGCTTGAAGACGTAGGTGCCGCGCTTGATCTTCTTGACGCCGATGTTGCTCAGGATTTCGTTGACCGTCTCCTGCGAGTACTGCGCCGTGCCCAGGATGCCGCGCAGGCGCTTGCGCATTTCGATGGAGCCGATCTGCTGGCGGAAGTGCTGTTCGAGGTGCGGGTTGAGCTTGAGGAACGAGCGCAGCTTGCTGGAGGGGAGCTTGAGCAGGATGGTGTCGGCCGAGGCCATCACCTGCTGGTCCCAGTTCGCGTCGGCCAGCAGCGAGACTTCGCCGAAGGTGCTCTCCTCGGCCATCTCGCCCAGGCTGATGCGCTTGCCGGACTCGTTGAAGCCCTTCATGCGCACCGCGCCGCTGTAGACCGAATACAGCCCGGTCATGGGACGCCCGGCCTCCGCGATCGCGGCGCCGGCGGGGTACTTTTCGATCTCGAACAGGTCCTCGATGGCGCGCTTGTCCGTGGGGGACAGCGGGCTGAAGATAAAGTGCGTGTCGAGGATTCGCCGGACTTCTTCTTGCTTCGTAGCCATTCAGGCCGCTCTCCTGCCATCCCGCGGAGTCCCCTGGGGGGCCGCCGCTCGATAGGTTTTCGTGTCCGTTCCCGTCCGCGCGTCCCGTGCGCGATGCAACCCTATTCGTCCGAGCCGAAGAACTTCGAGATCGGGGTGAAGATCACTTCGATCAGGCGCTTGTCGCCGGTCTTGATGTCCGCCAGGCCCACCAGCCCGATGGTGAGCGGGCGGTCCTTGGCGCCCACCTTGATGGTGCCCTTTTCCAGGCTGACCTTCACTTCGTAGAACGACTCCTCGCCCTGCTTGTTGGAAGGCGTGTTGGCGATCATCATGATGTGCCCGGTCTGGCTGCCGAATTCCTGGTACGGGTAGGCGTCGAACTTGATCTTCACTTCGATGCCTTCCTTCAGCCGGCCGATGTCGCGGTTGGGCACCAGCACGCGCGCGTACATCGCCTCGGTGTCCTTGATGACCGAGAGCATCACGTCGCCGCCGTTGATCTGCTGGCCGGGCTTCACGTACACCTGCGTCACCGTGCCGCCGTAAGGGCTGTAGACGCGGCAGAGTTCGCCTTCGAACTTGTAGTTCGTGGTCAGCGTGCCCGATTCCTTGATCTGGTCGCGCAGCCGGTCGATGTCCTTCTTGATCGTCTCCAGGTCCTGCTTCTTGGTCAGTTCCATCTCGGCGATCTGGAAGCGCGTCTGCGAGATCTGCTCTTCCAGCGAGGCCTTGCGCGAGTTGCGTTCCAGGACCGAGCGCTCGTGCTGGTTGCGCAGCCGGTCGGGCTTGGCCTTCTCGTCCAGCAGCGTCAGGTCGAGCTTCGCGACGTCCTTCTCGGCCGCGTCCAGGGCCGCCTGCAGGCTGACCAGGGCCTCCTGCGCGCCGCGCAACTGGTCCTTCATGGCCTGGACCTGCAGGACCGTGGACTGCTGCTTCTTGAAGAGTTCCTGTTCGTCGTTGAGGGCCTTTTCGGCGTCCTTCACCGCGTCCTTGCGGGTCTCGACCAGCTTCTTCTTGGCCACGACGTCGTTCTGCGCCTGCTCGAACTGCTTCTTCACGATCTCGTAGCGGTTTTCCTGCTCGCGCAACTGCGCCTCGAACTCGAAGTTTTCCTTCTTGTTCTCCTCGGTCAGGACGGGCAGCTTCTCTTCCAGCGCCTTGAGCGTGGAGCGCAGGCCGGCCACGCGCTGTTCGATCTTCTCGCCGCCTTCCTCGATGCGCGCCTTCTTTTCCATCAACCGGTCGAGCTGGTCCTGGAGGTCCTGGCCTTCGGAGGTCGTCGTGGCCATGGTCTTGAACTGGATGTCCACCAGGTTGGTCAGGGTCTCGAACTTGTTGCCCTGCACCACGCTGATGCGCGAGACGATCCCGCCCGTGGGGGCCTGGATCTTGGTCTCGTCCTTCACCAGCACCACCGGGCAGGTGACGATGCTGCTGACCTTGCTCACGCAGGCGTACGCCACCGCGCCGATCGAGATCAGGAAGACCATGTAGATCGGCCCGCGCAGGATGATCGGCGGCGCCGAATACAGCAGGCGCGCGGCCTTCATCGTATGCTTCACTTCCTGCACGGAGATGGGACCAATGCTTACGGCGCTTTTTTCGGCTTCGGCCATGGGGACCTCGAGACCTTGAAAACGTCCGGCAACAGGCGGGGTGCTCCGGCCACGCGTTCCTTGCGCAGCCCCGGAGGAACCGCCACGCCCGGGCCCGGCGCTTGCGCGCAGGACCTGGGCTCGTACGGCATGCACGTCGAACGTCTACGACGGGCTTCTATTTAGGTCTTTCAAATCTCGTTCCGTCGATGGCGTTGTGCAGCCACGAGGCGAACATCCGGTCCGCGATCTCCTTCCGCAGCGTGTCCGTCAGTTCGGCATCGCGTATCGCATCGACCCGATAGATCGTCGAACTGCCATTCTCGCCGAACGGGCCCAGCAGGTCGCCGGCCTTGGCGTTGAAAATGGCGTCATCGACCTTCTTGGGAAGCATCCCGCGCTTGACCGACCCCAAAAATCCGCCGGCAATGCGCGTGGTGACTTCCTTGGAATGCTTCCTCGCCAAATCCGAGAAACTCTCGTTTTCGGCCAAGGCCCATTGCTTCACTTCCTCGGCCTTGGCCTGGTCGCTGCATACGATGCGCGACAGGGAAACGGTTTTCATCAACTCGCGGTGGGCCTCAAAGTAATCGCTGATTGCGCGTTCCTCAACTACTTTACTCCGTATTTTGGCTCTCAGAAGTTCGCTCCGTGAAACCTCTTCCCACTGTTCCATCGTGATGCCGTTGGCCCGGCAATACTCGTTCATATCCTCCGCGCGCGTGAGGCCCCAGTGGTGCCGCTTGGCCTCCGTAAAGTCGTACAACTCCGGATCGGAGACCGTGATCCCAAGCTCGTTGGCCTTCTCCAGGATCACGATGTTCTCGACCAAGCGGCAGGCTTCGTCGCGGAAGACGCCCGTCACCTTAAGCTGGAGCAAGACATCCGCCACGGTCACCCGCGCACCGTTCACCAGGATGATTGCGTCCTGAAGTTCCATGCATCCAATCCCTTACACTTTACCTGAAGGCGTTTGGTTTCAATTTGCATTGGTCAAGGAGTTGGTATACCCGCGAACGGCTGAGTTTGGTCTCGCTGCATATCTTCCGGACGTCGCCGCGGTGCTTCTGAAGCATGCTAACCCAATATACTCGCTCGGTTTCCATGAGCATCGCGCGGCGATGTTCCACGTTGCCGTTGGAGCCATTCGTCCCATTTCCACCCTGATCGCGCGCCGTCCGGTACCGTTCCGGCAGGTGCTCGATGGTGATGGAGCCCTCCCCTACCATGCAGGCCAGGAACTGCGCAATGTTCTTCAGTTCGCGGATGTTGCCCCGGTAGTCGTAGATCGCGCAGAGGTAATGGCGCAATTCGGGGTCGATCTTCGGCACCGGCTTGTTCTGCTTGGCGCAGGCGGCCTCGAGGAAGTACTCCAGCAGAATCCCGATCTCGTCGCGGCGTTCGCGCAGCGGCGGCAACTGGATCGGGCACATGTTCAAGCGGTAGTACAGGTCCTCGCGGAAGCGCCCTTCGCGGACCATCACGTCCAGGTTGCGGTTGGTGGCCGCGATCACGCGCACATCGACCTGCTTGTACTTGTCCGAACCGACGCGCTGCAGTTCGCCGGTCTCGAGCACGCGCAGCAGCTTGACCTGCGCGAGGGGCTCCAGTTCGCCGATTTCGTCGAGGAAGATCGTGCCCCCGTCGGCCTCTTCGAACTTGCCCTTGCGGTCGCTGGTCGCCCCGGTGAACGAGCCCTTCAGGTGCCCGAAGAGTTCCGATTCGATCACGCCCGGCGGGAACGCGCCGCAGTTCACGGCCGTGAACTTCTCGCGCTTGCTGTTCAGGTGAATGATGCGGGCGAAGAGTTCCTTGCCGGTGCCGGTCTCGCCTTCCAGCAGCACCGTCAGGTCGCTCGGCGCCACGCTGGCGATGATCTTCAGGATGGCGCTGATCGCCGGGCTGCTGCCGATGATGCCTTCGATGATCAGGTCCGACTTCCACGAGAAAGCCTGCTTGGCCACCGACTTGGGCTTGGGTTCGTCGGT
Organism: Planctomycetota bacterium; assembly: GCA_026184295.1. Classification (GTDB taxonomy): domain Bacteria; phylum Planctomycetota; class SZUA-567; order H5-PLA8; family H5-PLA8; genus JACQFI01. Next base: position 11,957 of record JAHCJK010000139.1, read on the forward strand.
GGTGCGGTACTGCCGGCTCGCGAAATCGATGAACGCCGAACGCAGCAGGTCGAGGTTCTGAAAGAAGATATCGCGGTCCGCGGGGCTCAGCATCGCGATCTCAAGCACCCGCAGCTTCAGGGACTCGATCCGCGCGATGCTCTCGTTGAGGTGCTCTTCCAGGTTGGCGGAGCCGTGCTGCTCGTAACTCTGTCCACGTCTCGTGGACGGGCTGTACCCGAAATCCTTCGCATTGATAAAAGGCGAGTCCATCGTGACGGCCGTCCCCACCGTATCGTCGTTCAAGGTGTGGCTTCCCGGAACAGCCCGCTCCGGCCCCTGCTCGAGGCTCGGCTGGATGGCTGGTCCAATGTGCCCGTCCATTCAAGTTGGCCTACCGTTTTCTGTCCTAGAACGCGTTGTATGATACCGACCAGGAGGTTGGAGTCAACACGTAGCCGGGCGGAGCGCCGATTTTCATTCCGGGATGTATGTGTTTACCCCACAACGTGTTGGAATTCCGACATCGCGCATGCCTTTCGCTACGCTTTGCGTATTTTTTTCGTTCGATGGATGAACGCCTTCACCGTTATTAAGTGTACGTACGGAGTCGGGTTGGACGCGCGAGTCTAGTAGTTCTGGACCACCTCAACCGCGTGCGCGAATTTTGCGCAACCGCGCCTCGCGGCGGGCGTCCAACCTGGAAACCGGCTTAACCGGAGGCTGCCGCATGCATTCTAAAGTCGTTCTTATTCTGGCCGCGCTGATCCTTGCGGGGTTCGCCCACGCGGAAAACGCCCCGCCCCCGCCTTACGAACTCCATGAATGGGGCGTCTTTGCCGTGCCGCGCAACGCCGCCTGGGCCAACCTGGACATGAAGGGCGAATGGGCCGGCATGCCCAAGGCCTTTTACGGCATGCTGCCGGAGCGAGGCCTTCCGTACCACGGCCCGGTGCTGAAACCGGTCATCTATTTTCACGCCGAGAAGCCGCTCAAGATCGACCTGACCGTCACCTTCGCCGAGGGGACGCCCACGATCTGGTGGCCGGCGGCCAGCGATCCCGTCAACACGGGACGCCGCGAGGGCCTGCCGGCGCCTAAGAGCCTCACGTTTCAGCCGTGGCTGGTCGAACGTCCCGAGCAGAACTCGCCCGCCGGCAAGGTGCCGCGCGAACTGGCCGTGGACGAAGGCCACTGGGTGAATCTCCTGCGTAAGGTCAAGGCCAGCGACGTCTTCTGCGGCGGCGGGCACAGCCACGTCGGCCAGGCGTGGGACAAGGAGAAGTTCATCTACTACGACGGCTTGATGAAGCTCCCGGTCTCGCCCGGCGTCGTCCGCGACGGCAAGACGGTGGTGCTCGAAGTCCCGGGCGCGGAGGTCTGGCAGGACGTGATGCTGGTGGAACGCGACGGCGAGAAGCTCTCCGTCTCCAGCCGCTGGGGAGGCTGGACCGAGGCGCTCGGTCCCACCGACGTCCGCCACGAACGCTTCGAGATGCGGGAGACCAACGCCGAGGGCCTGGCCGCCCTGGCCAAGGAACTGACCGCGCGCCTGACCCAGGCCGGCCTGAACCCGGACGAAGCCGAATCGATGACCGCCGTCTGGAACGAGGGCCTCTTCCGGCAGGACGGCCTGACGCTCTTCTACCGCATTCCGCAGGCGGTCTACGACCGCTGGCTGCCGCTCAAGGCCAAGCCTGCCCCGGCGAAGACCGTGCGCGTGGGCCTGGTGGTCCACCGCCACCTGGAGCCCGAACTCGAGGCGCGCGTGGCCGGCCTCATCAAGCGGCTGAGTTCGGAACAGTTCGACGAGCGCGACGCGGCGCTGCAGGCCCTGCTCAAACTCGGCGGCGCGGCCTTTCCGCAGATCGACAAGGCCTCGGCTTCCGACGACCCGGAGGTCGCCCGGCAGTGCAAATCCATCTTGAACCTCTTGGACGCCCGTCCGTTTCTCGGTAAGAAGGAGTAACCCTATTGCGAGGATGAACCTCATGTATCGCCTGTCCGCCCCGATCCTGGTCCTTGGCGTCCTTGGCTTCGGCCTGCCCCTGCTCGCCGAGGAAGCGCCGCCGCCGAAGGCCACCAACTCCGCCTCGCTCGAGACCTTCATGGAAGTGGTCGGCCTGGAAGACGGCCCCGGCGTCGAAAACCGGGCGCTGCTGGCCAAGGCCTTCAAGGACATGCGCGCGGGCGACCTGGCCGCGGCCGAAAAGGGCCTGAAGGAAGCGCAGGCGAAGTTCCAGGCGCTCTGCAAGGACCCCAAGAAGACCTACGTCAGCGTTGCCAATAGGAAGGAACTTGAGGCCTACAAGAAGGACCATCCAGACCAGGATGTCGCATGGATCGATTGGTCCTACCTCGAGACGATGCACATGCTCGCCTTCGTCGCCGCAAGCAAGCGCGATTTCAAGGCCGCCCTCGATTACCTCGCGCAGGAAGAAAAAGTGGCCCCGTTCTCGGCCGCCGCCCACAACGAACGCGGCTACATCTTCAACCACATGGGCAAGTACAAGGAAGCCGTCGAGGAGTACAAGAAGGGCAAGGCACTGGCCGAACGCTTCGAGACCGGGCGCACCGACCTGCCCATCGCGCTTCGCGGGATGGGCTTCGCGCTCATCGAACTCGGCCAGTTGGACGAAGCGCAGAAGGTCTTCGAGCAGTCGCTCAAGATCGACCCGAACAACTCCACCGCGAAGAACGAACTCCTGTACATCGAGCAGATGCGCCAGCAGAAGAAGTAGTTCTTCCGCGCGCCTGCGCTCCGCACCGACAACCAAGTTGACGCCGTGCACGCGGCTGCTAGGTCTACCGCTGTCCGTCCGTCGCGTTCCTGTAAATTACAGCACCGACGCACCCTGCAAGGAGCCCCCTTTGCTGATCCAACCCGCGGAAGGCGAACGTCTATGGGACAGTTGGATGTTCGAGCACGACGGCCTGATGCATCTCTTCTATCAAGCCAACGACGGCGCCGGGCGCATCGGCCACGCGGTCAGCACCGACCTCCTGCGCTGGGAACGCCGCGCGGACCTCGTGCCGCCCTTCTGGCAGTACACGGGCATGGTGGTGCGCGACGGGGCGCGCTTCGTGCTCGGCATCGGCGAAGTGATCCGCAACATCCAGACCGGGCGCTTCTTCGAATCCACGGACCTCGAACACTGGAAGGCGATCCCGGGTTCGAAGCCGCTCTTCCCGCAGGGCCCGCACTATCGTTCGGAGTACGACGCCGTGCGCGGGCACGTCGCGTGGCGCGATCCGTACCTCTTTAAGGATGCCACGGACGGCTGCTGGCACGCGGTCTTCTGCGCGCAGCGGCCCGCCTACGGACCCGACGACACCGGCGCGGCCTTCGGCCACGCGCGCACCAAGGACTTCGTCACCTGGGAATTCCTCCCGCCGCTGGACGCGCCCGCGGGCAAGTTCTACCACGTCGAGGTGCCCGAACTCGTGGAACTCGACGGAACCCACTACCTTCTCTTTTCGACGGGAAGCTGCTACGGGACGCGCATCCACTCGCCGCGGCGCCGCGAGACCGTCGGCACGTACTACCTGAAGGCCGAACGGCGCGAAGGACCCTTCACCCTTCCCGAAGACCCGCTCCTGATCGGCGCCGGGCACGGGCGCATGGACGCGTACGTCGGGCGCATCGTGACGTACAAGGGCGAACGCTTCCTGTACCACCACATCCGCACCGACCCGCGCGAATTCGACGGCGTCTGGGCCGTTCCGAAGCGCCTTATGCGCGAAGCCAACGGCGATCTGTACGCAGGCTTCTTCGAACCCCTGCGCACGCTCGGCCGCCCGGCGGCCCTCGCGGCGGACCTGCCCGGCGACGGCTCCTGGACGCGCGCGGGCGAAGGCTTTCAGGCGCGCGCCCTGGCGACGGGGACTTCCTGCACCATCGCGAAGCAGCAGGCCGGCCTGCTGCTGGAATGCACGGTCGCAAGTGCGAGCGCGGGGCGCTGCGCCGTGGTGCTGCGCGCGCACGAAAACATGGGCGTGATGGTCCGGCTCGACTACGACCTGGGCGAGGTACAGATCGGGATGGACCGGCGGCACCCGCTCTACGGCTGGGGCGCGGATTACTCGATGTTCGTGGACCGCTCCGACAAGCGCTACGGCGGGAACGTGACCGATTCGTGCCGCGTGCCGCTGGCCCACGGACGCCCGTACCGCCTGGCCGTCTACGCGCGCAACCGCTGCGTCGAAGTCTACCTCGACGGCCGCTGGATCTTCACCACGATGATGTACGACGCCGCCCCCGCCGGCGACGTGGCCCTCTCCGCCGAACGCGGCGAAGCGACCTTTACCCAGGTGGCGCTGCACGCCTTCGAGGCCCTCGAAGGCTCCAGGCGCCCGGGGCAGATCCCCATCGCCCTGTAGCGCGAAGGGCGCGCGCCGTTAGGGCAGGACGTCGGGGAAGATGCCGCAGGGGTCTTCCGGCAGGCCGGGCTGATCGGCGGGCCAGGAGACCGGGCTGCGTTCGACCGGGCCGCCGTGGGTGAGCTGCCCGCGCCCGCGCATCGCCTTGATGAAGCAGCGCCAGCCGCGCACGTCCGCCGTGGCCCCCGTGTGAAAATCCCCGAAGCCGAAGGCGACCAGCGTGTCGATGGGCGCGTTCCAGCGTTGCATCCGGCCCGCGTCGGCGGCGGCCTCGAGTTCGCGCTGCCAGCGCTGCCCCTGCTTCGAACCGAGCGGCGGCTCGGGCAGTTCGATCTCGCCCAGGAGAAAGCGCGTCGGCGCGGCCGGGCCGCAGCAGCAGAGGATCTGTTCGACCGTGTTGCCCGGGTTGCGCAGGTTGGCGCGGCCATCCGGATGGCGGTCGGCCGTGTGGGTGCCGTCGATGTGCCATCCGACCGGCGCGGGCGACCAGCCGGGCGCAAGCTCGTTGCGTTTGACCGAGACCACCACGTCGGCGTCGGGGTCGCGCCAGTCCTCGGGCAGCGCGGCGACGAAGCGGCGCAGCAGCGGCCCGCCGATCTTCAGCGCGTCTTCGATGCGCGCCGTCGAG
>JAHCJK010000014.1 GCA_026184295.1 Planctomycetota bacterium
GTGCGCAGGAATCCTTGGAATTCCTTCGCGGTGTCGTTTGCCACGGGCACCAGGTCGGACAGCTCGAGCCCGAACGCCTCGCACACGCCCGGATTCAGCACGTTCCCGGTAAAGTCCACGCGGAGCAGGTCCTGCCCGTTGCTCCGTTCGCGCTTGATCGCGTGCGCCAGGGCGTCGGCCAGGTTCAGTTGCAGTTCCGCCTTGTCGGTGTTCGGCAGGCGGTGGTGCCGTTCGACCAGCAGCGCGAGTTCCTCGGGCATCTCCCACTTGCGCAGCAGGTTCGCCCCGAGTTCCGCGTGGTCCAGGCCCCACAGCACGCGCTCGCGTTCGAGCTGGTGCTGCGGGCCGGCGGAGGAATCCGCGTAAAAGCGCAGCGCGGCGTGCCCGTCGAAGACGCACAGCGCCAGCTTGCCGACGTCGTGCAGAATCCCGGCCGTGAACTGTTCGTGCGGGTTGTGGACGCGCGTGGCACGCGACAGGCGCTTCGCCGCGACGCCCACCTTCAGGCTGTGGTGCCACAGGCTCTCGCCGTCCACCGTGATGTCCCCGATGCTGCGGAACATGTCGTTCATCTGCAGGCCGACGACCAGCGACGAGATCTCGCGGAACCCCAGGCGCAGCGCGGCTTCGTCCACGCTGCGAATCTGCCGCGGCAGGCCGTAAAAGGCGGAATTGACCATGCGCAGCACGCGCACGGTCAGGCTCGTGTCCGCCGAGATCAGTTGGGCCAGGTCCGACGTCGAGGTCTCCGGCATGTGCAGCGCCCGAATCAGGCTCACCATGATCGCGGGGCACGACGGCAGCCGGTTCGACTTCACGATGCGGTCGAGCAGCGAATCGTCTCGTACGGTGTAAGCCATAATCCGAGTCCCTGGTGAAGGTGTCCTATGGCCCGGAAATTCCTTCCTCGGACATAGGGTCGTGGTGGGAACGCGCAACTTCGATGCCAGTGCTCCGTGCAGGACCGAAGGCGGCCGTCCGGCCGCGCGAATTCGAAAAAGCCGCGTGGGGCACGGGATTTGCAAAATCCTCGCACGCGCCGCGTGCCGCGCGCGCATTGGGAAGAATCTGCCGACGGCCACGGCCCCGGCCGGGCAGCGATGTTCGAAACCTGGAGCAAGAAGTGGAGGAACTATCATGAAAGTGCTCGTAGTGGACGACAGCAAGGCCATGCGGATGATCGTGATGCGCACGCTGCGCCAGGCCGGCTTCACCGACCTGGTGATCGAAGAGGCCTCCAACGGCAACGAAGCCCTGGCCGCCATCAAGACCTCGGCGCCCGACCTGGTGCTCTCGGACTGGAACATGCCCGAGATGAACGGCATCGACCTCCTCCGCGCGCTCAAGAGCGAGGGCCACGCCGTCAAATTCGGCTTCGTGACTTCCGAAGGAACGTCCGACATGCGCCAGACCGCGAAGGACGCCGGCGCGCTTTTCCTGATCGCCAAGCCCTTCACGGCCGACAACTTCAAAGTTGAATTGAGCGCCGTCATGAACTGAGCCCCCGCCTTCGGGCCGGGCCGCGGCGGATGCCATGGAAAAAAAGCAGCTCAAATTCAAACGGCTCCCCGCCGAGTCCCTCGCGGGGATTCGGGTGCTCCCGCCCGGCGCATGCGATGGCCGCAAGGAGGAGAACTCCGACTCCGGCATGTTCGTGGACCTGGCCGGCAAGGATCTGGACATCCTGGTCGAGATCACCTTCAACGTCCCCGGCAAGCAGGGTCCGTACATCGCGCAGGGGCACCTGGAATGGATGAATGCCGGCGCGGCCGCGGACCAGCCGAAGGGCCTGGGCATCCGCCTCGTCCGCGTCTTCGCCGATCCCAAAGCGCAGGGCACCGGCTCGGCGCAGGAGCTTTCCTCCGTGCTGCGCGCGGTCCCGCCGGGAACCGCCGCGCCGGGCCCGAACGCCGCGCCTCCCGCCTCCGCCGCGCCTCCCGCGTCCGCTGCGCCGGGCGCCGCGGCTTCCCCCAACACCGCCTATTCCGGACCCGCTTCGGCCGCGCCGTCCTCGCCGGGTAATTCCCCCGACGCGCCGCCCGCGCCGGGCAAGCCCCCGGACGTGCCGCTCCCCGAACCCAAGGTGGTCGGCGAACTCCTGGCCGGCCTGCTGGGCGGCGAAGTGCCGGTCGCCGTCTGCGATTCCAAGCCGTTCGCGCACCCCGAGATGTCCATGATCGGCGTCATGGAAGACGACTCGGGCAAGGTCCTGGCGCTCTGGCACTGCGATCTTCCGTTCGTCCTGAACGCGGGCGGCGCGCTGACGATGGTGCCCAACGAGGAAGTGCAACTCGCGCTCAAGAACCGCCAGATGCCCGGCAACCTGCTCGACAACTGGAAAGAGATCGTCAACGTCGGCGCGAGCCTCTTCAACAGCGGCCCGAAGCACCTGCGCCTGCGCGGGATGCACGCGGCCTCCGACCCCGTCCCCGAGGAATGGAAGGACCTCTTCCAGAAGCCCGCCGCGCGGATCGACATGACCTGCGAGATTTCCGGCTACGGACAGGGCCGCATGGCCGTCCTCGTCGCCTGATTCCATCGCCCTGCACGGTTGAAACCCGCGGCGCTCAAGCGCGTCCGCCGGACCCCCATCCGTCAGGTGGCGTGCGCGTCGCTGCTGAGCTTCTGCGCGTGGAAGGCCTCTTCGAGCGCGTGCAGTTCGGCTTCCATCATGGGCACCAGCGCCGCGAGGTCGGCCATGTGCCGGTCCTTGCCGGCGCGGTCGATCTCCACGGCGAGGCGGCTGAAGCGGCTGGCGGCGAGGTTGCCGGAGCTGCCCTTCAGCTTGTGCGCGACGTTCCGAATCTCCTCGATCTTCCCTTCGCTCAGCAGCTTCCGCAGCGATCCGACGGACGCGCGCGCGTCCTTCAGGAAGCTTTCCACGAGTTGAACCAGTTCGGCCGCGGACGCTTCCGGAAATAGGTCCTTCAGTTCGTGCAGGCGCACCGGGTCCAGGACGGGCAGGTCGCGAATGCGGGCCGCGTCGAACGCCGGCGCCTGGAAGGATGCGACGCGCTTGGCCGTTTCCTCGTCCAGCTTGCGGCGTACCCATTTGCGGACGGCTTCTTCGAGTTCCTCCTTGCGGATCGGCTTGCAGAGGTAGTCGTCCATGCCCGCGGAGAGGCAGTCTTCCCGGGCGTCCGCCAGCACCGAGGCCGTCAGCGCCAGGATCGGCACCCTGCATTTGGGCTCGGGCAGCTTGCGGATCTCGACGGTGGCCTCGAACCCGTCCATCACGGGCATCTGGCAGTCCATGATGACCAGGTCGTACTCGTGTTCCACGCACGCGGCCACGGCATCCGCGCCGTTGCTCACCACTTCGACGGTGCAGCCGAGCGACAGGAGCATCTTGCGCGCGACCGTCTGGTTCACCTTGTTGTCCTCGACCAGCAGGATGCGGGAACTCGGTATCGCCGGGTGGTGCTCCTCCTGAAGTGCGCGCCGCCCGGGGTTTTCGAGCGCCCGCAGGCAGTCGCTCAGGCGGTTGCGGAGCAGCGGCTTGGCCAGGCACGCGTGGAAGGTGTCGCCGGCCTTCTTCATGATCGGCCCGCGCTGCGTCAGCGACGCGGCCAGGATCAGCTTGGCCGCCTGCGCCTTGGGATGGTTGCGCAAGTCGCGCCCGAACGCGACGCACGCCGTGTCCGGCAGGCTCGAATCGAGGATGAGGTGCGTAAACGCCCCGGCGGGCTCGCGCTCCAGCGCTTCCAGCGCCGCGCGGGCGCTCTCGGCGCGGACGGTCTCGAGCCCCAGGCTCGCCAGGTTGCGCGCGGACGCCTCCCGCTGCAGCGGATGGTCTTCGATCAGCAGCACCCGGCCGGCGTGCGCCGGGCCCGGGCGCTTGGCCCCGAACTCCTCCGCCGGCCGGACCGGCAGGGTCAGGCAGAACGTCGTTCCGGCGCCGGGCTGGCTGGCGAAGCGGATCTCGCCGCCCATCATCTGCGCCAGCTTCCTGCTGATCACGAGCCCCAGGCCCGTCCCGCCGTACTTGCGCGTCGTCGAGGAGTCCGCCTGGCTGAACGGCTGGAAGAGCCGGTCCTGGCGGTCCAGCGGGATGCCCACGCCCGTGTCGCTCACTTCGATCCGCAGGAGGCCGCCCTGGGCCGCGTCGCGCGGGCAGTCCGCCTTCACGACGACCTGGCCGCGCTCGGTGAACTTGATGCCGTTCGAGGTCAGGTTGAGCAGGATCTGGCGCAGGCGCGCCGGGTCGCCCACGATCGTCGCCGGCACGTCGGGCTCGATGAGGCAGACCAGTTCCAGGTTCTTCTCGGCCGCGCGTTCCGCGACGAGGCTGACGGCTTCTTCGATCGTGGTCGTCGGGTTCATCGCCACGTTCTCGACCTCGATCTTCCCGGCTTCCATCTTGGACATGTCGAGGATGTCGTTGATGATCTCCATCAGCGCCTCGGCCGAATTGCGGATCGCCTGCGAGAACTCGCGCTGCTCGCGCGACTGTTCCGTGGCCATCAGGAGCTGCACCATCCCGATCACGCCGTTCAGCGGCGTGCGGATCTCGTGGCTCATCGTGGCCAGGAACTCGCTCTTGGCCCGGTTGGCGGCGTCGGCGGCGTCGCGCGCGGCCATCAGTTCGGTGGCCTGCGCCACCAGGGTCCTGGCCTGCTCTTCGCTCGCCTGCCGCGCCTTCAATAGCTCCGCGACGTTGCGCTCCAGTTCCACCTGCTTCCGGTTCAGCGCCTCCTCGTAGGCGTGGCGCTGGGTGATGTCCTCCACCGTGCCCACGTAGCCCAGCACGCTGCCGCCTTCCCGGATCGGAGCCGCCACCGCGCTGACCCAGATCGCCTCGCCCCCGGCGCGCACGTATCGGTACTGCTTCGAGAACATCGCGCCCTGGGCGGCGGCGGCCTCCCATTCGCGGAAAACGGTCTGCGCGTCCTCCGGATGGATCAGCTTCTTCCAGCCTTCGCCCAGGAGTTCCTCGTTGCGGTAGCCGGTCAGGGCTTCCATCTTGCGGTTGAGGTAGATGCATTGGCCGCCGGCATCGGCGTGGAACATCACGATCGGCGCGTGGTCGTGCAGGGTCTCCAGCGCCGCGGTCTTGCGGCGCAGGGCGCATTCGGCGTCCTTCAGGTCCCGGGTCATCGCCTCGGCGAGCTGCATGGCCTTCTCGCGGGTGGACGCGAGCACGAAGACCAGCCACGAAAGCAGCAGCGAGAAGACGAGCCCGCTGATCAGGACCAGGCGCGACGCGAAGTCCGAGACCGTCCGGTAAAAGCCCGGCAGCGCGCTGAAGCGCAGCGTCCACGCGCGCCCGCCCAAGGTGATGGATCGTTCCGAGGTCAGCGGTTCGCGCAGCGAGCCCTCCCGCGGCCGATCCGCGGTGGCGTACAAGGGAAGGCCGGACGCCGAAGGGCCGTCGAAGACGCTCATGCCGGTCGTCGCTTCGTGGTGCTGGCGCGCGTTGACGAAAAGATCCTCGATCAGGATCGGGCAGTAGACCCACGCTTCGCCCGCGCGCGGGTCCCCCGCCAGGGGGTTCAGCAGCAGGAATCCCGCCTGGTCGCTCTTGGCCTGCACCAGGCGGATCGGGGCCGTCAGGGCCATCTGCCCGGAGGCCATGCTCCACTCGGCCGCCTCGCGCCGCCGCGCTTCCGCGCCGATATCGAAGCCCAGCGCCTCCCGGTTCTGTTCGATCGGTTCGATGTACGAGATCACCAGCAGGTCGGGCTTGCCGCCGGACGTGCGCAGCTTGAATTCGGGCGCGCGGTCGTCCCGCATTTCCGCCGCGTAGGCCTCGGCCTGTTCCCGCGGAATCCTGCGGATCAGCCCGAACCCGAGCACCTCGGGGTAGTGGCTCCCGGGGTTCAGCCCCAGGACGAACGAACGCCACGAGGCCCGGTCGGGCGCGGGCGCCGATTGCAGGTGCGCGGCGCAGGCGCTCAGCCCGTTGACGATGTGCTCCACGCGCGCGTTGATCGCCTTCACCTGGTATTCCACCAGGGTCTCGAAGTGCGCGCGCTGCCGCTCGCTGATCTCCTGGACGAAGTAACGCCAGGCCACCAGCGTGGACGCGATGGCGACGAACGCGACCCCGACCGCCAGGCGCAGGCGGATCTTGTGCAGCAGGCCGTGCAGGATCGGCGCGAAGAAGAGCACGCCCATCGTGTCCCCGAACCACCAGGTGCACCACGACGCCGCCAGCATGCTGGAATCGATGCGCCCGGTGATCCACAGCGTGCCCACGCCCACGGTCGCGCTGGTCAGGCAGGCCACCGGGCCGGCCTTGAGCATCTGAACCGCGAACGTGTAACCCTTCGCGTTCCGCGGCCAGCCCCAGTTCACCAGAAAGCTCGCCGCCAGCGCCTGCGCTCCGGCGCCGCAGCCGATGGCCGCCGCCGCCAGGAATCCAGGCAGCAGGCCGTGCCCGTTCAAGCAGTTGTCGAGGTTGATCAGGATCGATCCGGCCACGATCCCCGGCGTCACGCCGCGGCCCCATTTGAGGATCCCCGCGACGGCCACGCCGGAGGCCAGCCAGACGGGCGTGGCAAAGCCCGGCGGCAACGCCACCAGCAGGCCCATCCAGCCGGTGACCCAATAGAGCACGGCCACGACCGCGTTGGGCAGGATCGGAAATATTTTCCGAAGGGAACGCACATCCATAATTACACCTCTTCCGCGACCGATCTAAAGCACTTCGCGGGCCAGCCGAACGCAGGGATCGGCGGGCGGCCGGGCCTCGAACGGGCCGGGCCGGGACGCTCGGCCGGACTCAGCCGCTGCGCAGGCGCACGGCCGTGCGGGATTTCATCGCCTCGGCCGTCGCGCGCGAACGCTCGACCATCTCCTTGCGCCGGCGCGCGCCCAGCGCGATGGCCAGCGCGTCGGTGACCATCAGCACCGGCACGGCCATTTGAGCCCCGATGCTGAAGTGCGTGTTCGACGGCACCGGCGCCGGACCCGTCTGCAGCAGGATTTCGGCGAGTTCCGCGAGCGGGCCCTGCGCGTCGGAGGTGACCGCGATCACCCGGATGCCGCGTTCGCGGGCAAAGGCCGCGCCGTCGATGGTGTCGCGCTGCGTCCCCGTCTGCGAAAGCGCGAGGCAGACGTCGTGCTTCTTCAGCGGCGCGAGATGCGTGTAGTTCAGGTTCGGGTCGTTGGTCCAGGTCACCGGCGTGCCCGTGCGCAGGAAATTCTGCTGCGCCACGAAGCCCACGTTCCCCGAAATCCCCACGCCCAGCACCACGACGCGGCTCGCGGCGTCCAGCGCGTCCACGGCCTTCCGGAAGCGTTCCGGGTCCAGGCTCGCGGTCGTCTCGCGGACCGACCGCAGGTAGATGTGGCTCAGCGCCTGCAGAAACGCCGCGGGATCCTCGATGCGGTGCAGTTCCTCGTCCGCGACGTTCAGGCCTTCGCCCGGCTGCGCCTGCGTGCTGCGCGCCCCCAGGCCCACGGCCAGCTCGGTCTTGAACGACCGGAAGCCGTCGTATCCGAGCGACCGGCAGAACGCGAAGACGACGGGCTCGGAGGTCTCGCAGGCGCGGCAGAGTTCCTTGAGGCTGATGTCCTTCGCCTCGCCGGGCCGTTCGAGAATGAACCTGCCGATGCGCGTCTGCCCCGCCGACATCCCCGGCATCCGCCGCCGGATCTCGGTGATCAAATCCGCCCGCCCCGCCAGCCCCATCGTGCGCTCCCTTCCCCCGGTACGGCGAATACAGGGCACTATATCATGATGTAGTGAAAATACATCGCGAAATGCCCTTGGGAGGCCCGTTTACCCTTTCATCAGCCGCAGCACCCGCCGCGCGAGGCTTAGTTCCACGCGCCGGCCCCAGCCGAACTCCAGCCGGTCGGCCTCGATCCCGTCGCCGAAGATCGTGCCCTCGTCCTCCATGCGGCTCACGATCGTCAGCGCCTCGCGCGCGCCGATCGAACCTTCCGTGATCGCCGTCCCCGTCGCGACGCTCGGCCAGGCCTCGCGCACGAAAAAGACCAGCCGCGCCTCCCCGGGCGCGGGCAGGGCCGTCTTCGAAGCGCGCTCGCGCGCGATCGAACGCGCCCAGCCACTCGCGCCCGTGCCCGTCGCCACGATCAGCCCCGAGGACGAATGCAGCTCGCCCGCGCCCTTGAACGCGATCTCGTACCGCGCCGACTGGTGCGTGCGGTGGCCCAGGTACAGTTCGTTCAGCGCCACGAGTTCCTGGCCGTCGTCGCAGCGCGCCGAAACCATCGCGCGCGTCTCGATGCGCCCGCGCCCCGCCGCCGCCGTGCGCAGCAGGTCCGCGGCGGCCTCGGGGCGGTTCGGCACCAGCACGCCTTCGTTGCGCGCGGGATCGGGGTTGCAGCCGATCACGGTCTGCCCGTCCAGGTACTTCGCGACGTTCGCGACCAGCCCGTCCTGCCCCAGCACCACCACCAGGTCCTCGGGCTCGAAGAGGAAGCGGTCCAGGTCGGAGCGCTGGACGTGCGCGCGCCGCCATTCGCCCGGAATCGCGTCGAGCACCGTCCGCCGCGCGCGTTCGAAGCCTTCGTGCCGTTCGCGCGCCGGGTCGAGCGACTGCCCGCGCGTGCCGAGGAAGAACGCGGCCTGCTGCGGCGTCGCGTGCCGCTGCAGCAGCCACTCGTACTCCGTGGGCCGCGTGACCACCACCGCGCGCGGGCGCGCCCACGATCCGCGGGCCGCCGGCGCGGCGGCCGGTTCGAGCATCGCGGAGCCGGCCATGGTTCGCCTCCTTTCGGTTTCAGTTCTTCGGCGCGGCGGCGGCCGCGTCGCCGTTCAGCCGTTTCGTGCCCGCCTGCAGCAGGTTCGAAAGCAGCGGCGTCAGCAGTTCCGGCGTCACGTTCAGGTGCTCGATCTTCTGCAGCTTCGCGGCGAACTCCTGCGCGGCCAGGCCCAGCAGTGCTTCCGCCGGAAGATCGCGGTAGATGTCCATGCGCTCGCGCTCCGACGCGACGTTGGCCGCCTCCACGGTCTGGATCGCCGCCGCGCGCGCCTCCGCGTTCAGCTTGCGCCGCGCCGCGTGCGCCTCGGCCTCGATCTGCCGCGCCTCGGCGGCCTCCTTCGCGCGCTTGCGCTCGTTCTGGCCCTTCTGCGCGATCAGCAGTTCCTCGCGCTTGGAAAGCTCGATGCGGTTCTGCAGCTCGTTCTCCTGGATCGCGCGTTCCTTCTCGACGGCCAGCGCGCGCCGCTGGAAGACCGCCTCGTCCGCCGTCTGCTGGATCGATTCGTGCGTCGGCGCCTGCAGGGCCTTCTCGAGTTCCGCGGTCGGAGCGACCTTCGAGACGCGCACCGAGGCGATCTCGAGCCCCAGGTCCTTCAGGTTGGCCTCGGCGAGCAGGCCCGCCGCGATGTGCTCGCGCAGCCGCGAGACGCCCTGGCCGAGCAGTTCGCGGACGGGCGCGGCGGCGATGCAGGCCCACGCGTGCTGCTGCGCCGACTGGATCAGGAGCTGCGAGATCTGCTCCAGGGGCTTTTTGAGATGCGCGCCGCTGTCGAGATCGACGGAGAAATCGACGCGCGCGGCGCAGACCGCGGGGTCCTTGACGCGGTACGTGATGACGCCCTGCGTCGTCACGTCCTGGTAATCGCGCGAGCGCGCGTGGAAAAGAAAGGTCTCGTCGCGGTCGTCGCAGGGCACTTCCGCGATGCTGTTGACCAGCGGCATGAACCAGAACGCCAGCCCGCGCCCCGACCGCACGAGCTTCCCGCGCCGGTTCTGCAGAACATGCGCGCTCGGTTCGCAGCGCAGGTGCCGAAGCCCGAAGAGACGCGTGATCGTGGCCATGGTGCCCTCGCTTTCCGGACCGGATGCGAGCCGGTCCTGTTAAGCCGTGTCATTGGATTGAAGTGTTTTCTGAAATTCTTTCTCCTGAAACGTCCAGGCAGCTTCCTTTTCCAGGCAGGTGAATTGGTTTTCCGGCGGTTCACGGTCCTCCGCGAGCGCGTCAGCGTAGGCTTCGAGCCGCGCGCGGTCGAGCAGTCGTTCAGTGGGAATCCATCCGGTGCCAAAGCGCGCCCCCAAAAGCCCGCCGCAGATGGCCGCCACCGTGTCGGTGTCGAACCCGAGGCGCACGATTTCGGCGAGTGCGGCCTGGGGGTCGTTCAGTTCCGGATCGAACGCCATCGCCAACGCGTGCATGCCGCCCAATAAAACGAATCCCTGGTTAGGGTGAGCGCGGGTAAAACCGTCTGCCAGGTGTGGCCGCGCCCGTTGGGAAAGCCGTTCGCGAAGCGCGGCGTGGTCCGATAGCGGGGTGGTGCGCAGTTCGCGCAATGCGTCCGAGACCAGCGTTCCCGCCGTGCGGTCGATAGTCCACTCCGAATGCCCATCAAGCCACGCCCGCTCGGCTTGCAGGACGTCTTCGTGGAGCGTTCCAAGCACATCATGCGGGGTCACGCCTTGCACGAATAGCGCGGCCGCGCGCGCGACCGCATAGGCCAGCGCTGCGGCCCTGATATCGCCGTGCGTGACCAGACTCGATTCCATCGCTGCCTGTGCCAGCGTGTTGGGCTCACAAGCGTATCGCGTACCCAGTGGCGCGATGCGCATCGCCGCCCCCATGCCGGCGCTGGCACTGCCAGAGACGCTCGGATTTATGCCCTTGGCCAGTTTGCGCAGAGCATCGTTGAAATTGCGCCCGGTTCCGCGCCAACTTAGCCGGCGCTTGCCCTCGACGAGTATCTCAGCCCACGCCGTCGGCGACCACGCTCGCACCTGAAGCAGCGCCAGCGCCTGCTGCGTGTCGTCGGAATGCAGGCCGAGCGGGCGGAGCTTGCGCAACGCCTCGGCATTTGAGGCACGGATCGCTTCAAGTGGGTACTGGACCGGCAGCGAGCGGTAGTCGCCGTAGATTTTCACGATCTCGGCCTTACGCCAGCCTTCGACGGGGCATCCAAAGGCGTCGCCCCAGGCCAGGCCCAGCAGCGTGCCGCGTTTGCGTTCTCGTTCAGTTCCCATCGCTTACACCCCATTCAAGTCCGAGTGCTTCCACTTTTGCGATCAGGTCGTCGGTACGGCGGCAGGCGCCGATGGGACCGTCCCAGAGTTTGCGCGCCTTCGCGAAAGGCCCTGCGCCTTGCGCGTCGCCCAGATGAAAGACCACGCGGCGGATGCCGGCGGCGCGCGCTGCGGCGATCTGAAGAAGCGTCATCAGCACGCGGTTCCCGCCGAAAGCGCCGCACCCCCAGAAGCCGGTGTGGATCACGGGCTCGGCCTCCGCGCCAAAAGCCTCGTGCGATTCCTGCCGCGCAGCCGCGAAGCCCGTCGCAGCCGTACGCAGAATGAGAGCGATCTGTTCGCGCGTATACGCGCCCGAACCGTAGCTCGAGGCTTCGATGGCCAGGATGTTGCTCCGCGTCGGCGGCACGAGCAACCGCGTGGCCCGGCGCACGGCCTCCGGCGTCGCGGCGGCAAAGGCGCGGCCGTAGAGCCCGTTCGGCCGGCCCTCGGCCGCATTCGGTTCGGTGGCCACAGCGCAGCGGCGTTCCACGCCCATCACCAAGAACGGCGTCGGCGCGTAATTTTCCGACGTGAGCACTTTTTGCTCCGCGTGGAGCAGGGCTTCCCGCACCGCTGCGAGCCCCGGGTGCTCGGCGACCTGCATCTCGTCCTGCGCAAAGGGTCTGCCGCCGTAGAAGGCGAAAAGGTTTAAGTCCGCGAAGTTCAGGTGCCAGGGCACCTCCTGCGGATACTGCGAAGGCGCGTAGTCGAAGTAGCCTTCGCGCGACTGCACCGCGAGCGGATCACCCGCGGGAAGGTCCGCGGGTAGCGTGCCCGGCTGCCAGCGGGAGACGCGCAGTTCGCCCGCGTGCACGGCGTCCGGCGGGCAGGTGAGCGCGAAGAGCACGCGCTTGTTCGGGTGCGTGAGTCGCGGCGGGTGCTTCGCAAAGAGTTCCGCGGTATGAAAAGTCTGCCGCAGGATCGGTTGCACGGTCATCATGGAGGTCTCCTTACGTTGCTACAGTTCGAAGTTGAAGCCCTTGCGCGTCAGCCGTTCGTAGCGCTTTGGGTCGAAGCGGTAGAGGCGCGCGGCGCGGTGCGCGACGTCTTTCTCGATCTCGTCCAGTTCCTTCAGCAGGTCCATCTTGAGAATCTTTTTGCGGAAGTTGCGCTTATCCAGCGGGCGCTCGAGGATCGTTTCGTAAAGCTTCTGCAACTGCGTGAGCGTGAACTTTTCCGGGAGCAGTTCGAAGCCCACGGGCTGGTAGCGCACCTTGGCCTGCAAGCGCGCCAGCGCCGCCTCGAGAATCTTGTCGTGGTCGAAGGCCAGCGTCGGCGCGTCGGCCACCGCGAACCACGCCGCGTTGCGCGCGTCCGAAGCCGCCTGCGGGCGGTGCTCGGAAAGATTCACCAGCGCGAAGTACGCCACGGTCACCACGCGGTCGCGCGGGTCGCGGTCCACCGTGCCGAATGTGTAGAGCTGCTCGAGGTAGGCCACCTTCACGCCGGCCTCCTCGCGCAGTTCGCGTTCCGCGCCCTGGTCGAGCGACTCGTCCAGGCGCACGAACCCGCCCGGCAGCGCCCAGCGGCCCTCGAACGGCGCCTGCCCGCGCTGAATCAGCAGGACCTTCAGGTCGCCCTCGTCGATCCCGAAGACGACGACGTCCACCGTCAGGCACGGCCGCGGGTATTCGTAGGTAAAAGGCACGCGCGCATCCTCCTGTGTGTACTTCCTACACGAACTATAGTGTACAAACGACACTTTGTCAAGCCGGCCGGCGCGGGTCCGGGGCGTGGGGAAGGGTGGCCCGGCGCGCGGGGGGGCTCAGGCGTCCGGGTGCGGCCGGGCGCGGATGAGCGGCTTCATCGCGTGCGCGCGCCGCAGGTCGCGTTTGAAATCCCGGGGCGAGCAGCCCGCGAAGCGCTTGAACTGCGCGGAAAACGCGAACGGATCGAAGTAGCGGTACTTCCGCGCGGTCTCCTTGACCGAGAGCGTGCGCAGGTCGTGCTGCGCGGCCTCCAGGCGGCGGCGGATGCGGTAGTCGTTCGGCGCGTAGCCCGTCGCGTCCTTGAAGTGCTTGCGGAAGGCGGCGTACGAGACGTTCAACTGCTCGGCGACGGCCTCGGCGCGCAGCGGTTCCTCCAGGTTGTGTTCCAGGATCGAGCGCGCGTCCTCGACGATCCTTTCCCAGAAGCCCAGGCGCCGGTTGCTGCGCGCGCGGTCGTAGATCAGGTGCAGGAAACGCACGGCCTCCAGCACCGCCGCGCGCGAGGGGAACTCGGCCTCGGGCAGGCTGGAGGTGCGCACCAGGTCCCGGTACGCGCTCAGAATCGCGGGCTCGGGCCAGGCCGTGCGCAGCGGCGCGGGCGACGTTTCGATCAGGCCCAGGTCGATCAACTGGCGGCCGGTCGCCGGATCGAAGACCACGAAGATCTCGGTGTAGTCGCTGCCCGGGTCGTACCAGGTGCTGTGCGGGACGCCCGGCAGGCGGTGGAAGGCCGAGCCCGGCGCGAGGTCGTACGAACGCCCCGCGCGGTCGGTGTACGTGCCGCGCCCGTGCAGCACGTAGTTGACGCAGAGCTGGTTGAAGACGGCGTTCTGGTGCTGATTGGGCCGCGCGCCGTGGGCCTTGCCCGTGGCGGTCAGGCTGCGCAGCATGCCGTCGATGCGCAGGTTCCGCCCGCCGTACATCTGCGCCAGCGCGCGGGCCTGGGCTTTGGAAAAGCGCACGCGCAGGCCTCCGGAGGATGTATCAAATAGTACATGCTATCGAGCATCGGTTCCATTCCTTTCCCGGGCGTTTCGTGGTTACATACCGACCATGCGCACGGGCCGCGCATCCAAATAATGCATGTTCATGGGGCCCGGAAAAGGGAGCTTCACGGATGAACGAGAACGAACGTTACCTCTTCGACCTCAACGGGTTTCTGGCGGTGCCCAACGCGCTTAACGCGCGCGAGATCGCCTCGCTGAACGCGCAGATCGACGAGCACGTGGAAAGCCACGGCGACCGCTCGGCCAGCGCGTACAATTTCGGCAACGTGCTCGACTGGCGCGGCCCGATGCTGAACCTGATCGACCACGCGAACATCCTGCCGTACCTCGACGCGCTGCTCGGCCCGCCGCCGTACCCCAAGCCCGGCATGGGGCCCTTTTACCGGCTCGACCACACCTACGTCACCGTCATCAAACCCGGCGCGCAGAACGCGGGCGCCTTCACGCTCCACGGCGGCGGCGCGCCGTACGATCCCGGGCAGTATTACCATTACCGTGACGGGCGCATGTTCAACGGGCTCATCGTCGTCGCCTACAACCTGACCGACGTGAACGAAGGCGACGGCGGCCTGGGCTGCGTGCCCGGCAGCCACAAGGCCAACTGCCGCCTGCCCCGCGAATGGAACGACCTGCGCAAGCCCAACCCCATCGCGCGCGCCGTCACCGGGCCCGCCGGCACCGCGGTGCTCTTTACCGAAGCGCTGACCCACGGCACGCTGCCGTGGAAGGGCGGCCACGAACGCCGCACGGTCTTCTTCAAGTACAACACCTACTGCACGGCCTTCGGCGACCGCTACCTCGACGAGGATGCCGAGGACTGGGCGGAACTGTCCGAACGCCAGCGCGCGCTGCTCGAACGGCCCAACTCCCGCTGGGGCGAACGCCGCCGCGGCAAGGCCCTCGCGCACTAGCGTTCCCGAAGCCTCGTGCGGAGGCACGGAGGTCCCGCGCGGGCCGCCGTGCCTCCGCCTGTTTCATGCGGAGTTCGAACGCCCGCGCCCGCCCCTGTTTTATTTTCGCCTGTTGCGCTTCCAACTTGGATACGGGTATACAAAATGGGTTCGGCCGCCCCGTGCGGCCGCGCCCATTGGGGATGCCTCTTTGCGTCTACACCCGGGATTCTGGCTGCTCTGCATGCTGGCCGGCGGCCTGAGCCAGGCCTTCGCCGCCGACGAAGACCCGCGCGACGATCCCGCCTGGAAGCCCGCCACCGAAGCGAAGGGCGAGGACGCGATCACGCGCCTGAAGGAACTGGCCGCGAAATACCCGCGCAACGGCTGGCCCTGGTACGAGATCGGCGAACGCCTGGCCGAGGCGCAGGATTACGAAGGCGCGCACGCGGCCTACGCGACCGCCGGGTCGCTGGGCTTCGACGCGCAGACCGTGCGCCTGCGTAGCGCGAAGATGCTCGCGAAGCTCAAGCGCTACGCCGACGCGGAGAAGCAGTACCGCGAGGCCCTGCAGGCCGAACCCGGCGCGGTCTCCGCGCAGTTCGGGCTAGGTTCCGCCCTGTACAGCCAGAACAAACCCGCCGACGCGCTGCCCATCTTCGAGACCCTGGCCAAGCGCGACGACGACTGGGGCGCGTACGCAAAGGAGTACCTCGCTTCGTGCCTGTACGACACCGGCAAGTACGACCGCGCGATCCAGCTCCTGGGCGGCCTGCTCGAGAAGAATCCCAAGGACCTGGCCAGCCGCTGGCTGTACGCGAAGAGCCTGTACAAGGCCCGGCGCTACGAGGACGCGCTGACGCAGTGCCGGCTGGTCGCGGAGGGCGACCCGGCGCACCGCGAGGCCGCGCGCTACTACGAAGGCGCGAGCCTGGAGGCGCTGGGGCGCACGCGCGAGGCCGAGAAGGTGTACGCGGAGCTTTCCAAGGGGACCTCGGACTGGTCGAAGGAGGCGCGCGCCTCGGAGAAGGCGCTGGCGGGCCCGAACTACCGCGCGTACCTCGATTACAGCGGCGGGTACGACACCGGCATCGTGCAGGCCGGCGACGACAACGTGGTCACGGGCGGGAAGGACTACTTCTCGCAGGTCTACGCGATGGTGGAAGGGCGCGTGCTGCGGCGCGACCGCTTCCAGCTCTGGCTGGGCGCGGAACACTACGGCATCCACTACGCCGAACTGACCGCCAACGACTACTTTCAGGACGCGGCGACCGCGACGGCGGTCTTCCCCAAGGTTGGGCCCTTCGCCGAAATCCGCGCGCGCTACGCGTTCATGTACGCGCAGCTCGATTACCAGCCGTACGAGCGCCAGCAGCAGGCGGACGTGAGCGCGCTGTACGTGAAGGGCGCGGACAAGATCCGCTTCGGGTTCGAGTACGGCGACAACAGCTACATGCGGGAGGCCGACGGGCTGAGCGGGCCGAGCCTGCGCGTGTACGCCGACTATAAGCGCAAGCTGCCGCTGTGGGAACACGAGCTGCGCCTGCGCGCCAACGCCGACCTGCGCAACAGCCACGCCTCGGCCTCCGACCGGCTTACGCAACGCGTAAGGCTGATGTACACGGCCGGGATCGTGGGTAAACTGTCGGGGCAGGTGGAGGGCACGTACCGGCGGGACGATTTTCCGGACAGCAAGTCGCTCAGCGCGCCCCGCCGCACCGACCACCGGCTCTCGGGCGAAGTCCGCTTCGAGTACCAGATATGGAAGCACGCGGTGATTCAATGGGGCTATCTGTATGAATCGCAGAATTCCACGCGCGTGGAACAGGAGTATGGCCGCCACCAGATCGACGCCGGGTTTTATATCTCGTTCTAGCCGGAAGTTTCTTCCGGGCGGGGCCTGAACGCGCCCCGAGCCGCTCGGTACGAGCGCCTGCAACGTAATCTCAAAGCACGGTTTGCGAAAAACTTTACGCACGAGTTGGTTTTCAGCCAACAACTTGCGTCGGGATTCGTTCGGTTGTTGCGAAGGGCAAACCCACTAAGGAGCCCTGGATACGCTGGCGTTATCTGAGACGGAAGGCCTTATCAAAAAGTGCCTGAAGGGCGATTCCGCCGCGGCGGAAGCGCTCGTGGATCTCTATTGGGATCGCGTGTACGCCTATGCGTACCGGCTGACCTACAACAAAACCGACGCGGAGGATGTCGCGCAGGAGACCTTCCTGCGTGCCTTCCGCAGCCTCGAATCCTACAAGCCCGACGGATCGTTCAAATCCTGGTTGCTGCGGGTCGCGACCAACATCTTCCTCGACCAGCGCAAGTCCGCCCGCAACCGCGACGTCGTCTCGGGCGATATGTCCCAATTCGTCGAAAGTACCCATACGACACCCGAAGATATCGCGGATCGTCATGAACTGCTTCAAGCTCTATGGCAAGTCGTACAAACACTTTCCAAGGAACAGCAGGTCGTCATTCTACTTCGTGCAATCGAAAGACTGGACTACCCTGAGATTGCGGCTATTCTCAATATAAAGGAGAGTACCGCGCGCTGGCACATGTACGAGGCCAGAAGGATTCTCAGGAACAAACTGGGAGCCAAATTCGAGCTTGGAGGTTCGAGCGATGAATCCTAGTGCGCCTACCTGCCACCGCGCAGAGCTGCTCATCAACCGCCGGCTGGACGGGGAGATCTCCGCCGCCGAGCAGGCCGAGTTGCATCGGCACCTCTGTGCCTGTGCCAAGTGCACCCGCGAAGAGAAACTCGCGCGGGGGCTCGAAGCGCTCTTCGCTTCGCTCGTGATCCCCGAATCCGCCGAGGCCAAGGGCCGCGCCAAGTCGCGCGTGCTCGAAGCCATCCGCCCCGGCATCGCGCTCTCGCTCCCGATCTCCCGCCGCCTTCCGGTCCTGAAGAAGAGCCGCCGCATGCGCTGGATGGCCGCGGCCGCGATGCTCGCCCTCGCGCTCTCCGGAACCGCCGCGTATTACTCGCTCGCGCGGCAAAAGCCCGCCGCCGCGGTTTTCGCGAAGACCTTCGGCGCGCGCGTCGAATGCCTCGACGCCGCCCACGGCCTGCTCCTGCAGGTCGTGACGCGCGAAGACCAGGCCTCGGTGCTGCCCTATCTGCTCGACCACGCCGAAAACCTGGTCGCCGAGATGAACTACGCGCGCTTCGATCCGGCCGAACGCCACGCCGCGGCGGTCTCGTACGTGCGCGCGGTCAACGGCGGCATCCTCCCCGCCATCGCCCGCGGCGAAGTGGTCGCCGGCGCGCTCGACCGCCTCGTCGCCCAGGGCGGCGCGCTCGAAAAAATGATCCGCGAGCAGGAGGACCCGGCGCTGGCGCTCACGCTCGCCGCGAACCTCCACGCACGCAACGCCCTGAACGGCAGGCATGGCGCCGGCGCGGACAACCCGCCCGCCGCGCAGGGCCTGGGCGCGTACCTCGGCGAAGCCACCGTCAAGGCGGCCAACACCGCCAGCGTCGCCGCGCGCGCCGGCATCTTGAACGAAGTCGCCGCGCGCCTGGAGGCCGAACTCGCCTCCGGGAACCTCTCGCCCGGCGAGAAGCAGCGCGTCCGCGCGATGGTGCTGAGCATCTCGACGCGCGGGCTCCAGCCGCTGATCCGCCGGTCGATGCAGTCGCCCGAGATCCGCAAGCAGCTCGAAGAGATCATGAAGGAAGACATCCAGCGCCTCTACCGCCTCAGCCGCGAAGGCGCGGACGCCGGGGCGCCCAAGGAGCAGGAGAAGGCCATCGCCGAGGCGCTGGAGAACAACGCCGCGCTCCTGAACCAGCTCCGCGAGGCGATGGGCCCGAACGCGGCGGCCTCCTTCGCCGGCGGGCGCGAGGTCGATCCGAGCCATCCGCATCTGGCGCTGACGATCGCCCGCGAAGAAGCCAAGTCCGAGGCCAAGACCCACGGCGATGCCGCGGGCCGCAAGAACGAGCCGGCCGAGAAGGGTGGGGCGCCCGACTTCGCCGCCGCGCCCGACGCCGAACACGGCAAGAACGAGGCCGACCATGGCCACGAGAGCAAGGAAAAGAACGGCCCCGGCAACGGCCATGGCAACGCCAACGGCAACGGGAATGGCAACGCCAACGGTAACGGTAACGGTAACGGTAACGGTAACGGTAACGGCAACGGCAACGGCAACGGCAACGGCAACGGCAACGGCAACGGAAATTCCAACGGCAAGAGTAACGGCAACGCGAACGGTAACGCCAACGCGAACGGTAACGCCAACGGTAACGCCAACGCCAACGGCCATGCAAACGGAAACGGGAACGCCAGTGCGAAGGGCGAGGGCAACGGCCAGGGCGAGAGCGCGCACGGCAAGTCCGCGAACGGGGACGCGCATGCGTCCACGCAGGGCAAGCCTGCGAACGACGGCCCGGCGCCCAAGGACGAGCCCAAGGGGCAGGGTCCGGGCGATTCCAGGCCGAACACGGCGGGCGAAAAGGGCCCCGCCGGGGATAAGCCCAGCAAGACCGACGCGCCCGACCGCCCAGATGCGCCGGACAAACCCGACGCGCCCGACCGCCCCGACAAGCCCGATCGCCCCGACAAGCCCGACCGGCCGGATAAGCCCGACAAACCGGACAAGCCCGACAAACCGGATAAGCCGGACAAGCCGGATAAGCCCGACAAACCGGATAAGCCCGACAAGCCGGACAAACCGGAAACCCCAGACAAGCCGGACAAGCCCGATAAGCCGGACAACCCTGGGAAAGGCAAAAACAAGTAGCTCGTCCAAGGCCCCGAAAGGGGCCTTTTTCTATTGCGCACGTTTCGATCAGGTATCGGAAACTGCTACCAATCGGTCACGCCGTGTCCATAAGCTGCCTCGCATGACCTGGCTCAAGGTCAGGTTCTTCCCGCGATCCAAGGCTTCGACCCCTATCGGCCCACCACATGAAGTGCGAAGGAGTAAATATTTAAAGCTTTATATAACCAGTAGTTGTGACATCGCTGAAAATAAGGCCCGGAATTCTCCCAACGCCGCCTCAGAATGCTCGTTGTGCAAATGCGTGAAGTTTACGTTGCTTTAAAATCATGCAATATCTTAAATTTAAAGTGGTTGCATAAATAAGTGGCCTCGAAATTGTTGAAGAACAAGGTGCAGGTTGAAGTGAGTCCAATCCGTGACGAGGAGTTCCTGGGATGACGAACCTCAAACGAGTCTACCGGCCCCGCGGTCTGACCCTTCTGGAAGTCACCATCGCCGTCGGCGTCCTGGCCACGGCCATCATGGGCGTCTTCAGCGTTTTCATCAGCACGGAACGCATGGGCATCATCGCGCGCGAAGAGTCCATCGCGCTTTACGCCGCCGAAGAGGCCATCAACGAGATTCGCAATGCTCCGTTCACGACCTCGCAGCCGATGGTGATCAAAGTCGTCGCCGACTTCGACCGGGAAACCCGCGCGGTCAACCTGGACGGCCCCAACGCCACCAAGCAGCGCCTGAGCATGGGCGACGTTTCGGCGCCGGCGGGGAGCGCCCCGGGCGACGGGAAGAAGGTCACCAACGAACTCGGCATCATCATGATCAATTCCGAGGCCCCCGTCGAATCCGACTACGGCGACGTGGACCTGGACGGCGACCTCGACTTCCCGCTCGACCTGAACCAGAACGGGCGCTTCACCGACACGGTTGCCAACGCCTTCCCCTTCGATTTGGGCGGCACGAGCGGCGTAGATACCGCGCTCAGCGTCCCGCTGATGAAGATCGTCCCCGTGGCCGTGATCGTCCGCTGGAACAGCATGGCCGGCATCGAGCGCCGCATCCAGATCGTCACCTTCATCACCGACCGTCTGGGGAGCCTCTGACATGCGAACCTGCCACCGCGCCTGGGCGCGCCGCGCCTCCGCCGGCATGACGATGATCGAACTGATCGTCGCGACGGTCATCTTTTCCCTGCTGATCGCGATGGCTTTCCAGATCAGCATGAATACGACGCGCTCCGCGTCCGAGAAAATCGTGCAGGCCACCGTCGAGGTGAAGGCCGAACGCACGCTCAAGCTCGTCACCGACGAACTGATCTCCGCTTCCTCGCTCGCCCCCGTCCTGGCGACGAACGGCTCGAGCATCACCGTCCAGGTTCCGCACGACAACGACGGCGACGGCACCACCGTCTCCCGCAACAGCAACTTCAGCCTCGAACTCGGCGCCGTCACCGACGCCGGCAAGCTGGCCAACGGCACCGTCACCTACACCTTTGTACGCGACCGCACCATCTCGGAAGCCAGCGAGAACCTGGATCTGAACCTGGACGGCGACACCAACGACACCTTCGACGTCGGCTACCTCCAGCGCACCTCCACCGTCTCGGGCGACATCCCCGTGGTCGTGGGCGTGACCAACATCATCCAGCGCAGGAACAACTACGGCGCCTCGATCCTGGCCGATTCGAACCCGTCCACCGACACCAGCGGGCGCATCTTCACCCGCAATGCGGACGGCACCCTGCTTCAGATCAGCTTCTGGCTGCTCTCGGTCTCGGAAGACCGCAACGCGCACCTGGTCCAGTCGAAGGTCCAGCTCTTCCTCCGCAACCGCTGATCCACGAAAGGAACGGAACGATGTCGAGCGCACTTTACCACCGGTTGCAGACGCGCGGCACGGCGCTGATCGTCGCCATGGCCATCGTGCTCCTGCTGGCCGGCCTGGCCACGACCCTGCTCTTCGAGATGAGGACGCGCTCCGACCGTTCGGAGGCCGACATCGAGGACATCAAGAGCTTCGAGGCGGCCGAGGCGGGCATCGACGCGGCCCTGCACAGCATCAACACCGGCGGCAACGGCTGCCTGGGCATCGGCTGGAACGGCGACCTGAACGGCGACGGCTTCCCGCAATCCAACGAGGTCTCCAGCGGAGGCTGGTACTGCAACGCGCCCAGCCAGTGGAGTTCCAACGCGGGCCTCGACGGCGTGACCTTTTCCGCCACCGGCTACATCAACCCGCCCGGCAAGGCCACCCGGGACACGCCCTACCCGCGCCCGCAGCCGCAGGAGTTCAACTTCTACGTCCACGCCGTGCGCATGGGCGACGTCCGCTACTACACCTTCGCCGTGCCGTGGAAGAAGGACGGGATCGACAACGACGGCAACGGCGTCATCGACGGCACCAACACCACCGATCCCAACGAGCAGGACTGGTACACCATCTACGCCACCGGCTTCAGCGACGAATACCTCTCGCGCCTCAGCCGCAACCCGAACAACCCGATCGGCCGCTTCACCACCGTCGAAGTCATCGCGAAGCGCCTCTCGAGCGACTCCAACTTCCAGGTTGAGGCCGCGCTGACCCTGATGGCCAAGC
Source organism: Planctomycetota bacterium (assembly GCA_026184295.1). Lineage (GTDB taxonomy): Bacteria > Planctomycetota > SZUA-567 > H5-PLA8 > H5-PLA8 > JACQFI01. The sequence continues at coordinate 21,879 of JAHCJK010000014.1, forward strand.
CCTTCGACACGGCGAACCCGGCCCCCTGACCGCTCACAAAAAACTGTCGGCGAACGTACACGGAGAACGAACATGAACGCGAACCCTCTGACGCCCAACCGCAAAGGCCCCTCGCTTCTCGAGGCCTGCCTCCCGGTGGCCTTCCTCCTGGTCATGCTCGCGATGCTGGGCGTGGCGGCCTGGGTCCTGCCCGGCACCGCCATGGCCGGGTCGTCCAACGGCAAGGGCCAGCAGTCCAGCACGAGTTCCAGTTCCAGTTCCAGTTCCAGTTCCAGCAGCTCGGGCGGGGGCAGCAGCAACGGCAACGGCGGCGGAAACGGCAACGGCAGCAGCAGCGGCGGCTCGACGACGTCCTCGTCCAGCTCCAGCAGTTCCTCTTCGTCCAGCTCCAGCAGCTCGTCGAGTTCCAGCTCGTCCAGCGGCGCGGTGCAGTCCACGCAGACCTCCTTCGGCTCCACGAACACGGTGAACGTGGACTTCGACGGCAATCCGTCGCAGATCAGCGGCAACGACCACGACATCAACGGCAGCACGATCGCCGACCAGACCAACAGCAAGCCCGCCATCGGCGTCACGAACATGGACGGCAAATGGGTGAACGGGAACGCGGCCGGCAATACCTCGATGACGGGCGTCACCGTCAGCGGCACGCACAACGACTCGCAGGTCGAAGGCGGCGTCACCAACAACCTCAACAAGGACCGCTGGTCCAACCTGGAGACCTTCATCCAGAACGCCAAGAACAGCGCCGACATCACGCTCGACACTTCCAGCAACGTCAACATCACCAGCAAGATCAACAACAACCAGTGGAGCGTCGTCTACGCGCGCTCGTCGGACCCGAACAAGGAAGGCGCGCTGCACTTCGCCGGCAGCGGCGGCGGGCGCGGCGTCCTGATCGTGGAAGTGAACAACCCGACCAAGGGCCAGCTCCTGATGAACGCCAACTCCACCTGGGTCGGCCTGGTGATCGTGGTCGTGAACTACCGCGATACCGCCAGCAACAACAACGGCAACGGCACGCCCATCGACCTGCGCGGCAGCGGCAACAACGGCGGCGGGCACATCATCGGCGGCGGGATCGTCTACGAGCGCAACCAGAAGCCCGGCAACGGCCAGACCGGCACCATCTACCTCGAAAACCTCGCCAACACCAGCGGCGGCGGCAGCCTGGTCTACTCCACCGAGGCCCTGACGAACGCGACGGTGAAGGTGCTCTCCTCCATGCAGGTCGTCTCCTGGCGCAAGCTGCCGGTGCCGTAAGCGGCACGCACCGGATGCGGAACACCGAACGACAAAGGAACGAACCCATGCTTGCCCGGCCCCTCTACGACGACAAGAAGCCCCAAGTGAAGTTCGCGCCCAAGACCAAGGGCCGCCCGCCGGCCGGTGCGGCGCCGCACCTGGTCCTGCTTGCCGTGCCGCTGCTGCTGGTGCTCTGCATCGGCGGCGCCCTGGCCGCGCGCCACCTGCGCAACGCCGAACAGGAGGCCGCGGCCGCGGAGCCCGCCGCCGCGGAAACGTCCGAATCGTCTCAGGCAGCCGTCTCTTCCCCAGGCGCGCTGCCGCTGGCGCCCATGGGCGCATCCGAACGCGCGCCCATGGCGCCTGCCCTTGCCCCCGCGAAACCCGCGGCCCCCGAACTGCCCGAACTCGACGAATTCCGCGCGCCGGTGCTGAGCGAGACCGACGCCGCCGCGCGCATGAAGCGCATCCTGGAACTGCTGGACAAGGGCTCCAGCTACGAGAAGGCCGCCGCCTGCCGCGCCCTCGTGAACATGCGCGATTTCGGCGCGCGCCAGTTGCCCGCCGCCATCGCCGCCGCCAACGAACGCGCCCTCCCGTGGCTCTGCGACGCCGCCGCCGAACTGAAGGCCGCCGAGGCCGTCCGCCCGATGGTCGTCAAGGCGCTCGCCGATCCGGCCAAGATTCCCAACAACCTCGTCGCGGCCCTGGGCAAGCTGGGCGGCGCCGAATCCCGCGAATTCTGCCTCCAGTCGATGAAGCAGGACCGCTACCCGGTGCTCCGCCAGTGGGCCTGGGAAGCCTTCGCCGATTGCGCGAAGGCCGAAGACCTGCCCATGCTCACGGAGACGCTCGAAAAGGGCGAGGACTACCAGCGCGAAAACGCCGCCGCGGCGCTCGGCCGGCTCGCCCGCGCGCCCGAGACCGCCGCGCAGCTCGCGCGCCACCTCGAAGCGCGCCTGGGCGCCTTGAAGGGCGCCGAACGCGTCTCCATCGCCCGCGCCGTCGTCGAACTGCCGGCCTCGCACGCGCAGAGCATGCTCGCCGGCCTCTCGCGCGACGCCGACCCCCAGGTCCGCATCCTGGCCATCCAGGGCCTAGGCCGCGATCCGTTCGTCGCCGGCATGCTCTGTTCGATGCTGCAGCTCGAAACCGACGAGCGCGTGCAGGTCGCGCTGATGAAGGCGCTCGCCGAAGCGCCCCAGGCCGAGGCCGTGCCCGACCTGCTCCGGCTCATCGATTCGAACGCCTACGACGTGAGCAAGGCCGCGCAGAAGGCGCTGATCGCCGCGTACGGGGTCGATTACGGCTACCGCGCCGCGCCGTGGAAGTCGTGGCTCGGGATGGGCGAAGCGGAAGGCGACCGCAACCGCGTCAAGCTCTTCCAGTCCCTCGAGCGCAAGCGCCAGGCCGAACGCCTCGCCGCGCTCCAGGCCGAACATCTCGTCTCCGGCAACTGACCGCGCTCAGGCGCCCTTGCGCCTGCGGCTGCTCTCGCTCAGGAACCGGTCCAGCGTATCCCGAAAGGCCGTGTGCACGGGCGAGACCCGCTTGCGCCGGTGCGTGAGCAGGAAGAGCGTCCGCTCCATCCGCGCGCCGGGCGTCCGCAGCGCCGCCAGGCGCTTCTCCGCCAGTTCCACCTCGACCATGAACGTCGAAAGAAAGCTGATGCCCAGCCCCGTGGCGACCAGCTCCTTGATCGTCTCGGGCTGCGTCAGCTCGATGCGGCGCCGGGGCTGAATGCCCAGCTTGCTCATGAACCGGTCGCATTGCGCGCGCGTGGCCGAACCCTCCTCGCGCATGATCCAGGTGGCCTCGGCGAGCTGCTTCGGCGTGCAGCGGATCTCGCCCGCCAGCGGGTGGTGCGGCGCGGCGAAGCACGTCATCTCGTCCTGCAGCAGCGCCTCGGCGACGATCTCCGGCGCTTCCGGCGGCGAAGCGACGAAGCCGAGGTCGAACTCGTTGGCGAGCACCCCGCGCTCGATTATGCGCGAATTTTCGACCTTAAAATCGATCTCCACGTCCGGGTAATCCCGGCAGAAAACGTGCAGGATTTTCGGCAGCAGGTAGATGCCGGTGGTGGTGCTGGTGCCGATGCGCAGCCCGCCCGCCGAAGGCGTCGCGAAGGCCTGCAGGCGCTCGCGGGTCCGGTCCATGTCCCCCAGCAGGCGCTCGGCCTCCTCGGCCAGCACCACGCCCGCCGGCGTCAGGTCCACGTACTTACCCACCTGCTCGACCAGAGGCACGCCTACATCTTCTTCAAGCTGCCGGATTTGCCGCGATACGGCGGGCTGCGAAACGTGCAGTTCGTCCGCGGCATACGTGAAATTGCGATGGGCGCGCACCGTCAGAAGCGTTCGTAGCCAGGTTGGATTCATGCTGCCCCCAAAGATTTTTGCATGACGAGCACAAATTCTTAACAAAAAAGTTATACCAATGCCCGCATGATACTTGCCTCCCGGGCGGGCGCAAGACGACCATTACTTAAAAAATGAAAGGGACAAATAAGATGTATGCAAAATCTTTTTTAATGGCGCTCGCAATCGCCATTTTCGCAGCTTTTTCGGCCGGAAACGGCCGCGCGGAAGACGAGTCGGTGCGCTGCGGCGGTTCCACCACCCTCCTGCCCGTCATGGCCCAGGCGGCCAGCGACTTCATGGAAAAGTACGGCACCTGGAACAAGGCCGACGCCTCCCTGCCGGAACAGGAGACCCTGATCTTCGTCACCGGCGGCGGTTCGGGCTTTGGCGTGCGCGGCGCGATCAACGGCAGCGTGCACATCGGCATGGCCTCGCGCGACCTGAAGGCCAAGGAGGCCGAGAAGCTGGGCGAGCACAAGACGTTCCTGGTCGGCAAGGACTGCGTCGCCATCGCCGTCAATAAAGACAACCCGCTGGCCAGGAAGAAGACCGGCTTCACCAGCGAGGAAGCCGCCAAGCTCTTCGCCGGCGAGTACAAGACCTACAAGGACCTCGACCCGGAACTGCCGGAGACCGAGATCGTCCTGTTCGTGCGCGACGCGGGCGCGGGCGCGGCCGAGATCATGAAGGACGTGATCATGAAGGATCGCCCCGTCTCCGACAAAGCCATGCAACTGCCCAGCCAGGGCGCGCTGCTGAAAAAGCTGGAAGAGAACGTCAACGCCGTCGCCTACATCTCCTCGGGGCTGGTGAACCAGAGCGAGAAGCTGAAGGCCTTCGAACTCGACGGCGTCGCGCCCACGAACGCGAACGTGATCAACGGCACGTACAAGCTCTCGCGCCCGCTGCTGCTGCTGGTCAAGGGCGAACCGAGCGCCAAGGCGAAGAAGTTCATCGAGTTCATCCTCGGCGACGCGGGCCAGAAGCTCGTCTCCAAGCAGGGGTACGTGGCCGTGAAGGACGCGGAACAGTAGTGGCGGAGCCGGCCGCCACGGACCCGCGGGCTTTTCGCTGGCCGAAGATCGGATGGGCATGGAGCGACCCGGCCGTTCGCTGGAGCGGCTGGGTCACGCTCCTGTTTTCGTGCTCGGTGCTGGTCTTCATCCTGTTCTTCGTTGCGCGCGAGGCCTGGCCGGTGCTCTCGTCGGTCCGGCTGGCCGGCTTTCTGTACGGCGACCCGTGGCAGCCGCTGGCCGAACCGCCGCTGCTCGGCATCCGGCACGCGTGGCTTTCCACGCTGCTGGTCGCGGGCGTGGCGCTGCTCGTGGCCGTGCCCTTCGGGCTCGGCATCGCGGTCTTCAGCAGCGAGATCGCCCCGCCGGCGCTGCGCGCGGTGCTCCAGCCCTGCCTGGAACTGCTCGCCGGAATTCCCAGCGTCGTCTACGGCTTCTTCGGCAGCGTCACGCTGGTCAAGGCCTTCGAATGGTGGTGGGGGATGCCGGCGGGCGAATGCATCCTGGCCGCGGGGCTGATCCTTTCGATCATGGTCCTGCCGTTCGTCGCGAGCACCTCCTACGAAGCCCTGCGGGCGGTCCCGCGCGAACTCCGCGAGGCCGCGCTCTCGCTGGGCATCACGCGCGCGCACATGATCCGGCGGATCGCCTTGCCGCGCGCGCTGCCGGGCATCTTCGCCGGCGTGGCGCTGGGCTTCGCGCGCGCGATGGGCGAGACCCTCGCGGTGCTGCTCCTGGCGGGCAACGCGGTGGCGCTGCCCGGCGGCTTGCTCGACCGCGGCCAGCCGCTCACGGCGCTGCTCGCGACGGAACTCGGGGAGGCCGGCCTGGGCAGCGAGAAGTACCACGCGCTCTTCGCCGCCGGGCTGGTGCTGATGCTCGTCACGCTGCTGATCAATATGGGCATCTGGTCCCTGAAAACCCGCTGGATGCGCCATGTCCGCTCCCACGCTGCTTGAAGCGCTCCCGCCCCGCCGCCGCCTGGCCGACGCCGCGTGCACGGCCGCCGGGTGGGCCATGGGCCTGGCCGGCATCCTGCTGCCGGTCGCGATCGTCGCGTACCTGCTGGCGAAGGGCCTCGAGCACGTTTCCTGGAACTTCCTCTTCGACGCGCCGCGCGGGAATCCCGTGGGCAGCGGCGGCGGCATCGGGCCCGCGATCCTGGGCTCGCTGGCGCTGACGGGCCTGGGCCTGCTCTTCGCCTGGCCGCTGGGCGTGGCAAGCGCGCTCTTTCTGGCGGAGTACGCGCCGCGGAAACGCTGGCCGGCCTGGTTCCGCTTCGGGTTCGAATGCCTCGCCGCCGTCCCGTCGATCCTGTACGGGCTCTTCGGCTACGCGTTCCTGGCGGTCTTCCTGAACTTCAAGATCTCGCTGCTCTCGGGCGGGCTGACGCTCGGCTTCGTGATGCTGCCGGTGATTCTGATCGGCGCGCAGGAGGCCTTCGAGGCCGCCGGCGGCGCGTACCACGAGGCCGGCCTGGGGCTGGGCATCTCCAAGTGGTACCTGGTGCGGCGCGTGCTGCTGCCGGGCGCGATGCCGGGGATTCTCGCGGCCACGGTGCTCGCGGCGGGGCACGCGGTGGGATCGGCGGCGCCGGTGCTCTTCACGGCCAGCGTGGTCTATTCGCGCGGCGGGATGGACCTTTCGCGGCCGGTGATGACGCTGCCGACGCACCTGTACTACCTGGTCAGCGAAGCGGTCAGTTTTCCGCACGCCTACGGCACGGCGCTGGTGCTGGTGGCGGGCCTGCTGTGCACGAACGGCGCGGCGATGGCGCTGCGGCTGTGGATGGCGCGGAAGAAGGCATGAGCGAACGGGAAGCGGGCACCGTCATGACCCTGTCCACCAGTCCCCGGCCGGACGCGGCCGCCGCGCGCGCGGAACGCCCCTCGGCGCCGGCCGTCTTCGACGTGCGCGGCCTCGACGTCCGCTACGGCGCGCATCACGCGCTGAAGGGCGTCTCGTGCGAGATTCACGAGGGCGAAGTGACCGCGATCCTGGGGCCGTCGGGCTGCGGGAAGACGACCTTCCTGAAGTCGCTCAACCGCACCTTGGAACTCGCGGCGGCCGTGGTGGTCTGCGGCCGGGTGCTCTACCGCGGGGCCGACCTGTACGGCGCTTCGGTGGACCCGCGTTCGGTGCGCAAGACCATCGGCATCATCCACCAGCGCCCGGTCGTCTTCCCGCTCTCGATCCGCGAAAACGTGCTCTTCGGCACGCGCTTTCACGGGCTTTTGCGCGGCGAAAAGCCGGACCAGATCGTCGAACGCTACCTCACGCAGGTCGGGCTGTGGGCCGAAGTGAAGGACCGCCTGGGCGTGCCGGCGCACCGGCTCTCCGGCGGGCAGCAGCAGCGCCTCTGCCTGGCGCGGACGCTGGCCAACGAGCCGGCCGTGCTGCTGATGGACGAACCGTGCGCCTCGCTCGACCCGGCCGCGACCCAGGTGATCGAAGACCACATCCTGCGCCTGCGGGAGGCCTACCCGATCGCGATCGTCACGCACAACCTCGCGCAGGCCAGCCGCATCAGCTCGCGCGTGCTTTTCATGATGGACGGGCAACTGGTCGAATCGGGCCGGACGCGGGACGTATTCAATCATCCCCAGACGGTGCTCGCGCGGGATTTCCTCTCGGGGCGCGTGGGGTAGGCAGGCAAGGAGGACGCATGATCGTTCAAAAAGGGCAGCGGGTCGTGGTGGGCATGTACGACGGGCTGGGCATGGACTACTACGGCCTGAGCGAGATGCCGCATTTCCGCGCGATGGCCGCCGAAGGCTTCTTCAAGGCCGTCCAGGCCGTGATGCCTTCGGTGACCAACGCCAACAACGTCTCGATCTGCTGCGGCGCCTGGGCGCGCGACCACGGCATCACCGGCAACAGCTACCTGGACGAGGCCACCGGCGAAGCCGAGTACATGGAAAACGCGGACTTCATCCGCCACCCGACGCTGATCCAGCGCGCGCGCGCCCGCGGCATCCAGACCGCGCTCCTGACCTGCAAGAAGAAGACCATCAACCTGCTCGCGCGCGAAGCCGACATCGCCGTCGCGGCCGAGACGCCCTCCGAAGAATTCGTCGCGAAGTACGGCAAGCCCGGGAACATCTACAGCCGCGAGATCAACTACTGGCTCTGGGAAGTCGCCGTCGATCTCCTGAAGAACCGCCCCGAGATCGGCTGCATCTACGTCCACATCACCGACTACCCGATGCACGAATGGCCGCCCCAGGCCCCGGAATCGAAGGAACACCTCAAGCGCCTCGACGACCTGCTGGGCGAAGCGCGCCGGGCCGCGCCGGACGCCGCCTTCCTGCTCACCGCCGACCACGGCATGAACTACAAGAAGCGCTGCTGGGACCTCGCCCGCGCCTGCCGCAACCGCGGGCTCGAACTCCGCTTCGCGCTCTCGGCCGAACGCGACCGCTACGTGAAGCACCACCGCACCTTCGGCGGCACCTGCTGGGTCTGGCTCAAGTCGCCCGCCGACCAGGCCGAGGCCGTGCGCATCGTCTCGGGGCTGGAAGGCGTCGAAGCCGTGCTGACGCGCACGGAGGCCGCCGAGCGCTTCAACCTGATGCCCGAACGCATCGGCGAACTGGTCGTGCTCGGCGACCGGGACACCGTCTTCGGCGAGACGCACGCGGAGATGGAGGAACTCGAGCCGGCCTACCGTTCCCACGGGTCGCTGCACGAACTGGACGTCCCGCTGGTTTTCTGGAACTGCCGCGACCTGCCGCCCGCGGACGAGATCCGGCACAACCTGGACCTGACGCGCTTCCTCTACCGGGATTGACCGCGGCCAAGCGCGAACGTGGGGCGTGAAAAGCTAGCGCAGTCCCAGCAGCAGGTCCGCGAGCGCGCGCGGCGCCGAGATCATGGCGTCGTGGCCGGCTTCCATTTCCACGTCGCGGAAGGCGGGATTCGGCGAGCGCCAGCGCGCCTCGCCCGGCAGCCGGCACTGGATGAACGTCTTGCCGAAGGCCTCGCGTTCGACCGGCCGCGCCAGCGCGACGGGTTCCAGGAAGGTCTGGAGCGGCTGCGGCGTGAGGCGCGCCTTCATCCACGCCAGGTCGGCGGGATCGGTGACGCCGAAGTCGTCGTCGTCGGGCGGCGGAACCAGCCAGGGGCAGCCGGCGCGCGCGGCCCGCGCCGTGACGCGTTCGACAAAGGCCGCGCCTTTCAACTGCGCGAGCGACTGGCCGTCTTCCGGCAGGAACCCGTCGAGAATCGCCAGGTGCGCGATCCGGTCCGGCGCGCGCGAGGCCGCACCTGTGGCCACGCACCCGGCGTAGCTGTGCCCGACCAGGACCACCTCGCGAAGGTCCTCGGCGGCGAGCACGCCCAGCACGTCCTGGATGTGCGTGGCCAGGCCCACGTCCGGCGCGGCCAGATGCGCGCGTTCCCCCAGGCCCGTCAGCGTGACCGGAAAGGCCTCGTGCCCCGCCGCGCGCAGCAGCGGCAGGAGCCTGCGCCAGCACCACCCGCCGTGCCAGGCCCCGGGAATCAGAACAAAGGAAGGCATCGCGCGAGCACCTCCGCCAGGCGGCCGGCCAGGCCGCCTACTATGTACTGCCGCCCCCGCGCATCCGTAACAGGAATTACGCGCGAGAAATCGGAAATTGGAGCGATGGCCTATTCCTGAGGCGGCGGGGGTGGAGGCGCGGCAAGTTCGTGGTCCTGATTCTGTTGCTTTAGTTCATTCTTCGACTGTGCGATCGTCTCTTTGCAGTCGGCCACCGCATTCGATGCGAGGTCCTTTTCTTTTTCGGCATTCTTGGCGTCGGCCCTTGCCTGAATAAGTTCGCGCTCGAGTTGCCGCAGGTACTCTTCGACCTTTGTCAATTTGGCTTGCTCGGCGGCCTGCTCGCGAAGGGCCTGTCCCAATTGACCGGAATACTGAGAATCTTGTCGCCCGCTCGTGGCAACCGCCTGGCGCAGGTTCGTGACGGTGGCCTGAAGTTGGTCGATCTTCCTTTGGATGCTTGCAGATTCCCTCAAGGAAACCGATCGGTCGTAGGAGATATTCTCGATACTTTTGCGCGCGCGGGTGAGTTTGAGTTCGGAGCTATCCAGTTGGCGCTGAAGTTCGGGGAGCCGTTGCACGGCCAGCTCGTATTGCGCCTGCACATCCGCCAGACGTTGTTCCTCGGCCGCCTTGGCTTTGGCTTCGCGCGCAATCTCTGCCTGACGCTGCCTTTCGGCGGCTTCCTGCACGCCCCGGTCGGCCGCCGCCGCCGCTTGCGCTTCAAAGTCGAGTTTCATTTGCAGGTCGCGCTCCGCCTTCGCTTGGCGGTCGCGCTCCTGCGCTTTGATCTGACGTTCGATCTCCGGCGTAACCGTGTTCAGGTCGATGGTCACGCGCGTGCCCTTGAGTTCAAACATGCCCCGTTCCATCTTGATCCCGGCAGGAATGAGAAATGCCCAAGTCTGGTCGTAGCCAAGCATGGGGTTGATTCGAATATTGGGCTTATAGCTGCCGCCCTGCTGAATCGAGGCGTGCTTATTGCCGTAATGATCGTAGAGGAAAAGTTCTATGGAGGCGGCCTCAACGGGCTCCTTCGTGGCGTTCGCAATGGTGCCCTGCACGATGGCGTACCGAACTCCGCGGTCGTTGTACATCGTGGAAAAACAGGCATCGATCTGAACAAGGTACTCGCCCAACAACACCTGCTGCCCGACGATCCCGTCGGTGACCGGCTTGACCGCGGCCTCGATTTTGGCCGGCGCCTTATCGAGTGTGGGCTTGGCGGAGAGCCACCCCGACTGAAGCGCGTATCCCGCGCCAAAGACCAAGCCAAGAAATACAAGGAGCATGAAGCAGAACGCGCCCCAGTTTTGAGATTGGGGTGTATTGCGTGAACGGTAGGCTTGCAGCGCCTGACGTTCGTGGATGGGATCAACCCGCGTGACGTTGATGGAATCGGGCTTGGGTGGGCGTACGTCGAAATCGTCGGGCATAGGAACCTCGCCTGCAATTTGATTGATTGTCGCCGATCATATTTTGGCTATGCTCAAAGTCAAATTTTACCTTTTGCATGTGTTTCGATCAGGTTGCGGCTGCGAATTTTTGACGAGCAACCAGCAGGACCTGACGGTTGGCGCGCCATACCTGAGCAAAAACCTGTGCAAAAGGGTCGGACTTGAGTGGCGTCCCCAGGGGGATTCGAACCTCTTTGCTCGGCCGCCGACTATTGTAAACGTCTATACGAATAAGGACTTGCGCCGGCCCTGCGGCTTGGATGGGCATCAAGTCGGATTGATGGCCGGCGAGTACTTGAAGCACCTGCTGGACCTCCCTCCCGACACCGCGATCGCTGAACATGTTGCCTGCATCGAGCGCCTGAAGGCCGCCGCGCGGCCGGTTCCGGAGGCCCAACCGTGAACGATTTGATCGTCGATTCCTTTGCCGGCGGCGGTGGGGCTTCGCTGGGCATCCATTGGGCGCTGGGCCGCTCGCCTGACATCGCCATCAACCACGATGAAGGCGCGATCGAGATGCACCGCGCCAACCATCCCGAGACCCTGCACTTTCAGGAGAACGTCTGGAAGGTGGACCCGCGCAAGGTCTGCGGCAAGCGCCGCGTGCAACTCTGTTGGTTTTCTCCTGACTGCCGGCATTTCTCCCGCGCGAAAGGTTCGCAGCCGGTAAGCCCGCGCGTGCGTGGCCTTGCGTGGGTGGCCGTGCATTGGGCGCAGCATGCGAAGCCGCGCATCATCATGCTGGAGAACGTGCGCGAGTTTCAGGATTGGGGGCCGCTGATCCCGAAGCTCGACGGGCGCGGCCGGCCTGTCCAGGATCTGCACGGCAATCCGGTTCTGATCCCCGATCCCAGCCGCAAGGGCCATTCCTTCAAGCGCTTTGTCGGGCGGTTGCGTGGGCTTGGGTACGACGTTGGCTTCCGAGATCTCGACGCAGCCGACTACGGTGCGCCTACGCATCGCCGGCGGCTATTCCTGATCGCGCGTTGCGACAAGCAGCCGATCCGCTGGCCCGCGCCTACGCACGCGCCGGCCGATCGATGCGAGTTGCTGGGGCTCAAGCCGTACCGCTCGGCGGCCGAGTGCATCGATTGGTCGATCCCGTGCCCCTCGATCTTCATGTCACCGGAGGAAGCTCGCGCCCTGGGACTCAAGCGGCCGTTGGTCGATAACACGCTGGGCCGCATCGCGCAGGGGCTTTGGCGCTATGTCTTCAATGCCGCCGAGCCCTTTGTCGTGACGTTGAATCACCAAGGTCGCGAATTCCGTGGGCATGGCGCGGCCGAGCCGTTCAAAACGATTACGGGCGCGCGTGACGCGCACGCCCTGATTACGCCCTACGTTGCGCGGCTGGGGCAGAATGGCGGCAACGGTTCATACACGTACGAAGCCCAAGATCCGCTCACGACGGTAACGAGCAAGGCCGAGCATCTGTTGATCGCGCCCACGCTTGTTCAGATGGGTTATGGTGAACGCGAAGGGCAAGCGCCGCGCGCTCTCGATCTGCATTCCCCCCTTGGAACGGTGGTGGCCGGCGGTGGCAAGCATGCCTTGGTGACTGCTTTCCTGGCGAAGCACTTCGGCGGCCAGGTCGGTACGGATCTGCGCAATCCCCTCCCGACGCAGACCACGCGCGGAACACAGAGCCAGATCGTTTCCGCGTACCTAGTCCATATGAATCACGGCGAAAAGCAGTGGTCCGACCCGCTGCGCACCGTTCGAGCCGACGGGCGGAACCACGCGGCCGTGATGGCCTTCCTGGTGAAATACTACGGCACCGCGACGGGGCAGGACCTTCGCGCGCCACTCGATACGGCCACCAGTCGCGCACGCTTCGGGCTCGTGATGATTTACGGCGAGCCCTGGATGATCGTAGATATCGGCATGCGCATGTTGACCCCGCGCGAACTCGCGCGCTGCCAGGGCTTCCCTGATTCGTATTTGCTGACGGGCACCGCGACCAACCAAGTCGCGCGCATCGGCAATAGCGTTCCACCCATCATGCCTTGCGCGCTGCTGCGTGCGAATCTGCCCCAGCACATGCTTGCGGAGGTAGCGGCATGAAAAAAGTTACTCGGCCGCTGCTGCGTTGGCACGGCGGCAAATGGCTGCTCGCTCCTTGGATCATCCAGCACCTGCCGGCGCATCGGCGCTATTGCGAGCCTTACGGAGGCGCGGGCAGTGTTTTGCTTCGCAAGAAGCCAGCACACAGCGAAATCTATAACGACCTGGATGATTTGGTGGTCAATCTCTTCCAGGTTCTTCGCGGGCCGCGCGCCAACGAACTGATCGAAGCATTGCGCCTAACTCCCTTCGCTCGAAAGGAATTCGATCTGGCTTATGAAGTGGCAATTGATCCGGTGGAAGAGGCCCGGCGTCTGGTGATTCGCAGCTTTATGGGTTTTGGCTCTGACGGGTTTAATCGGGATGTCACTACGGGTTTCCGGGCGTACAGCGATCGCTCTTGTACAACGCCGGCGCATGACTGGGCCAATTACCCGCTTGCCCTGCGCGGCATAGTTGAACGGCTACGCTCTGTGGTCATCGAATCGCGGCCTGCCCTGGATGTCATGCGCACTGCGGATGAGATTTTCACCCTGCATTACGTGGACCCGCCCTATCTTCCCGAAACACGCAGCTCGAAATCGAGAAAGTGCGGAGGGAAGTATCACGCCTACCGCCATGAAATGACGGAGCAGGATCATCGCGAGCTTCTTGATTTCCTGCCGACGCTGCGCGGCATGGTGGTGCTCTCTGGCTATCCGAGCCCGCTCTACGATCAGCATTTAAAAGGTTGGATTCGAGTTGAACGCGCTGCTTTAGCCGATGGTGCGCGGCAAAGGATCGAGTGCCTTTGGCTGAATTCATCGGCTGTTGAAGCGAAGGAAGGCGAATTGTTCAAGCGCGAGGCCTAGAAAAATTCGAAGGGTAGGGTCTTGACACACTTGGCCTTCAAGTCGCAGACCTGTGGCGGGGGAGAAGGACACGAACGATGGCTCGCAAGAAATTGAGTGTGATTCTGTTGGAACGTCGGGAGCAGCCCGAATTGTACGCGCTGCTGGATGAGACGTACAAGGAGCAGCATCAGGAACGCATGAAGGACACGAAGCCCAAGATCGCGCTCGCGCGCAAGCTGGGCTGGAAGGCCGACAAGGACGGCCGCCAGATCCTGGGGCAGTGCCGGCGCGTGACGGAACTGGATCGGCAGCTTCACGGCTTCGACTTCGTGATCCTGGTGCATGAAATCGTGCTCGACAACAAAGAAACGTTCGGCGTGAAGCTGCTACGCGCGCTCATCGATCACGAGCTCTGCCATTGCTCGGTGTCGGTGGATGAGGATGGCCAGGTCAAGAAGGACGAAACGGGCAAGCCGGTCTATCGCATCCGGAAGCACGACCTCGAAGAATTTCGCGAGATCGTGAAGCGCCACGGGCTCTACAAAAACGACCTGGCCCATTTCGCGCGCGTGATCGTTGAGAATCAGAAGCGGCCATTGTTCCGAGACGCACTGAAGGCGTAGCACGGCAACGTGGGGGGGTCCACGGATGCTGCATGAGCGAAAACTTTAAGACGTACCGAGACGTCATTGAATGGATCACGGAACAGCCGCTATGGGGCTGGACCGCGAAGTATTGGCGGCTGTCTGAGTTGATCGTCCAGCTTCCCAACCGGCCCAAGAACAAGGACGTGCAGGCCGTCAAGGCCGACGCGCCCTTGCCCGCCGGCATTCTGTCGCTTGGCTGTACTGGCTTGCGCGAGAATGCCTTTGATTGGCTCGGGTGGGACTTCGACGTAGGCGATCACGGCGCGGTGCTAGGCAAGGACAAGGACGGCCGCGAGATCCGCGCGAGTTACCCGAGCAGCGACGCGGCGGTCGCTTCTGCCATGGGCCTGTGGCACTACCTGCGCGGCGCGGCCGAGGTTCGGCATTCCCGCAACGGGCTTGGCTGCCACGTTCGGACCATTCTGCCCGCGCCGATCCCCAAGGAAAAAGGCGTCGAGATTGCCCGCGCGGCCGTGGACGCGCTGGGCCTGCGTGCCGATCGTGGACCGATCGGCCGTCAGCAATTCTGGCTCTGGACGCGCCGGCCCGCTCACGCGAACAGTTTCAAACTCATCCAAGGCGAGAAATGACCGAACCGATCGAGTTACCCGAATGGGCGCGGCGCGCTCAAGCCGATGCCGCGTCGGTGCGCGAGAGCGAACCGGCCGCGAAGCCGTCATCGCCTGCACCGGCGGCGGCTCTGTCTGGGCCGAAGTCGCGGGAGTATGTGCGCGAGATCCTCGCGGGGCTTTCGCCGTCGCGCGCGGATGCATACGACGATTGGCGCACGGTCGGCATGTGTATTCATGCCGAGAATCCGGCGTACCTCGACCTCTGGGAAGAATGGTCGCGTCTCAGCGGGAAATACAAGGAAGGCGAGTGCGCGCGGAAGTGGCAGAGTTTCGGCCGCAATAGCGGGCTGAGTTTCGGCAGCGTGGTCCACCTGGCCCGGCAGGATTCGGGTAATCCGGACCTTGGCAAAGGCGCGCGCGCCGGCGGCGGCAAAAAGAGCAACCTACCGGAGATTCCCGAGGGCGACCACGGGGCGTGGGTGGATGAGAAGTTTCCCGACGAACTGACGCGGATCGTGAAGCTTGAAGGGCTCGAACGCGATCGCGAAGGCCTGAAGCTCTTTCAGTCGGTGGTGGAGGCGCTCGACGGTGCGCCGGTGCTTACCAAGGCGCGCGTGCAGCAGGCGATCTGCGCGAAGGACACGGGGCTCGGGTTGACCAAGCCCGAATACAACCTGGCCATCAAGCAGGCGCGCGCCGCGATCGAGCGCGAACGCGCCGAAAAGATGGGTAGCGATTACCGGCCGGCAAGCGTGAAGTTCTTCGGCGAAGGCGATGCCACCGACTGGCCGCAGATCGCGCGCACCTTCATCGCGGAATTCGAGGGTGCCATCCGATTTTGGAAAGGCGAATGGTTTGTCTGGACCAAGAAACTGGCCTGCTATCGCGCGCGTGAAGAGAAGAATTTCAAGGCCATGCTTGTGCGGTGGCTCACGCTGAAAGGTGTGAACGTCACTGTTACGGCCGTCAACAATCTGCAAATGGCGCTGCTTGGGCCATGCGAGTTGGATAGTTCGATCGACCGGCCGAATTGGATCTGGGCCGAGTGTACGGACGAAATGGGCCTAGACCCCGAGGGGAAATACCTCGCCTTTACCAATGGAATTTTTAATGTGTTGCGGCCCGATGATCCTTGCCTGCCCCACGATCCGCGCTTTTGGTCGCATGTCTGCCTGCCGTACGATTTCAACCCCGAGGCCACCTGCCCTGAATTTCTGGCCGCGCTGGCTTTGTGGCACCCGCCGTTCGAACTCGTGACGGAGGACGATGACGCGCCGGCGTGGAAGCTATTGGCCGCCTGTCCCCGACACTGCCGGCGCGTGCAGCTTGCGCCGGATGCAGCGCTCACCGAACCGAGTCTCGAATTCAACGAGTGGATCGAGAAAGCGCCAGACGGCCCGCCGGCGGATTGTCCCGAGATGAGGGAAGGGGTGCGGTATTTCACGATCGAGACGCAGCACATTATCCAGGAATTCGCCGGCTACCTGTACGAGCCGCTGAATCCGCACAACGTCTTCATGCTGAATTACGGACCTGGTGGCGACGGCAAGAGCCAGCTTGCCGAGATCTATACGGCCTTGGTGGGCGTGGAAAATACATCGGGCCTAGGTCTCGAAGCGTTCGATCCGCACCTTACGCATGCCCTGATGGATCTGCCTGGGAAGCTGCTGAACGTCACCGGCGACACGGCCGAAATGGACAAGGTTGCAGAGGGTCAGATCAAGGCAATGACCGGCGGCGATCGCGTCAATATTCAGCGAAAATACCTATCTCCGTTGAACGAAATTATCGGCACAAAGTTCGTCATGAATTGCAATACTCTCCCGCCGTTCCGAGATCGTACGGAAGGTATCTGGCGGCGCATGCTGCTCATCCAGTGGGAAAGCGTGCCGGTTGAAAAGCGCATCCCCGCCCTGGCTCAGAAGCTGATCGCGAAAGAAATCAGCGGCATATTCAATTGGGCCTTGGCCGGCTTTCACCGCCAGCGCCACCATGGATTCTCCAAGGGGGTGGTGCTGCGGAGCTCGATTTCTCGCGGAAAAACGCTGGTGCACAAGGAGATCAATTTCTTTGATGAAGAGATCGGGATCGATTTACCCGGCATCGAACGCGGCAGTGCGTTGACCGAGGTTCATAAGGACGATGTAACGCGGGCCTATAAGAATTGGTGTGATCGGAACAATCAGAAAAAAGGGCTCTACGGCGACAACATGATCGGCGAGTTGCGCAAGTGGCTGATGCGAAATTGGCCAACCCCGGTGGAGAAACTTGAGCGGAAGAAAAAGGCCGGCGGACTTGGTGGTCTGCTTCAGCGGGCAACGTCGGGTGACCGCGCCTATACGCGCCTTGTGGGCGTGTACCTAAAGCGTACGGAGGAAAAGGATGCCGCGTCCATCTTTTGATGAACGCTCGGACGTTCCATGGACGGAATCAAAGCTTGCGAGCTCAAGCGATTAAGTCGCATCCGTCCATGCGTCCGTGAAAAAGTAAAACTTAATGCGGGCATGCCGAAGCATCCGATTGCCTTACCTGCTCTCATTAAGTTTCTAGATCACACAGACACATAGACGGAAGGGAGGGAAGGGAATGGGAAGTAAAGAGTTAGTGCCGTCCATGCGCCGTCCTTTTCCGTCCATGGCGGGTCATTTCAGCGCGTTCACGGGTCCTTCCGGCAGCCGGGGGCTTATCGGGGTGAAAAAATCGCGCGCCAAAAAATTTAGAAGTGCCTGGGGCTTTGTTGCAACGCAACGTTTTAGGGTGTCGGCATGACTCTTACGCAACTGGCGAATGAGCTAAGTGTTGATAAGGCCACCGTTTCCCGGTGGCGCAATGAACCTTGGTTTCCGCAACAGGATACCAAAGGCAACTATGACCCTGCCGAGATCCGCCGCCTGGCTGCTGCAAACGGTAAGCGCATCGCTGCACCTGCATCGATGCCCGCGCATGACTCGAACGACGATGACATCAAGACCCTATTGTCTGGTGAGGCCACGCCCGAGGCGATCCGAAACGCCACCCTGCAACTTGTGGCCAGAAAGTTCGCGCGCGGCTTAGTCAGTGGTAACGGCACCGTGAAGGACGCTGACACCGTAGCGCGCGCGCTGGAAGAATTGCGGCGCGGCGAACGCGAAGATTTCGAGCTCATGGTCAAGCGTGGTGAATACATTCCGCGCGACTCGGCCAAGGCCGTGGCCGGCGCTCTGACGCTGAAACTGATTGCCATCTTGAACACGCTGGAAAACCTACTCGCGTCCCAGGTCGAACAGTGGCAGGCCGATACCGCATTCCAAGCGTTGCCAACCGATGAACGCCGGCGCGTCATGCGCGCCTGGGTGGAAACGCACGGCCGCGAATTGCGTGCGATCTGCGCTGACGAGATCGACGCCCTGATTCATGCCGAGGGAGAAGCGAAGGAATGATTTCCGCCGCTACCGCCGAAAACCTCCGCCACCACCTTGATGTGGGTGGAAGGGATCTGCTTGAAGTCGCGGCGGCCGTGTTGCGGCCGCCGGCGCGGATGCTTACCAGCCAGTGGGCGGAACGGCATCGCTATCTGAAGGAAGGAACCACGGAAAAGCCGGGCCGCTGGTCGAACGACTATTTCCCGTACCTCGCCGGAATTCAGGATGCGATTGATGAAGCGCTCGCGAAGGGTAAGCGCGGCGTTGCCTTGATGAAGTCGGGGCAAGGCGGCGGAAGCGAAGCGATGATCAACGCGCTGGGCCACCTGCTCGATGAATACCCTGGCCCGGCGCTCTACATGCTTTCAAAGGATGAGCTCGCACGCAGCTTCGCGCGTGAACGCTTCGATCCGTTGGTCGAGAACTGCGAACCGCTGGCGCGCAAGTCGCTGACGGGGCGCGGAACTGGAAGCCTTACGCACGTGAAGCGCTTTGCCGACTGCAAGGTAGTGCTTCAGGGCGGAAGGTCGATCCTGAATCTTCAGAGCTCGCCCTACAAGTACGTCTTTGTTGATGAATACGATTCGATGCAGGACGAAATGGAAGGCAGCGATCCGCTGGCTCTCGCGGAGATCCGCACGGATGCTTTCCCTGGATCGACACTGATTGTTGCCTTCGCCCATCCGAGCACGCGAGCGCGTGGCGTCGGGAAGCTTTATCACGACAAGTCGGACATGCGGCGCGGCTTTGTGGTGTGCCCGCATTGCGCCGGCGAATTCTGGCTGCAATGGGATCATGTTAAGGCGGTGTCCGAAGAAGGCATGACGCAGGCGCAGGCGGAACGAGACAAGCGCTGTTACCATTACTTTGCGCCGTGCTGTGGCGCGGAGATCTCCGACGCTCAGCGCGCGCTTATCGTTCGCAAGGTAATCTATAAGAGTACGCTGCCGGCCGATGAAGCGGACCGCCGGCCGTACATCGGCGTGCACTTCAGTCAGCTCTACATGCCCAACAAGTCGATCGAATTCCTCTCCGAGCATTGGATCGAAGCGCTGGACGATGACGGTCGCAAACGCGTCTTCATGAATAAACGCATGGGCGAAGTCTACGATCCCGCGCTTAAGGAAGCGACGGCCGATGAATGGTCGCGCCTGGTCTGCGTGCGCCGGCGCGAAAATGACCCCGAGTATTACACCATGGGGCAGGTGCCCGCGCCGGTTCGGTTCCTTACGGCCGGGCAAGACTCTCGCTCAACCGAACTGCATTATGCGGTGTGGGGCTGGGGCCGGCTGCGCGATGAAGCCGGCTATCCGATCGTGTGCGGCTGGCTGATCGACTGTGGTGTTGTGCGCCGGCCGTACAGTCTCACTCTGGAAGAATCGGATCTTCGTGTCTTCGATCAATTGCTTTACGAACGATCCTTTGCGGCCGTAGACGGTCGTATGCAATACGAAATCGTCATGGGTTTGCATGACTGGTCTTGGCAGCCGTTGGCTGTCGAAAACTACTGCCTGCGATCCAACGGCCGTGCCGTGCCCTGCCGTGGTGCGGCGCTGGATAGCAAGGCTGCATCCCACAAGCCAACGTTTGCGTGGGGTGCAGGCGCGCGCCGGCGTATTGGAAGCGAAGAGCTTCCAGATCCGCGGGTGAAGGTTGCGCAGTTAAATACTTTCAGATTGAAGGAGAATTTTTTTCCGCTCGTTGGCCGGCGCTTCATAACGCAAACGCGCGATGGTATTCCCGGCGAAAATCATGGACGCCTAGTGCTCCCTCTGGATGTTCCGCAGTGGTTCATTCAACAAAGTTCCAGCGAGTACCTGACGCTCGATGGCAAGGTCGAAGTGTGGAAGCACAAAGGACCAAACCACGTGAGCGATTGCAATCTCTATGCGTATGCCTGTGCGCTCGAAATTTTGAAACTCCAAGATGAGCTTCCCTTCGCTGAATCTGAAGCGCAGGCGCAGCAGGAAGCCGATCGCGCACGGCGCATGAATCGAAGCAATGCAACGCGACCGATTCGATGGAAATACTAGGTGGGGGAAGAAAGAGAGGGAATGATGGGAAGAGGATCGAGCAATAGGAAGACCGCAGGCGACGGGCCTGCTGAACCGCCGGCCGCCGAGCCGGCAGAGCCGCCGGCTGAACCGCCGGCTGAACCGCTGGCCGTCGAGCCGGCAGAGCCGATACGGGTTCGCAAGAATGGGGCAGGTCCGGTCTGCCCTGAATGTAACTCGACCGATACCTTCGTGCAGTCAGGTGGCCCGCGAGCGCATCCTGAATTCGTAGAGGTGCGCTTTCGACACTTTCGATGTGGTCGTTGCCAGCATCGCTTTAAGTTGCCGAAGTAGATTACTGATCTGTAATCTGACCGGTTGCGCTTATTGCGTGGAAGCGTTCTTCTGAAGCGGAGGGATAACATGGCACAGATCACGCGCGAAGCTTTTCAAACCGCCATGGCATCAGCCGTTGATGCCTTGGCCGCTGGCAATTGGGCATCGGCTCGGCTTTTGTACGCACAAGCCTTGGGCATCAAGCTCGGCTTGGATGAAAAAGCCGTGGGCGATGCTGATAGCCGATTGGAGCGCGAAGATCTTGCGAAGTTCACCGAGCTTGAAGCGGCCATAAAGGCGGCCGAATCAGTCAGCACAACCAACCGGCGCAGCTTTACGAGAGGCATCCCGCTATGAAAAAGGCACCCGTGCCGGGTCATTATGGGATGTTGGGATACGAAGCCGCGACCAAGGCACGCGCGCAGGGTAAGGCGGTGCCCACGGGCGGAAGCGCCGACTATCATGCCAGGTACGATCTGGACATCCTTCGTCGGCAATCTCAAACCTTTGACCGAGATAATGGCCTTTATCGCGGAATCATCAATCGAGCGGTGGATAATATTCTCGGTGATGGGTTTGCATTGCAGGCGCGCACAAGCAAAAAGAAAACCAATGAACAGTTGGAAAGGCTTTGGCACGAGTGGTGCAAAGATCCTGAAGTTCGCGGCCTTCATACCTGGTGGTCGATTGAGCGCGTTGTGCTTCGTTCCGTTCTAGTGGATGGCGATATTGCCGCACTTAAGACCGAAGACGGCCGGATTCAGTTGATCGAGAGCGAACGGATTGCCACGAGCAAGACGGCGCTCTTTGATCGACCGATCGTACAGGGCATCGAGTTGAATCCGCAAGGGCGCCCGGTGGCCTACTATATCGCGCATTATGATCGCGCAGGTCTAGTGAATTCATCGGCGGCCGAACGGAAGAATGCGGAAAACATCGAATTGGTTGCTTCGCTGGAGCGGGCCTCGCAGACGCGCGGCCTGCCGGCGCAGGTAAGCAATTTTCCGATGTTCCACCGCATCAATGATGTCTGCAATTCCGAAGCGATTGCATGGCAATTACTCGCGCGTTTTGCGATCGCCATCAGCCGCGAAAATGCGGCGACCTTGGGATATGGGCAATCGCGTCAAGATCCGGCCAAGGCGGGTCAGCAGGAAAATACCTCCCCTGATCGCATCCAGGAATTTGATGAAGCGATCATCTTCCATGCGGAAAAAGGCGAATCGCTTAGAGGCATTGAACGCAATTTGCCGGGTGCAAATTTCCCCAGCAGCATAACCATGTTCATTCGGCTCCTGGGGCTTCCGGTGGGGATGCCGCTGGAACTTGTCTTGCTCGATTGGTCGAAGACCAATTACAGCAGCGCGCGCGCGGCGCTTGAGCAGGCTTTCCGGATGTTTGCATGCTGGCAACGCCTATTGAGGCAGCGCTTCCATGCGCCGATTTATCGCTGGAAAGTAATGCAGTGGATCGCCGAAGGCCTGGTGCCGGATTCGCCTGATATTCTTCGGCACGAATGGATTGTACCTAGCTTCCCATGGATCGATCAGCTTAAGGAGGCGCAAGCCTGGGGCATGCGAATTGACCGAGGCTTGTCCACGCAGGCGGAAGCACTTAAGAGCGTCAACCGTGATAGAGGCGAATGGCTTCAGGCGCGAGCCGCCGAAATTCAAGATGCGATCGACACGGCCAACGAGATCAACGAGAAAAACCCCAATGCCGGTGTTGACTGGCGAATATTTGCGGGCCTTGTTCCGAATGCTGCACCGGCTGCCGCGCCTGAATCGGATGCGAATGAATCTCAGCCGCCGGACGAAAAACCTACCGATCCTGAAAAGTAGATTACTGATCTGTAATCCACCGCATTGCGGAAAAGTCTTCAAAGCCGTTTTATCATCAGCATGGAAACGAAACGCGATCCCCTGCTCAGGCTGACCGAAGAAGGTAACCTCGAATTCCTTCCGCTTGCGAAGGAAGGCGAAAAGCCGGAACAGCGTTCTTTTCGCATGAAGGCTTATAGCGGTGCGCCGGTGCGCCGGATCTTCGGCGTGATGGCCATCGATCTGGCTGGGATCAGTTTCGCGGCGTCCACTCCGATCCTGAAAAACCACGATCCGGATCAAATCGTTGGAATGTCCGAACAGGTAGTGAAGACCGATACTGGCCTAATGATCGAAGGAAGACTCAGCCGAAAGACCAAGGCCGCACAAGAAGTCTCCGATCTTGCCGACGAGAATTTTAAGTGGCAGGCCAGCGTGGGCCTGGAAATTCAAAGCGTCGAGCGCGTGGATTCGGGCGCTGAAGTCATTGTCAATGGGCGTAAGCTCGCGGGTCCCGCCTACGTCGTCCGAAAATCCAAACTTCGTGAATCGAGTTTCGTGCCTGTGGGTGCCGATGATGACACTTCGGGCGAAGTGCTCTCGCTCTTTACTGAGCAGAAAGGAACCGTCATGTCCGTGAACAACGATGAAGCCAAGGCCAAGCAGGACGCGGAAGCGGCGAAGCAGGAAGGTGTGAAGGCCGAGCGTCAGCGGGGTGCCGATCTGAAGGCTGCCTTCCCGAAGGATCAGGCCTTCGCACTCGAAGCCATCGAAAAGGGTTGGACCGTTCAGGAAGCGAAGGCGGCCTATGCCGACAAGCTCGAAGCGACCTTGACCGAGAAGGACAAGGAAATCGAGACGCTGAAGAAGACGCCTGCCGGAAACGGTCAGGCGTCGGGCACGAAGCCTGTCAACTTCGGCGTGGGATCGAACGGCGCGGGTGAAGGCGGCGATGGGAAGGGCAAGTCCTTTCTCGACCTGGCGGGAGAAATTCGCGACTCGCAGAAGGTGAGCGTCGAAGCGTCGCTCACCATGGCTGCCGAGAAGTATCCCGAAAAGCATCGGGAATACGTGGACGGCGCGCGCCAGTCCACGCCTCGCAAGATCGAGCGGGTCGCCAGCAAGTAGACGACGCATCCGGCCTGCTTTGCTAAGCGGACCGTTTCCAAAGGAACCTTAGGTCAGGAGTCTTCGCATGAGTCAGCAGACGGAAGCGCCGGTGATCTCGCTCGAAGCGGCCGAAGCCATCGGGCAGTACCTCCGCGTGAAGCTCAACAGCAGCGGGAAGGCTGCGCTCGCTGGTGCGGGAGAGCCTGCCATCGGCATTTCTCAGGTGGCAGCGGCGCAGGGCGCGCAGGTTTCGGTGCGCCTGCTCAACGGTCCCGGCACGTTCAAGATGGTGGCCAACGCTGCCATCGCGGCCTTGGCCGTCGTGTACGGCGTGGCCAGTGGCAAGATCGACGACACCACCGGCGCGGGCAATCCCGGCCATGGTATCGGTCTTGCGCTCGAAGCCGCGACCGCGCAAGGCGACGTGATCGAAGTGCTGCCGTTGCCGAGCAGCCAGGGCATCCGCATCATCGCCGGCCAGCATACGACGGTGGCGGCCTCGGACACGGTGGTCACCGGCCTTGCGCAGGTGTTCGGCGTGGTGGCCAGCCTGGATTCCGATCCCGTGGATGACCCCGAATGGGTTTCGGCAAGCATCGGCGATCAGGCCGGCACGCCGGCCGCCGGAAGCGTCCTCATCAAGACCTGGAAAAACACGGCCGGCAACGACCCGACGCCGGCGGCGGCCACGACCTTCACCAAGAAGGTCAATTGGATGGCCTGGGGTTACTAGGCTCAAACGCATCGCGACGGATAGGCCGGCCGGCCGAAAAGGGAGTGCCCGCTCCTTTCCGTCGCGTGAACAAGGGCGCGTGGCCTTGGGCGGGGCCTGATCGAAGCACGTCAAGGAGAATCAGTCATGCCTGGGTACAGCGGAACGTATGCAACGCCGCGCCTCGATCTGGGCCGGGCCATGTGGGAGTACATGCTGGGCAGCCAACAGTTCATCGGCACGCGCGTCCTCCCCATCTTCCGGACCATGAAGAAGTCGGCGGCCTTCAGCAAGATCACGCGCGAAAGCATCCTGCGCAGCCGCAACGTCAAGCGTGCTCCTCGCGGAAGCTACAGCCGCGATCAGTACGAAGCCAAGGATCAGTCGTATTCCTGCGAAGAACGCGGGCACGAACAGCCGCTCGATGATGTCGAGCGCGAGCTGTACGCCTCGGACTTCTCGGCCGAGCTCGCTGCCGCGCGCATCGCGGCGAACGTCGTGCTGCTCGAACAGGAGCGCGACATCGCCAGCATGATCTTCAACGCGACCACCTGGAACGGCGCAGCGCTCTACACCGACAATTCGGGGGCACCGTGGGCCACGGTCGGCACCGACATCATCGGGCAGGTGGACGCGGCGAAGGACAAGGTCCGCACGAACAGCGGCATGAAGGCCAACGCGCTGATCATCAGCCAGGCGCAGATCAAGAACCTGAAGGCCAACACCGCGATCAAGGCCGCGATCTCCTACGTGGCGATCCCGACCGAAGATCAGATCCTGGCCGCGCTGACCGGGCTCTTCGGCCTGAAGCACGTGATCGTGGGCGACCAGATCCGTAACAGCGCCAAGGAAGGGCAGGCCTTCGTGGGTGCCGATGTCTGGTCTTCGTCCTATGCGATGATCGCACGCGTGGCTGAAAGCGAAGATCTGACCGAACCGTGCATCGGCCGCACGATGCTCTGGACGGCGGACAGCCCTGAGAACGCGACCGTCGAAGAGTACCGCGAAGAGCAGACCCGCTCTTGGGTCTACCGCGCGCGGCATCAGGCCGACGAAGTCGTGTTCGACGCCAACTACGGGCACCTGCTCAAGATCGCCTAGTAAATCCGCGCGGCCTCGCCACCGCGCGCCCCGCCAGGGCTCCGGAGTTCCACGGCTCCGGAGCCCTGGTTCACACTACCAAACCAACTTAGAGGAACCCGCGCCATGTCCGAAGAGGAAACCAAAGTCATGCGCCGGGTTTCGCTTCCGCCGATCGGCGGCGGCAGTTCCATCACGGTGGGAATTCTCATCACCATCGTTTCGGCCCTTGTCGGTCTCTTCGTCTACGTCGGCGGCTCCGTTTGGTGGGCCGCGTCCATGCAGACCAAGATGGACTTCGTGGTCGAACAGACCACCAAGATGCAGACGGACAAGGCAGCGGCGGAAAAGGAAATTCAGGATCTGAAGTTCCGCATCACGGTGCTTGAAAGTCAGGTGAAGAAACCATGAGGCGCTTTCGCATTCTCAGCATCGACGGCGGCGGCATGCGCGGCATCGCGCCGGCGCGCTGGCTGCACAGCCTCTGCGCGCAGATCGGGCACAAGCCCCTGCACGCCTCGTTCGATCTGGTGGCCGGCACCAGCACGGGGGCCATCATCGCGCTGGCCATCGGGTGCGGCATCCCGGCCGAAACGATCCTGCGCCTCTACCGCGATCGAGGCCTGGAGATCTTCCCGCCACGGCCGGCCAGCTTCCTCGGCCGCTACTTCCGGTTCTTCCGCCACGACCTCTGGGACCCGAAGTACTCGGCCGACGGGATCAACAAGGTCTTGCAGGAAGTATTCGGCGGCAAGCGTCTCGGCCAGCTTAAGACGCGCGTGCTCGTGATGAGCTACGACACGTTCACGCGCCAGCCGTACCCCATCAAGTCCTGGGACCCCGACTTCAAGGATCTCCCGGTCTGGGAAGCCGCGCGCGCAAGCTCGGCCGCCCCGACCTTCTTTCCGGCCCACGTGATCAACATCGGGAGCGTGCTGCACCCGCTGGTGGACGGGGGCGTCGTGGCCAACAACCCGGCCGCCTGCGCGATGGCCGAAGCGTACCGCCTGAAGGACCCCGGCCAGCCGGTATTCCTGGCCAGCCTGGGCACCGGCCGCGCCGCGAAGCCGATCCCGGCCCACGCGGTGTTGAGCATGGGCGCGGCCGAATGGGCTCCGTTCATCCTCGACGTGCTGCTGGATGCGAGTGAAGCGGTGCACTACCAGATGCGCCAGGCGCTCGAACCGCTCAGCTATTCCATCACGCCCGAAAGCAACCTCTACGTCCGCATGCAGCACATCCTCGCGCCGCAGTACGAAGCGATGGACAACGGACAACCCGATCACCTGCGCGAGCTGGACGCCCTCGCGGCCAACTACCTGGCGTATGACGGTGCGCTCGGATTCCGGCGCATCGTCAAGGAACTCTCGTAAACCCCAAGCACGGAAAGGAAGCGACCCATGGCGAAAACGTACGAACAGGCCCGCAAGGAGGCGCTCGACGCGGGCATCCCCGAATCCGACCTCAAGCCGGAAGTCATCGCGCAGTTCGGGCACGACTTTGCGGACCCCTCGGCCGGCTTCACGCCCAACGAACCGAAACTCTCGTCGGAGCAGCTCAAGCAGCACCTCGCGTTCCTGGATGCCGAAGGCAAGGCGAACCGCATGCCCGTCCAGATCTTCAACGTGGTCAAGAAGATCGCGGCCACCGTCGCCCCGCTCCTGCTGGCGCTGATGTTCCTGGTGGCCTCGGGATGTTCCAGCCAGCGCGCGAGCGAGACCGCCGGCGAGATCTCCGCCGCCGCGCAGCAGCTCGATCAGGACCATACGGCGCTCGAAGAGACCCTCATCGCGGAACTGCGCGACCGCGACCTCAAGCAGGCCGACAAGCTCTACGAGGACGCCGTCAAGAGCGTGACGCGCACGGTCAAGACCACGCAGCAGACGCCGATCAAGGTCCGCACCGTCGCGGCGGACGGGACCACGAAAGAGACCACCGAGTACCAGACCGTGGAGGTCGATACGCCCGTCGTGAATCCCGACACGCTGAAGGCGCTGATGAACAAGAAGCTCGAACACTACGCGCAGATCGAGGCCAACGTGAAGAGCATCCGCGGGAAGATGGCGACGATCAGCCGCAACCGCGCCAACATCGAAGCCCTGACCGACGGCCTGCGGAAGTACTTCAACGAGCGCGCCGATGCCTACGAGGCCGCCAACGACGCGACCGACCTCGCGCTCCAGTACCTCGACAAGTTCGTCAACAAGAAGCCTCGGGCCGAGACCGCCAACGCGGGAGAGTGAGTCCCCCATGCCGGACGCCTTCCAGAATGCTTTCGCTGGCCTGCTCGGCACCGACCTTGCCGAGCAGGTCAGTTACATTCCGGCCGGCGGCGAGGAAGAAAACCGCGTCACGCTCTACGCGAGCGTGCGACGGCCGCGCAACAGCGTCGATCGCAGCCGTTCGGTGGGCCTCGTCTACGAATACATCGTGCAGGTGTATTTGGGCACGCATGCTACGTACGGCGGTTTCGCGGCCGATGCCCCTCCGGTGCGCGGGCTCAAGTTCAAGTTGCCGCTCGTGAAGGGCGGGGTTGCGGTGGACGGCTGGATGGTCGGTGAGATCCAGGCGGCGCGCGGCAAGTGGATGCTCACCTGCACGTACGCGCCGGATCGTTCGTCGGTGGGCGGGCACGAAAAGACGGGCGTGGGAGTGGGCAACAAATGAGCGTCGCGCCGCGAGGAATCTTCTGCCTGCCCGTGCACGCACTGGCTGCAATGCTGGCCAACTGCGCCAGCTTTCAGAAGCTCGTGCAGGCCGCAAGCGCCACGGCCGCACTGGCAAAGGTATATCCGTTCGGGATCGCCGGGGAGCCCGCGCGGCCTTTCGCCGTGGTCGGTCACGAAGACTGGCGGCCCGAAGCCGTCGCCGGCGGTACGCGCCTGGAATACGCGAACCTGGGCGTGCTCTCGATCCTGACCGAAGTATCGCTCAAGCTCGAAGCGGCCGTCACGACCGCGAACTCCACGACCGTCTTCCGGCTCTCCGGCCTGGTGGGCCTGAAGAACGATCACTTCAACGGGCTGAAGGTGAAGATCCTGTCCGGCGCGGCCAAGAACGAGATCGGGGAGATCTCCGACTTCGACGGCGCGACGGGCGAGATCACCCTGGCCGGCGCGCTGCCGGCCGCGCCTCAAGTGGGCGATACCCTGCGCATCTATCCAGGCTCGGATCAGGACGCCTACACCTGGTTCATGAACACGATGGGCGACATCGCGGCCGAACTGCTCGCGCAGAGCGGCGCGGGCACGGACCTGAACACCGTCGATTCGGGCATGCCCGCTGGCTTTGGCTGCCTTGCCTTGCGGCAGCCGCGCCAGGAAGTCTTCCAGCGCGCCGCGCCGGACAAGCAGGCGGTGGACCACCTGCTCTGCGTGTGGGAGTTCGACTATGGCCGTTAAACAACGGATCGAATTCCGCGGCCGGATGTACGCCAAGATCAAGGGCTGGCCGGCGGCGGTCAAGACCGGCCTGGGCGGCGCGATCGTGGACCCGTGGTGGAAGGAGTACCTGCCGCTGCACTTCACCAAGCAGGCTTACTTTCGCTACACCGGCGGCGCGAAGGACGGCGGGCCGGGCGGCATCTTCAAACCGCGCTATCGGAAGCGCACGCGCGAAGAGTACCTGGAAGATGTGCGTACCGGCAGATCCCAGGGCAGGCTCTTCCGGAGGGTCCTGCGCGATCCCATGCATGCATCGGGCAACCTGGAATTCAGCGTGCTCGGCATCCAGCCGCGCATCGCCGGTTCGGCGCGCTCGGGCGTGCGCGGCTACCTGCGCGGTTCCAACGTCGCCAACTTCCACACCGGCAACAATCCCCAGACGGGCGGCTACAACATGGTGGCCGAATTGCGCGTCGTCAACGAACAGGAAGCGACGGCGATGGGCATGAGGCTCGAAGAGGTGCTTGTCGCGTTCCTGAACGAAAAGGGCGCGGTCGAAATCAAGGAGGTCTGAATCGTCATGGCCATGGACACCTATACCCTCTTCGCGGTCAACATCGACGGCACCCTGATCGATGGGATCACCAACCAGGCCGTCAGCACCGGCCTTCAGATGGCGCTCAACAAGAACGACGGCAGCCCGCATATCCGCTTTGCCGGCGCCATGGCGGGCAAGCCCACGATCCGCTTTACCACCAAGGCGATCGCGAAAGCCCTCGCGGCCGTGGGCGCGCTCGGAGCGAGCATCGGGAGTTCCATCACCTTCTTCTTCCAGAAGACGGCCGAATCGGGCCTGCGCGCCGGCAGCGGCGCGCACCTGAAGATCGTCGGTTCGGCGGGGCTTGTGGTGCCCCGAACCCTGCGTGCCTCGCAGGACCAGGAAGCCGAGATCGAGTACGAGTACTTCCCGGTCAGCGCCGACGGTTCCACCGCGCCGCTCACCATCACGACGGGACAGTCCCTCTCGGGGTCTCCGGACAGCGCGCAGAAGTTCACCGTGGGCCCGGCCAAGATCAACGGCACCAACGTTCAGCCGCAAAGCATCGAGATCGACTTCGGCCTCAACGTCGTCACGCGCAGCCATTCGGGGTTCTTCTACCTGATCCGCGCGCACATCGATTCGGCCGAGCCGAAGATCAAGGTCACCACGCTCGACGCGGGCGTCCTGGCCACGTACACGCTGGCCGGCACCGCGCAGAGCAGCACCGATTCGGTGTACTACTTCCGCAAACTGCTGGAAGGCGGCGCGCGCACGGCCGACGGCACCGGCGAACACGTCAGCATCACGGTGGACGAAGGCATCATCACCGTCCCGGACGTGAACGCGGCCGAAGGCAGCGACGCGCAGGCGACGGTGCAGGAAGACGTGAGTTACGACGGGAGCAACCTGCCGCTGGTGATCAGCACCACGGCCACGATCTCCTAGGCCACCTCAGGAAAGGAACCGAGCATGCCCAACGAAAAGGAAACCCCGCCCCTGGCCGTGGCCGACGCGCGCAAGGCCTTCGCGGAAGCCGACGCCGAATTCGAGGCGCGGGCCAACGAGCACTTGCAGGCGCTCAATCGGAAGAATGCTGCGTGGAAGAAGCGCGACGCGGCAAGCCACGAACTCAACCGCGCGCTCGCGCAGGCGAAAGGCGGCCAGGCCTGATGCGCGGCTTCTGTTACTTCCTCCCTGGCAAGGCCGCGCGCGCGCAGGATGCCGTGCGCAAGACGGTGCCCCTCCTGGGCGGCGACGCCGGCGAGATCTCCGTGCGCGGCGTCATGGGCGGCCCGTTCGGCCAGGGCGTCCTCGCCTGGGCGGGCAAGGCCGAAGGCAACAACTGGGCGATGCAGCCCGACCGGCAGCGCTGGGCCAAGGCCGGCGAATACTTCGTGGGCATGATGCTCGACGCCCGGCCGGGTCCTCAGGATCTCGCGCGCCCGCGCCAGACGCCTGGACTCGACCTGGCGATCGGCGGCCAGGCCTGGCACGTTCCGCAGCTTCGCGGCCTGCCGCGCACCTTCGTGCTGGACGGCGACGGCCAGATCGTCAAGCGCGTGGCCTCGCCGGCCTTCCGGGATCTCTGGGAGCGCGCCGATCTTTTCTTCCGCGTCCTGCTGGGGCAAGACGACGGGAAGGTCGGGGACCAGTGGCTCTTCGAAACGGCGGTGCTGGCGCTGGGGATCAACTACCGGATCGGACCCGTCGAAGCGGCGATGCTCGAACTGATCGACACGAGCGCCATGGTGGAGGTCCTCAAGATCGTAATCGACTGGTCCGCCATCGAGGAAGCCTGCAAAAAAAAACAGCAGGCCTCGGAGTCCAGTGGCGAAACCTCGCCTTCCTCGACTGGCTGAGGGGGCGCGCGCCGGACTATCCGCCCACGATCGGAGAACGGGCGGCGGCCGAAGTGCTGCATAACCGGGAGTGCGACCGATGGGCGATGTCTTCATCCGCTGCGATGCTGAAACTGCTCGCGCGGTCCAAAACCTCCTGAAGGTCGCCGGAGCCGAAGAGAAGATCGGCGAAAACGCCAAGAAGGCGAAGCAGAGCACCGGCGAACTGGATAAGGCCTTCAACGAACTGAGCCGCAAAGCCACGGACTTCCAGGGCCTGCTCGCGCAGTTCGTCCGCATCGATCCCTTCACCGCGCTTCAGGCCGGCCTCTCGGTTCTCAAGGCCGAATTCGACGCCACGACCGGCAAGGCGCGCGAGTTCCGCGAAGAGCTGCTGAAGGTGGCCAGCGGCAGCGGCGACTTCTTCCAACGCGAAAAACTCGCGCAGGGCTTGAAGAATTTCAGGGCTCCCGTGACGGGCCTCGCGGAACGAACGGCCGCGTTCGATGCGGTCAGCGACGCGACCGGCGGGACGCTGGACGAACGGCTTGCCTTGGCCGAACAGGCGTCGCGCGCGAAGGCCTTCCGCGCCGATCCGCGCGAGTTCGGCGATCAGCTCGGGGAAATGAAGAACATCTTCAAGGATCTGAGCCTGGACGATCTCGCGGACCTCACCGAATTCACCCGCCAGAACGTCGATAAATTCAAGGGCAAGCTCGACAAAGGCGGCTTCAAGTTCCTGAACGAATTCGTGGCCAGCGGCGGCGACAAGGACGAAGGCCTTTCCCTCCTGCTGTCCAGTTTTCAGGCACGGCAGGGCACCGAAGGCGCGAGCGCCATCCTGGAAGCGCTGACCGCCAAGAAGGAATTCCAGCCGCTCAAGATGGGCCAGGGGCTTTCCGCGGAAGAGAAGGCCGAACGGCAATTCTACGGGATGAGCTTTTCGGAGCGCCTGGCCGCCCTGCGCGCCGACCCTTCCTTGCGCGAACAGGTGTTGGGCAGCCGGGCGGGAACCGCGAAGGCCATCTTCGATCAGGACGCGACGGCCTTCCGGACGGGCGCCGAAGAGGCCCAGCGGGGCAACCTCTTCGAGCGCCAGATTGCCAGCGGGATGCAGGATGATGTCAACAAAAAGGAGGCCGAGCGGATCAAGCGCGAGATTGCGGGCGAGCGCGCCGGTGAATTCCTCTCTCCATTGGATGTCGCCATCGAGAAGGAGCGCACGCAGGTGACCGAGTACGGCGGCGGAAACGAATACTTGGGGTACGCCGTCACCAACAATCCGTTCGTTCAGATGTACGAGTCGATCCGGAAACTTTCGAAGGCCTTCGATGACCACCGCGCATCCTTGGAGCAGGCCAAACCCGGCACGAGCACGGAGCACTGATGTCCAGCATCGGCAGCGCCCAATTCTACCTGCTCACCGGCCGCGTGAACCCGCAGACGCCCGGCCTGGAGGACATCACGCGCGACAACATCGACGGGCAGGGCTACCGGCTCAGGGCCGAAAAGTCTGCCGTCACGCAGCACCAAAGCGAAGCGGATACCGACACGGCCGCCAACGCGAAGGATCTCGAAGCCAGCTATGCCGCGCTGGTGGGGACGCTGCAAACCGTGACCTACGACGACGGCCAGCAGGTGAACAACGTGGCCGTGCTGGGCGTCCAGGTCGCGTCGGTGCAAAAGGTCGAAACGCCGGTGGGCGGGATCGCGGCCGGCCATTGGGTGGTCAGAGCCACCTGGCAGCTTCAGGGCACCGAATAGTGCGTGGTTCGTAGTTTGGCGTTTTCGTTTTGTTTGGTTCTTGGTTTCTTTGCGTTTGGAGTTTGGCGTCCATGGTTACGTTCGGCGAAACCATCCAGCTTGGCGAGAACGCCTACCGGGTCACCTGGTCCAGCGATCTCGGCAGCCCGCCGCCCGACGGGTACCGCGTCTACCGCAACGGCGTGCTGGCGGGCGCGGGCACGCTCGAGGAAATGGATTTCACGCTCGAACCGGGCGAAAGCCTGGTGATCGAGGTCCTGGACGAGGCCGATCAGGAGCCGGCGACGGCCTTCCCCAACCGCATGACGCTCGGCTGGAAGCCCGTCGCGGCCACGCGCGAGTACCGCGTCGAAGAGTACGTCGGGGGGTCCTGGATCGCGCGCAAGGCCGTGCCCGAGGACGGCAGCCCGTACTACCGGTGGGAGTCCAGGCCTCTGGAGGACGACACGACGCACCAGTTCCGCGTGATTCCGGTGGGCACGAACGGCAACGACGGCTCGGCCCTTTCCTTCTCGGCCCTGATGGTCCGCTACCCCGATCCGCCGATCGCGGATGCCGATCTCGCGGGCCGGTTCTCCTACGATCCCGACGCGCAGGAGGTCACGATCTCCGATGCCTGAGATCCACACGCGCGCGGATAGCCTGCGCGTCTACCTCAGCGGAGCCGCCAGCGACGGCGGGGCGCAGGCCTCGCCGGCCGCCGCGCTGGGCAACTACCGTGGCAGCACGCTCGCGCAGTGGCTCGGCATCCTGGGCGGGCTCGAGAACGTTTCCATCCTCTTCGCCTCGGGCCTGAACGGGTCCGGGGAAGGCGCGCTTCAAAGCGACGGCGAAGGCAACCTCCGTTGGACCGCGCCGGGCGGAACCTCGCCGGGCAGCTACGTGGCGGTGGGCAACGGGGAAACGAAGATCCTGGAAGACCGCGCCGATCGCGGCAAGTTCCTGGTGGTCGGCCGCTCGGGTTCCGCGCCGGCCGCGCAGACGCGCACGATCGTGCTTACCGATGTCTTCAACAACCTCTGGAACAACGTGCCGGAAGCCGAGAGCGCCGCCGGCGCGGATGCGTACCGGGGATTGATCCTGAAGAACGAGTCCGAGGACGCGCTTTCGGATCTGATCCTCTGGATCGGCACGCTGGGCGCGTCGAAGGTCAGCGCCGGCGCGCAGCTCGGGGGCAGCGGTTCGGGCACCCTGGGCCTGGGCGGCTCGAACAAGTTCCACGGCTGGCCGCGTTCGGGCTTCGTGCGCATCGAAGACAGCGGCGGAACCTTGCGCGAGATCGCGTACTACGCGAGCCGCACCGACACGCAGCTTGCCGTGCCGGCGGCCGGGCGCGGGCTCCTGGGCACATCGGCCGATGCCGGCGCTTCGGACGACTTGATCTACCCGGTGCCGGGCCTGCGCATCGGCGTCGAAGCACCCAGCGCGCAGCCGGACGGGTACATCCAGACGATCGCGGATGAGAACACCGAGCCCGCCGGGATCTCCTGGGAGACGGGCATCACGGCCGAAACGGGCCTGGTGGTCGGCAGCCTGGCGGCCGGCGAGATCCTGGGCCTGTGGGTGCATCGCGCGGTGATCGCGGGCCACGCGGCGGCCGGCAGCGTGCGCGGCAAACTGAAATGGACGTTCGGGGCGGCGGCTTGAACGGAGGTTGAACGATGGCCGGACCATTCATGGCGGATCGCGTTAAGGAAACCACGACCACGACGGGGACGGGCACGCTCGACCTCGACGGCGCGGTCGAAGGGTTCCAGCGCTTCGTGGACGGGATCGCCAGCGGCAACACCTGCTATTACTGCATCACGGACGGCGCCGATTGGGAGATCGGCATCGGCACCGTGACCGAAGGCTCCCCGGACACGCTCTCGCGCGATTCGGTCCTCAAGAGTTCCAACGGCAACGCGGCCGTCGATTGGGGCGCGGGGGAAAAGGAAGTCTGGGTCACTTGGCCGGCTGAACTTCCGGTCAATCGTCTGGCGGCGGCGGACGAAGTGCTCGACATGAACGGCTGGAACATCGCCGGCGTCGCCGATCCCGTGGAACCGCAGGACGCCGCGACGAAGCAGTACGTGGACGACGAGATCGCCGGGCTCGACCTCGACGAACTCGGCGCCCCGACCGGTTCGGTCGATATGGACGGCCAGAAGATCGTCAACCTAGCTTCGCCGGCTTCGGCCAACGATGCCGTCAACAAATCGTACGTGGATGCCCTGATCAACGGCTTCGACGTGAAGCAGAGCGTGCGCGCGGCCACGACGGCCAATATCACGCTGAGCGGTGAACAGACGATCGACGGCGTGGCTTGCGTGGCCGGCGACCGCGTGTTGGTGAAGAATCAGAGCACGGCGTCGCAGAACGGCGTCTACGTGGTGGCCTCGGGTTCGTGGACGCGCGCGACCGATGCGGACGCCGATGCCGAAGTCACCGCAGGGCTTTGGGTGCGCGTGGAGGAAGGCACGAGCAACGGAGACACGGGCTGGCTCCTGACGACCAACAACCCGATTACGGTCGGCTCCACGTCGCTCACCTTCACGCAATTTCCGACGGCGACGGGCGGCTCGCACGCCAGCTCGCACGAGAACGGCGGCGGCGATGAAATCAGCGTCGCGGGGCTCTCGGGCGAACTGGCCGACGATCAGCCCGCGAAGATCAACGGCTTGACCGCAAAGACAAACGCACTCCATCCTGAATCCGATGTGCTGGTGGCCTATGACAGCGTGGCGGGGGCGAATCGGAAATTGGCCGTTGCACCGATGTTGGGCCGCCGAAATGTCCTGTTGAATGGCGATTTTCAGGTTGCCCAACGCGGAGCAACGCAGGGCGTAACGCAGAATGGAACATGTAGCGCGGGCAGCGCGGTCATTACGGGCCTTGCCAGCACTGCGAATATCAGGATTGGATACAACGTCATCAGCGACCGCATTCCATCCGGGCGTACGGTTGTTTCCATTGATTCTGCAAGCCAAGTC
>JAHCJK010000140.1 GCA_026184295.1 Planctomycetota bacterium
AGATCGTGCGCGAACTGAATCTCGAGAAGCACGTCACCTTCGCGCATCCCGGCGTGCCGCACGGGCAGATTCTCAGCGACGCCGACCTGTACGTGCAGACGTCCAAGGAGGAAGGCTTCGGCGTCTCGACGCTGGAAGCGATGGCCTGGGGCCTGCCGGTGGTCGCGACGAGCGTCGGCGGGCTGATCACGCTCGTGCGCGACGGGCAGACGGGCTTCCTGGTGCCGGTGGGAAACCCCGGCGCCGTGGCCGGGAAGATGCTGGACCTGCTGGGCGACCGCGCGCTGCGCGAAAAGATGGGGCAGGCCGCGCGCACGCTGGTGGCCGAACAGTACTCGGCGCAGCAGATGATCGACGACACCGAGCACCTGTACGCGGAAGTGATGGGCCTGGTGCCGGCGCCGTCGGGGATTTACCGCTTCCGTTCGCCCAGCGGGCAGTACCGGGCGATCGTCGAAAAGAATGGCTGAATTCCGGGCTTGCGGGCCGGGCGGCAGGCGTCCTAATGGAAGCCCTTTTGCGAGCGCGCGCCGGGCCGGCCCGGCGGCGGCGAGGTAACCGAGGAAGATTCATGACCGTGCGATCGATGCTGGCCCTTTGGTTCCTGATGCTGGCCCTGGCGGCCGCGGGCGCGCGCGCCGAACAGGCCGCGGGCGAGGATCCGCTGATCGGCGCGATCGACGAGGGCAAGACCTACCGCAAGGTGAACGGGCAGCCGATCAACGGCAGCGAGATCATCGACGTCCTGATCGACGAACGCTGGGCCACCGAACTGGCCGCCTACCGCGATTACATCCTGGCCACCGACGAGATGGAACGCGCGGGCGTGGCCGTCGCCGACGCGGACATCGACGCGGAACTGGAGCGCCAGGCGAAGTACTTCGCCGCGCGCCTGGGCAAGAACCCGGAGGACTTCAAGGTCGCCGAGCTGGCCAAGGAGATGGGCGTCCCGCTGGACTTCCTTAAGCTGAACTTGCGCCCCACGCTGGGCCTTCTGAAGGTGCTGGTCAAGGAGGGCAAGTTCAAGGACGACGTGATGATGGCCGACCCGAA
The DNA here is from genome assembly GCA_026184295.1 of Planctomycetota bacterium. GTDB lineage: Bacteria > Planctomycetota > SZUA-567 > H5-PLA8 > H5-PLA8 > JACQFI01. The sequence goes on from JAHCJK010000140.1 coordinate 1,054, forward strand.
GGCGAAGCAGGCCATGGCCGAGCGCCTGGAAGCGCTGGCCAAGCAGCGCACGGTCCTCGCCGACCCCGCGCAACTGGCCGAAGGCGAGGCCATCCGCATCGGGCACGTGGGCCACGGGCGCGACCGCGTGCGCCAGTTCATCAAGGAACGCCTGGGCGCGCTGCGCAAGAGCGAGATTCTGGAAGTGCTGGACAAGGTCGCGCTGATCCACGTCTCGTCGCGCGAACTGGAAGAAGTCCGCAAGCGCACGAAGTTCGACGAGGCCGCGCGCGCCGCGGGCTTCGAAAACCAGGCGGCCTACGCGGCGGCCAAGCCCACCGGCGAACAGGCCGCCGCCTACGCCGCGGCGCTGAAGGCCCGGGAATCCGCCGAGACGGCCAAGGACCCGCTCTCGCGCGAGGATCGCATCTTCCACCTCAGCCTGCGCGTGCGCAGCATCGAGGCCGAGAACGAGATTCCCAACGGGCAGATGCTCCTGCGCCAGCAGCTCCAGCAGCAGGGGATGACCGAGGAACAGTACATCAACGACCGCGCCTTCACCATCGACGCGACGATCACGGCCATCGCGCGCGCGCAGATTTTCATGAAGGACATCAAGGACGAATACGAGGCCCACAAGGACAAGTACAAGCGCCGCGAACAGAAGCTCGCCCACATCTTCATCCGCGTCCGCGACACGCAGGGGCAGCCCTACGGGCCGAACTGGCAGGTGCCCAACAACGAACGCATGAACGAGTACGTCGCGAAGGTGCGCGACGAGCAGTTCGCCAAGGCGCGCCCGCGCGCCGAGGGCCTGCTGGGCCCCGCGCGCACCGACTTCGAAGGCGCCGCGAAGGCCTCCAGCGACGACGACAAGACCAAGGACCGCGGCGGCGAGATCGGGCGCGTGGGCCCCAAGACGGTGCTCCCCGAACTCTCGGTGGACCAGCACCTCTACGAGGCGGTCAAGGACCTGAAGCCGGGGGAGATCTCCGAGCCCGTGCGCAGCGACTACGGCTGGCACATCGTCAAATGCCTGAACAACCAGGAGACGACCTTCGACGAAGCCAAGGAACGCGTCTACCTGGAACTGCTCAAGCGCAAGCGCCACGAAATCCTGGACGGCCTGACGAAGAAGCTGGATCAGAAGGATTTCTTCTAGCCCGCGGCGAATCCCGCCGTCTGCCCGTTGCCGAAAACCCGCGCACGGCCTACCATCTGCGCCCGGCCCGGAAAACCGCGGAGGCGCCCATGTCCGACAAGCTCGACGAGATCTTCCAGAAACAGTCCGAACTCAACGACGGCATCTTTGCCAAGCAGAGCATCAAAGGTCCCGACGGCCAGGTGCTGACGATGGCCGCGATCCGCGAGGCGCTCGCGCGGGAGGAACTGGGGCCCAACGGCCTGCCGAACCAGTGGCTGCGCAACTACCTGACGGCGCTGAAGGCCGAGGCCGTCGAGGTGGAAGAGGAACTGCTCTGGAAGTGGTGGAGCAAGGACCGCATCGACCTCCAGAACATCCGCGTCGAGATCGTGGACTTGATGCACTTTTTGACCAGCATGGCGCTGGTGGCGGGGCTCACCGCCGAAGATTTCCACAGACTGTATACGAAGAAGCACGAGGTGAATCAGAAACGCCAGGACGAAGGCTACAGCAAGGCCACCAAGAACGAGGCCGACAATAAAAGCATCTCCTGACGAATAAATCCGGCCATCCTTTACCTCTGTAGATGTCCGGAAGGCTCTCCCGGCCGGACGCCCCAGCTAACGCGAGGATTCCCATGATCGGCACGAACGGCAAGGCGTGGTGGATGGCGGTCTGCGTGGCGGCGGTTGCGGCGCTGGGCGCGCAAGCGGCCGACTGGCCCAACTGGCGCGGCCCCGCGCACAACGGCGTCTCGGAAGAAAAAGGATGGAGCGCCGCGTGGCCGAAGGAAGGCCCGAAGGTGCTCTGGAAGGCCCAGGTCGGAATCGGGTTCTCCTCCTTTGCCGTCTCGGGCAACCGCGTCGTGACGCTCGGCAACCGCGACAACCAGGACACGATCTACTGCTTCGATGCCGCCACGGGCGAAGAGAAGTGGAAGCATGCCTATCCCTGCGGGCTCGATCCCAACATGTACGAAGGCGGCCCCAACGCGACCCCGGCGATCGAAGGCGGGTTCGTCTACTCGCTCAGCCGCGACGGCGAACTCTTCTGCCTCGAACTCGAGCGCGGCAAGGTCGCCTGGAGCACCAAGGTGATGCAGGAGACCGGCGCCGAGCGCCCCATGTGGGGCTTTACCGGTTCGCCCATCGTCGTCGGCGACGTGGTGGTGGTGAACGTCGGCGAGACCGGCACGGGCGTGAAGAAGGCCGACGGCAAGATCGCCTGGAAGTCCGGGACGGCCAAGGCCGGCTACGGCTCGGCGGTGCCGTTCATGCTCGGCAAGGAACAGGCGGTCGCGCTCTTCGTCGGCAAGGCGCTGGTGATTCTCGATCCGGCCACGGGCAAGGAAAAGGCCCGCCAGGCCTGGATCACCGACTGGGAAGTGAACGCCTCCGATCCGATCATCCTCGGCGACAAGTTTCTGGTGGCCTCCGGATACGGCACCGGCGCGGCGCTGCTGCAGTTCAACGGGCAGGCCTTTACCAGCCTCTGGAAGAACAAGGAGTTCCTCAGCCAGATGAGCGGCGGGGTGGCGTACCAGGGCTGCGTGTACGGCTTTCACGGCAACAACCACGCGCCGCCCAAGGAACTGCGCTGCCTGGACGTGGCCACCGGACAGGTGAAATGGAAGCAGGGCGGCAAGGGCCTGGGCGCGCTGATGCTCGCCGACGGCAAGCTGATCGTCCTGACCGAGAGCGGCACGCTGGAGATCGCGCCGGCTTCGCCCGCCGCGTACGAACCCGCCGCGAGCGCCAAGGTGCTCGACGGCCGCTGCTGGACGCCGCCGGTGCTGGCCAACGGCCGGCTCTTCGTGCGGAACGCCGCCGGGGACGTGCGCTGCCTGGATCTGAGCGGCAAATAACGGCCCGCGAACCCCGCGCGGGGAATCCGCTCGACGTACCCCTTCCATAGTGTATGAATAGGCCGTGGCTCGGTCGGCCGTGCTCGCCCGCCTTAGCGCCTATGCGACAGGAAGTTACGGAAATAGTCCGGTCCTGCGCGGCGGCTGCGGCGTCTAATCCGGCAGATGCCCCGTCTGCCTCGTGGAGGTTCCATGTCTGAGAGCGCCCCCGCCCCCAAGATTCAATTTCGCTGCGAGCACTGCAAGGAACCGATCGTGGTCGCGGCCGGCAAGGCCGGCCAGGAGATCGGCTGCCCCAAATGCATGGCCGCGCTGATCGTGCCTGAAAAGAGCGCGGGCGCCAGCGGAGGCATCCGTTCGGTGAACGCGAAGGCCAGCGGCCTGCGCCGCGCTACGGCGCCGGCCGATCCGGTCGCCAAGGTCGAAGCGCAGGAGATGCGCGTGGCCGCCGCCCCAAGGCCCGAGGCTCAGGAAGAGGCCGCCGCGCCCGCCGTCCGCACCCGTGAAGTGGGCGAACGCGTCGCGACCGAGGCGCGCGGCGAAGCCCGCGCGCGCCGCTACAAGGAACCCGCGCCGAAGAAGGCCGGTTCCAAGCTGCCGCTGGTGCTCGGAGCGGGCGCCGTGGTGCTGGTAGTGCTCGGCTACGTGGGCCTGACCGTCTCGCAGAACATGGCCCGCGCCAAGCTCCAGACCGAGATCGACAACGACGCCAAGCAGGCGCAGGCCTCGCTCTCGCAGGGCGAGATCGACGAGGCCGTGAAGTACGCCAACTTGGCCAAGACGAAACTCAAGACCGCCGAGGGCATGGACCCGGCGCTGAAGACCGGCTGGGAGAAGACGTTCAAGAAGGTCGGCGAGTACGACGCGCAGATGAAGGCCGTGGACGACCTGCTCAAGGAAGCCGCCAAGGCCCCCGGCAAGGCCCGCGACCAGCTCCTGCAGAAGAAGCTGCTGCTCGAGAAGGAAAGCGCCGAGGCCAAGCCGATCCTCAGCAAGGTCGTCCTGGCCATCGACGAAGTGACGAAGATCGAGACCGAGCAGGCCCTGGCCGCGCTGCGCAAGGACGCCGACAAGGCCGAGAAGGCTTACCTGGACGGCAACGTCGAGGAGGCGCTGAAGTCGGCGCAGGAGATTCAGGCCAAGATCGCCGCCGACGAGAAGCTGAAGGACAAGGACCTGCAGGCCAAGCTCGACGCGCTGCGCCGCAACGGCGACCGCTACCACCAGGCCCGCGGCGTGCGCCAGGCGCTGCAGGGGAACTACGCCGAGACCGTCAAGAACCTTGAGGAGCAGGCCAAGAAGCTCGATTCGGCCAAGCCCGAGGACAAGCCGATCCTCGCCTACATCGAAAAGGCCAAGGCGGAGGTGAAGGAAGAGGAGAAGAAGGCCAACCGCATCACGCCCAAGGACCTCGACGCGCTCAACAAGCTCGCGCGCGTGATGGCCTCCAAGGACCCGGGCCTGGTCGTCGGCGATTCGAGCCCTTCCTACGGAGTGAAGCTGAGCTTCGAAGGCCAGGACGTGGGCCTGGCCATGCAGCACGAAGGCGAGAATTCCAAGCTGACGCTCCAGGCCGACGGCCGGGTGATGAGCGTGGACGAGAAGCTCAGCACGACGCGCCCCGGCGTGGTGCTGCGCCAGGTCCAGGGCGTGGCGAAGGCCATGCGCGAGGCCAGCGTCCCGCCCGGCGGCGTCTGGCGGCTGATGCACGAATCGCCGTACCCGGCCGCGCAGCGCGAGGCCGACGGCAAGAGCCTGATCTTCTACAACGGGAAGCTGTACACCGGCGAAGCGGTGAAGCGCGCGGTGAGCGAAGAGGACGCGCGCAAGGAACTCGCCGAGGCCGCCGAGGACCTCGCGTTGGGCATCGAGGGCGACCAGGCCACGCCCGAGGACGTGCGCAACGCGGTGGCGGTGGTGGTCCGTGGGGCGTACAAGCCGCTGGCCAAGAACGACTACCTGACCAGCGAATTCTGCCGCCGCGTGCTCGGCGACGGCTACCTGGAAGACAACCTGCCCGATCTGGCCAAGCGCATGAAGGACAAGATCGACCGCTTCAAGAAGATCTACGCCGAGATCCTGAAGCCGGTGAAGATGTTCGAGGGCGCCTCCGCCGACGGCGACGAACTGGAGGAACGCGTCTCCTACGAGGCCCAAGTGGTCTTCGAGAGCTACGACAAGAAGAACGACGTCACCAGCTACGGCATCAAGGTGCCTTCCGACGAACGCCCGCTGCTCTTCTCGGTCAGCGATTTTCCCGGCAAGGTGGAGGATTTCCCCAAGGACCCGAAGCCCAAGCTGGTGCGGATGTGCCACGCCGCCCTGGGCGCCGTGGCCACCTGGGACCCGGCCACCGGCAAGCTGGAGTACGACAACACGGCCTGGAACCTGGCCGCGCTGCTCACCACCTTCCCGAACCTGCCGCGCGTGTACGGTTCGCCGCAGTGGGCCTTCCCGCCGCACGCGGCGCTCTTCAACGAACTCGGCGACCCGATCAGCATCATGACCCCGACGGGCAAGGTGGACTTCCCCAGCTTCTCCGCCGCGGGCGACGTGCCCGAACGCCGCGCGGCCGAGGACGCGTACCTCGACACGCTGGCCAAGGTGCTGAACGGCACGGGCTACCTGAACCTTTACTACATCTACTTCCACCAGTACGCGCTCGACTCCCCGGTGACCTCGCTGCGGCACCTCCTGGGCAGCAGCAAGCACAGTGGCGACATCCACCAGACGGTGTACGAATCGGTGGAACGCAAGATGGGCGCGCGCTGCCTGGGCGACTGCGACGATTTGGCCGAACTCTTCCAGGTGGTGACGCGGCGGCAGGGCAAGCTGAGCTACGTCATGGCGCTGCCGGGGCACGCCGCCTGCGGCTGGGTGGACAAGGACGGCGACCTGTACCGCATGCAGTTCCTCCAGACCGGCCCGCCGCTGATCGTCGAAGGCAACGACCTGGACCGCGTCGTCGAAGCCGGTTCGCGCCTGCACGACCACGACAAGACGATGCGCTTCGACCCCAAGAGCCTCGGGTTCCTCTTCCGTTTCGCGGGCGAGCCGACGCGCACGCCGTACTGGCTCTCGACGCGCATGTTCGTGGACGGGAAGTACGGCGAGACCATGGAGCGGGTGCAGAGCTACTGGCACTTCCACCTCTACGCGCTGGGCATCCAGACTATGGAGGACATGATCGCGAAGGGCGACCGCGTTCCCGAAAACTGCACCGAACTTTCCGGGCTGTACGGGCAGGTGCGCGAGATCAAGAAGTCGATCCAGTGGACGACCGAGGCCCTGAAGCAGCTCGGGCAGGAAGAGATTCTTTCGCGCCTGAGCGAGACGTCGCGCATCGGCATGATGTACCGCCGCGACCGCGACAACGAGAACGCCTACAAGGCCATCCTGCCGGCCGTGCAGGAACTGAAGCGCCTGTACGGCACCCAGGAATCGACGCGCTACATCAGCTCGCGCATGGAATACGCCTCGCTGCTGACCAGCGTCAAGAAGCCCTGGGAAGCCTACGATCTCGTCGAACGCGACGCGGTGCTCTTCACGCGCCAGCATCCCAAAGTGCCGTTCGCGCCCGGCGGCGTGCTGGTGGGCATTTACGGCAAAATGCAGGAGATGATCCGCAAGGAAGGCTACACACCCACGGCGGCCGAATCGACGATGACGGGGCGCTGCGAGCAGATCCTGAAGTGGTTCATCGACAACAAGCTGATCATGGAGGACGACGACTTCAACGACATCATGCGCAAGTACGCGACCCTGGGCCGCTACTACGCCGCGAAGCTGGGCCAGGAGAAACTGCTCGAGGAACTGAAGAAGGACGGCCCGTGGCCCGCGGGCGAACGCAACCACCGCGACGACCGCCGCAATCCCGACATCGAAGAAGACTGGAAGTGGATCCGCATGGCGGTCCTGAGCTACGTGATTGAGATCGGCGACGCGCTGGACCCCGAGGAACCGCCCGAATCCTGGCGCAAGGACGAGGCCATCAAGCTCGCCGAGGCCATGGATCGCGCGGCGCAGCGCGCGGTCAAGTTCGGCTCGCTCTCCTCGACCGAGAACGTGCTCTTCACCACGCGCGTGGTCCACGCCTTCCTGACCAAGAACTGGAAGGAGTGGGAGGACGTGCTCAAGATCGTGAAGGAACGCAACTGGGCGCGCCTGACGGCCGACGTGGCGGAAGCCTTCGGAGGAGCGGCGCGCTTCGTGACGCCGCAGGAGTTCGCCAGCGCCTACCGGCTCTTCACCAAGTACGTGGACACCAAGGCGCCGTACTTCAGCGCCGTCTACGAGGCCTACCGCGCCGAAGGGTACGAGCACGCGCGCCTGGCCGCGCAGATTGCCGTCGAGAAGTGGCCCGACAACGACATGAAGCGCGAGGCCAAGTACCTGGACGAACTGATCAAGGCGCGCCAGGCCGACAAGGCCGAGAAAGACAAGGCCTCCAAGCCGGGCGAGAAGAAGTAAGCGCCGCGGGGATGCGGTTGCGGAAACGTGGGTAAACGTACAGACTAGCGGTACCGGGCAGACAGGCTTGTCTGCCCGCTTTTTTCCCGCTGGGGCGCCGCCCTCCCGTACATGACCGAGACCGCCGCGCTCACCTCCGACCCCGGCCGGCGCGAACGCCTGCGCCATCTCCTGCTCATTCTTGCCGCCGGCCTGCTGGTCGGCCTGCCGTACCTGGGGCAGGAAGTCGATTGGGCGCCGCGCGAAGTCCGGCACGCGCTGATCTCGGCCGAGATGGCCGAACGCGGCGAGGTTCTGGTCCCGTACCTGCTCAACCAGCGCTACATTTACAAGCCGCCGGTGATGCAGATTCCCACCATCGGCCTGATCGAACTCTTCGGCGGGCCGTCGATGGCGCTCGCGCGGACGCCTTCGCTGCTGGCGGGCCTCGTCTGCGCGGCCGCGCTCTATTTCTTCGGCTGCTACTTTTACCGGCCCCGCGTGGCGCTGCTCGCGGCGCTGATGCTCCTGGCGTCGCTCGGGCACCTGCGCCTGATGCGCACGGTCCGGCCGGACATGTGCTTTACCGCCGCGATCATGGCCAGTTGCGCGCTGGTGGTCTGGGGCATGTCGGAGCGCGGGTTCCTGCGGCGCGCCGGGCCCTGTTTCCTGGCGGGGCTCTGCTTCGGGCTCGCGAACCTCTCCAAAGGACCCTACGGGTTCTTTTACGCGCTCTTTCCCGTCGTGATCGTGGCCGTCGCGCCGTTCCACCGGTCCGACCTCAAGCGCCCCGGCGTGCTCGAATGGATCGCCGTCACCCTCGGCTTCACCGTCATCCCGCTCGCCTGGATCGTCCCCGTGTATCTGCGCGACAACGGCGCGTATCTCCACGAAGTCTTCGGGCAGTACGATCCCAGCACCGAGCACTTGCGCGGGTTTTTCTGGTATTCCATCTGCGTCGTGCCGTTGATGCTCCTGCCGTGGACGCCGCTGCTGTTCGTCTTCGCGGGCGCGCGCATCCTTGGCAGAGCGGACGATCCCGTCGTGGGCGAAGGCCGCCGGCGCCTGCGCGCGCCGCTGGTCGTGGCCGTCATCGCGCTGGTGGCGCTCAGCGCCGTGGGCGGCAAGCGGGACCATTACCTTGGGCCGTGGTATCCCTTCATCCTCCTCGAACTCGCCTGCGAGGCTTCGCGGCTGTGGGAACGCGCCGTCTGGCGGCACGTGCTGCGCGCCGGCATCGTTCTGGGCCTGGTCTCGCCGATTCTCTATTTCACGTTCGTTCATCCCGTGGTGCTGAAAAAGGGTGCGAATCCCGACGAGCGCTGGGCCTCGGCGATCGTGGAGCATGTGCCCGAAGGCGGCACGGTGATCTGCTTCCGCGACCTGGCGGAGGAAGTGGGCTGGAAGGCGCGCGTGCTGAAGTGGGGGCGCACGCCCGAGTGCCTGGCGAGCACCGCGACCGCGGGGTTCGTGCGGCAGGTCGAGGAGACGTGGCGCAAGGGCCGGCCGTGCTACGTGGTGGTGCGGGCCAAGGATTTCCGCGACAGCATCGACCAACTCGCCAACGCCAAGACCGAACTGATCGAACAGCGCGATCTTTCGGTGCCGGAACTCGACCTGGGCCTTTACAAGGAAGACGCGAAGCAGGAGTCGCCCTCGCACCTCTTCCGCGTCACGCACCAGCCGTTCGGCGAAAAAGTCGCCGCGTCACCCTGACGCTTCGGCGTCCTTCAGCAGCCGGTTCAGCGCTTCGAAATCCGCGGGCAGCGGGGCCTCCAGGTCCAGCGCGGCGCCGTCCTTCAACGGATGCGGCAGGGTGAGCCGCAGCGCGTGGAGCGGCAGGCGTTCGAGCACCGCGCGTTCGTCGGTGCTTCCGTCGAAGTCGCAGGCGCGCAGGAACGCGCGCGCGCCGTACAGCTTGTCGCAGGCCAGCGGCGTGCCGAGGTGCTTCAAATGCACGCGAATCTGGTGCATGCGCCCCTGGCGCGGGCGCAGGTCCATCCAGCTCCACACGCCCGTGCGCGTGCGGATGCTCGCGGCCACGCGGTATTCGGTCTGCGACGCGCGGCCGGCCGGGTGCACGGCGCTGGTCTTGGGCGGGGGCGGGGGAGGCAGCGCGACGCCCGGGTGGTGCTCGCGGTGCCAGCGCAGCGCGGATTCCATGCGCGTGACCCGGTCGGTCTGGTGTTCCAGAATCGGCGCGTCCACGAGGCCTTCGGCCGAGGGCGGCGCGCCTTCCACGAGCGCGCGGTAGACCTTGCGCGCTTCGTCCCAGCGGCGGTGCGCGGCCGCGGCGGCTTCTTTCGTTCGGCCGAGCAGCAGCACGCCGGAGACATCCCTGTCGAGGCGGTGGACGAGCGTCAGGCCGGCGAGCCCGTGTTCGTCCTGCAGGACGCGCAGGAGCGAGGGCCCGGGGCCGGGCGCCTGGTGAACGACCAGGCCTGCGGGCTTGGCCACCGCGACGTAGGCCTCGTCGGAAAAGAGGATCGGAACCAGCATCGGCGTGGGCGCATGCCCCGCCCGCGCCCGGAGGCCCAGCGGCCTCCGGGCGGAGCGGCGCGTCTCGCTAGCCTCCCAGCTTGGCGTGGCCCTTGTGTTCCTGGGCGTTGCGGCGGTTCTGCGCGTCGGTAATCACCGGTCCGTCGTAGGTGTCGCCCGACATGCCGTGGCACTTCTTGAACTTCTTCCCGCTGCCGCAGGGGCAGGGCTCGTTGGGGCCCACCTTGCGGCCGGTGTTGCGGATCGTCGCGACGGCCTTGACGTCGGAACCGCCGTGCTCGCTCTGCGCGGCCATCTCGGCGGAACCGCCGCCTTCGGGCGCGGCGGGCTGGCCTTCGAAGGCGCTCTTGGCTTCGGCGTGGGTCGCCTGGGCCTGGTCCTCGTTCCAGACGCTGGCCAGCTCCTGCTTCTCGACTTCCTCGCTGACCTGCATCTTCAGGATTTCGGTGGCCTGTTCCTTCATCGACGCGAACATGTCCACGAAGAGTTCGAAGCCTTCGCGCTTGTACTCCAGCTTGGGGTCCTTCTGCGCGTAGCCGCGCAGGTAAATCCCGTCGCGCAGCACGTCCATGTTGTGGAGGTGGTCCTTCCACTTCGTGTCGATGATGTCGAGCAGCATGAAGCGTTCGAGCAGGCGCATCTTGCGCTCGGGCCGCTGCGTCTCCACCGTCGTGGGCAAGCGCCCCTCGGCGATGAACTCGCGATTGACGTCCACGGCCTCCAGCGCGAGCCCGGTCGCCTCGCAGAGCTTGCGCCGCACCATCTCGACGCGTTCGTCGCCCTGCAGCTTCAGGTCCTCGCTGGTGTAGTTGACCAGCTTGGTCACCGGAATGCCGACCTCGCCCAGTTCCTTGTCGCGCTTCTCGTACAGTTCCAGCACGCGCTTGACGATCAGTTCCTCGATCTCGCCGCGCGTGCGCCCGTTCAGGTCGTCGGCGGTGAACTCGACGGTGAACTTGCGCTTCACCCACAGCATGATGTTCGCGACGGCCTCGGTCTTCGGCGGGTCCTCGGTGCACTCGCGCTCCGCCATCTCGCCGACCACGTCCTCGATCCAGTCGGACATGGTCTCCTTGAGTTCGCGGTACTCGAGGATCTTCTGGCGCAGGTCGTAGACGAGCTTGCGCTGCTCGTTCATCACCTCGTCGTATTCCAGCAGGCGCTTGCGGGAGCCGAAGTGGTGTTCTTCCACGCGGCGCTGCGCGTTCAGGATCGAGCGGCTGACCATCTTGGATTCGAGCGGCACGCCGTCCTTCATGCCGCTGGCGCGCAGGAAGTCGCGCACCCAGTCTTTCGCGAAGATGCGCATCAGGTCGTCGTCGAGCGAGAGGAAGAAGCGGCTGGAGCCCGGGTCGCCCTGGCGGCCGGAGCGCCCGCGCAACTGGTTGTCGATGCGCCGGGCCTCGTGGCGCTCGCTGCCGATGATGTGCAGGCCGCCCAGGTCGCGGACGCTCTCGGTCAGGCGCAGCGGCGACCGCCCGGTGCTCTGCCAGTACTTCTCGAGCGCGGCCTGGCGCTTTTCCTGCGGCGTGGCGTTGTACGTCTTCTCGTCGAGGAAGAGCTTGGCCCAGTAGCCGATCAGGTGCTGCTCCATCTCTTCCTTGGGCCGGTTGAGGCTGAAGTCCTTCGGCGCGAGCGGCTTGCCGTTGTGCTTGGTGTTCTGCCAGTGCGCGATCTGCTGCGGAATGGTGAAGCGTCCGAGCAGGATGTCGGTGCCGCGCCCGGCCATGTTGGTGGCGACGGTGATGGCGCCGAGCTGCCCGGCGACGGCGACGATGCCCGCTTCGCGCTCGTGCTGCTTCGCGTTCAGGACCTCGAACTTGCCCTTGTAGCCGCGGCGTTCGAGCATGCCGGCGATGAGTTCGGACTTTTCGACGCTGGTGGTGCCGACCAGGATCGGGCGGCCGACGGCGTGGATGTCCTCGATCTCGCCGCAGATCGCTTCCCACTTTTCCTTTTCGGTGCCGTAGATCACGTCGGGGTAATTGATGCGGCGCATCGGGCGGTTGGTGGGGATCGACGCGACCTCGAGCTTGTAAATCTTGCCGAACTCGCGCGCCTCCGTCGCCGCCGTGCCCGTCATGCCGCTCAGCTTCTTGTAGAGCTTGAAGAAGTTCTGGATGGTGATCGTCGCCAGCGTCTGCGACTCCGATTCCATGATGATCTTCTCGCCGGCCAGGAGTTCCTTCGCTTCCACCGCCTGGTGCAGGCCGTCGGACCAGCGCCGTCCGTACATGATGCGCCCGGTGAACTCATCGACGATCAGCACTTCGCGCTTGCCTTCGCGGCCTTCCTGGACGACGTACTTCACTTCCTTCTTGTACAGTTCCTTGGCCTTCAGCGCGTTGTCGATGAAGTGCGGCCATTCCATGTGCGCGCCGGCGTAATAGTTGGGGATGCCCAGGTAGCGTTCGGCCTCGCGGATGCCGTCCTCGGTCAGCGTCACCGTGTGGTCCTTCTCGTCCACGATGTAATGCCCGCTTTTGGGTTCCTCGAAGATCTGCTGCAGGCGCAGGTTCATGACGCGTTCCACTTCGGCCTCGGGCACCGGCTTCAGGTGGTTGGCCAGCTTGGCGGCGAGCATGTAGCGCTCGTTCACTTCCTTGTCGGGCGAGCCCGAGATGATCAGCGGCGTGCGCGCCTCGTCGATCAGCACGCTGTCCACCTCGTCCACGATCGCAAAGTGGCGCTTCTTCTGCACCTGGCGCTCGGGTTCCATCTTCATGTTGTCGCGCAGGTAGTCGAAGCCGAACTCGCTGTTCGTGCCGTACACGATGTCGCAGGCGTACACCGGTAGGCGCTCGAAGCTGTCCATCGCCGACTGCAGCGCGCCCACCGAGAGCCCCAGCAGCTCGAACAGCGGGCGGTTCCAGTCCGCGTCGCGCTTGGCCAGGTAGTCGTTGACCGTGATGACGTGCACGTACGCCGATTCGTCCGGCCGGCGCGGCAGGGCGTTCAGGTACGACGGCAGCGAGGCCACCAGCGTCTTGCCTTCGCCGGTGACCATCTCCGAGATCATGCCTTCGTGCAGGACCATGCCGCCCATCAACTGCACGTCGAAGTGGCGCATGCCCAGCATGCGCTTGCCGGCCTCGCGCACGAGCGCGAAGGCCTCGGGCTGGATATCGACCAGGAAGCGGTCGATGCGGCCGTTCTCGTCGGCCTTGGGGTCCTGCGCGCGGATATCGGCGATGCGCTTGCGGAACTCCGCCGTCTTCTCGCGCAGTTGCTTGTCGGTAAGCTTGCAGAGCGACGGCTCCATCGCATTGATCTGTTCGATGCGCGGGGCCAGCCGTTTGAGAATCTTGCCCGAGCGGGATCCGAAGATCGTCCCGATCAGGTTGCCTACGAATTCGGTCACGTCTTCCATCGACATGGGAAAGCTCCTGCCCAGCGTTCAACGGGTGGTCCGGCGCCCAGGGTCCCCGGCCGGTTTCAGGGGGAAGGAGGGGCGAACGCAACGGCGCGCCGGCGTGCGGGCATGCCCGCGCGCGGCCGGACCGAAACGTTCGTCCCGGGCGTTTACGGAGCGGAGGTCTGGCGGTTGGTCGAAGAAGGATCGCGGAGCCCGTACGCCCAGAGCACGGCGGCGTCGGATTCCAGGGCGGCGCCGGCGGCTTCGCGGCCGGCTTCGAGCAGATGCGAGCAGACGATGCGGTCGGCGGCGTGAATCGCGTAGGCGGCATGCTGGGCCAGCACCTTGCGGGCCTGCGGCGCCTGGCCGCGCACCACCACGCTCATGTCGGCCGATGGCTGCAGCGTGGACGGGACGATCTCCGCCGCCGGAGCCGGCGCGCTCACGCACGTGGCGAGCACCATGGCCACCGGCGCGCCGAACCAGAGTCGGCCGGCGAGCGGGGCGTGGGGGCGGTCGTTCCGTTCCATCACGCTCCAATCTACCCTGCTTTTCGCCGTTCGTCCATGCCAATCGAAGGACCGGCACGGGCGGTTCAGGCGTGCTTTTCGTGCCGGAAGAGTTCCTGCGCGCGCGGCGAGAGGGCCTCGAACGCGGCGGGCGCGATGCGGATCGGCGGGTATTCGGTGCGCAGCCAGGGCCGCGCGTAGATCATGGCCATGTTCGGGCGCGGCTCGGTGGAACGGTTGGGCGTCCCGCGGTGCCACATGCGCAGGTCGCGGATCAGGAACGACCCCGCCGGCATCAGGCAAAGCTCCGAGCGCATTTCGGGCGCGAGGGCCTTCAGGTCCAGGTTCATCGGGATCAGGTGCGTCCCGCCGGGCCAGATTTCCACCGGCCCGTTGTCCGCGCGGAAATCGACCAGCGGGATGTTCAGCACCAGCCCGTAGGCGGGCACCGTAAGCCCGGTCTCCGGGAAGAGCGCGTGGATGTCGGAGTGGACGGCCTGGTAGTCGCTGCCGGGCATGGGCGTGTCGGAGGCGAAGTAGTGGCAGACGGCCTTCGGGCCCAGCACCGCGTCGATGACGCTCAGCGCCAGCGGGTTCGCGATCACGCGCTCGTCGCAGAACGGTTTTTCGAACGGCAGGTGCATCTGGTAGCGGTTCGCGCCGCGGTTGCCGTCGCTCGCGGCCAGGTGCTTCTGGAAACGTTCCATGAAGGCCGCGTGCAATTCGGCCACGAACGCGGGCGGCAGCGCGTGTTCGAGCACCACGTAGCCGTCGGCCTTGACCTTCTGCACGGCCAGGGCCAGGCGTTCGGGCGCAAGCGCCCCGGCCTGGATCTCGGAAGCGGTAAGCTGCATGCGAAAAAGGGTAGGAGGCTCCGCGCGGAATGCAACCGCGAGGCTACTCGTAGCGCAGGGCCTCGATCGGGTCGAGCGCAGAGGCGCGCCAGGCGGGGTAGAAGCCGAAGAAGACGCCCACGCCGACGGAGAAGGTGATCGAGAGGATGATGCTGAAGGCTTCGACGATGGCCTGGAGATCGAGCGCGCGGCCGACCACGTTGGCCGCGCCGATGCCCGCGCCGATGCCGATCGCGCCGCCGACGACGCTCATGATCACCGCCTCGATCAGGAACTGCAGCAGGATGTGGCGGTTCTTCGCGCCGATGGCCTTGCGCACGCCGATCTCGCGGGTGCGCTCCGTCACCGTCACCAGCATGATGTTCATGATGCCGATGCCGCCGACGACGAGCGAGATCGCGCCGACGCAGCCGAGCAGCAGGGTGAAGGTCTTCGTCGCGCTCGAGCGCGCCTCCAGCAGTTCGGCCTGGTTCTGGATGCTGAAGTCGTCGGGGACGCCGGCCTGCAGGCGGTGGCGCTTGCGCAGCACGCCGGAGGCGGCCTCCTGGATCGCGTCGAGGTTGCCTTCGTCGCCGGCCTGGATGTCGATCTCGCGCAGGTAATCGAGCCCGAAGAGCTGCTTCATGGCCGTCGTGTACGGCACGATCGCCTGGTCGTCGGGGTTGAACCAGCCCTGGTCGCCCTTCGACTTCATGACTCCGATCACCTGGAAGTTGATGCCCTTGATCTTGACCGTCTCGCCGACGGGGTCGTCGTCGCCGAAGAGGTTCTGCGCGGTCACCGGGCCGATCACCGCCACGCGCGCCTGCCGGTCCACCTCGGTCTCGGTGAAGATCCGGCCCCGTTCGACCTCGAAGGTGCGGATCGGGAAATAGGTCGTGGAGGTTCCCAGCACGTTCGCGCGCGCGTTCTTGCTCAGGAACTTGATCTGGCTGCTGCCGCCGACCACGGGCGCGACGCTGCCGGCGCCGGGGACCTCGCGCAGGATCGCTTCGGCGTCTTCCACGGTCAGGTTCTGCTGGGTTCCGGACATCACGCCGCCGCTGCCGCGCTGCCCGGGGCGGATCACCAGCAGGTTCGTGCCCATGGACGAAAAGCGCGCCAGCACCTGCGCCTGCGCGCCGGAGCCGATCGCCAGCATCGAGATCACCGCGCCGACGCCGATGATGATGCCGAGCGC
>JAHCJK010000141.1 GCA_026184295.1 Planctomycetota bacterium
GTGGGCGTTGGCGAGCGCGGCCAGGGCCTATTCGATCTCGCGCGGCTGCGCCGGGGCCTGAAGCGCCGGGCGTGCGGCCACGTCCGCGGCGGGCGTGAGCAAGCGCGCCTGCACGGGCTGCGCCGGGACGGCGGCGGCCTGCGCGCGCGCGTTCGGATCGCGCGACCACGTGGTCGTGCGGGTTTCCACCTCCGGCAGGCGGATCCATTCGGCGAACCCGGAAGGCGGGCGGACGATGCCGGCCTTGCGCGTCTCTTCCAGCGTCGCAAAGATCCGTTCGCGAACGGGCGCGGAGGCCTCTTCGATCTCGCGCGCTTTGGCCTTGAGCGCCGCGAGGCGCTCCGCCTTTTCGCGCCGGCGATCCTCGAGCCCCCCGGCCTCCTGTTCCAGCAACCGCACGCGCTCGCGCAGCCGCGCCAGCATTTCCTGCATGCCCTCCTGCGCGCGGCGCTGGTCGCCCAAGGCCGCCTCGATGCCGGAGAGTTCGCCCTGCAACGAACGGCCCGCGCCGTCGAAGCGTTCTACGACCGCGTCCACGTGCGCCTGGCAGCGCGCGACTTCCAGCCCCAGCGCGGGGACCGTGGAAGCGTGCGCGTAGCCGGGCAGGTCCACGGCGTACGGGCCAAAGGCCTCCTGCAGGGCGCGGTAGGCGTGCTGGTACGCCGACCGCAGGCCCGGCAGCGGATCGGGCGGCGCCTGGGGCTCCGGCGTCTGCGCGCCGCCCGAGGAAACGCCGCCGCCGCTCCCGCTCCCGCCATGCATCGCCAGATGCCGGCTTGCGAAGCTGTTCATGTGCGCGCCGTCGCGGCGGTCGAAGGGGAAACTTTGCCCGCAAACTGGGCAGGTCCAGGAGAGCGCGAAGGCCTGGGAGGCGCTGGCCAGCGCCAGGAACAGCGCCAAGCCTGTCAAAGCCGCCATCGTTCTGCCGTGCATGGCTGTGCCTCGCATAGGGCGTGAAGGGCACAAAACAGCATAGTTTCCGATCACTTTAAGCAGCGCGTTTTCGCGCACAAGCCTTTTCTGGGATCGCTGCGGGGGGATGGTTGCCGTTTGGATTTTCCGCGCAGCGGCACACCACTTCGTGGTGTGGCACCCAACGAACCGGTCGAATCTACAAGCACCGGGGCTACCTCCTTCGGTGTGGACAGGAGGGACGCCTGTCCCACCTACGGACCGTTGTGGTGCGGACCTCCAGGTCTGCACGCCTGGGGCGGTGGAGGCCGCGGAGTCGCGGGTGTGCAGGTCTGGAGACCTGCACCACAAACATGCGCAGGGAAAGCGCACGAACGGCCCGCACGCCGCTTCGCGTTCGCTCCGCAGCATGGCACCTGCGGACGGCTCGAATCTACAAGCACCAGCCCCGCATCCTTCGATGCGGACAGGCGGGACGCCTGTCCTACATACACTTCAACGGCGCGCGCTCGCGCGACGTGGTTGTTCCCTGATCTCTGACCCCTGTTCCCTGACCCCTTGTCGTTCGTTTGGTTCTTGGTTCTTTGCTGTTTGGAGTTTCCGCGCGAGCCATTTCCGCCAGAGCGTCCCGCAGGCGAGCACGCCCAGCACCGCGACACTCGCTTCCGGGACTCCGAACGGCAGCGCGTGCGCGTGTTCTCCGACGGCCGGCAAAACGATCCAACCCCATCGAGCGGCGAGGGCGTCGAAGAGCAGTCCGCAGGCCAGCGCGCCAAGGCAGACGCCCGCCAGGTAGGCCCAGGCCGCGCGCGACCCCAGTTCGCGCCGAATCACGACGATCCCGCCTATGTTCGTCGCTGGTCCGGCCAACAGGAAGACCAGCGCCGTGCCTGGCGAGACGCCGGCCGCGAGCAGCGCCGCGGCTATGGGCGTTGAGGCCGTCGCGCAGACGTACGCCGGCACCGAGACGAGCAGCAGCCCCAACATCGCAGGCAGCCCGCTCCCAAAGGTTTCGAGCGCCCGCGGCGGGAGCCACGTGTTCAGGGCTCCCGCCGAAACAATGCCAACCAGGACCCATGCCGCCAAGTCGTCGAACACTTCGACACAGGCGAATCTGAAGGCGGCGGCCAGCGTGGACTTCGACGATGCGGGGTCCGAGGCACAAGCGCCCTTGCTGCAGCAGGAGGCCGGAAGCGTTGTCGAAGCTTTGCCGTCGTCCGTCCACGCGGCAAGGCCGCCGGCGCAGATCGCGCAGAAGATCGCCGCGACGGGGCGAACCACCATCATGACAGGACCCAGGAGCGCATAGGTCAGCAGGATCGAGTCGGCTCCGTTTTCCGGCGTGGCCACCAGAAAGGAAACGGTCGCGCCTTTGGACACGCCCTGCCGGCGAAGCCCAATCGCCACCGGGAGGACGCTGCACGAACATAGGGGCAACGGAGTGCCCAGTAGGGCCGCTTTCCATATCGGACCGAAGCCCGTACCGCCAAACCAGCGCGCAAGGCGCGCTTCAGGAATGGCCGCCTTGAGCAGGCCCGCCAGAAACAGGCCCAGCACCATCCACGGCGCCAACTCCAGCAGGACCTCCCAACAGGCATGAACGAAAGGCATGCGGTTTGAGACCTCCGCCTTCAATCTAACATGCCTGCCACCGTGCTCCACCTTTGAATTGCCACCGGCCCCCGACGAACGGCTCGATCTGCAAGCACCGGGGCTGGTTCCTGCG
This sequence comes from Planctomycetota bacterium, assembly GCA_026184295.1. Classification (GTDB taxonomy): domain Bacteria; phylum Planctomycetota; class SZUA-567; order H5-PLA8; family H5-PLA8; genus JACQFI01. The sequence goes on from JAHCJK010000141.1 coordinate 2,639, forward strand.
GAGCGGACAGGCGGGACGCCTGTCCCACATACACCTTAACGGCGCGCGCTCGCGCGACGTGGTTGTTCCCTGACCCCTGAATCCTGATCCCTGCCCCCCTTGTCGTTTGTTTGGTTCTTTGCTGTTTGGGGTTTCCGCGCAGCGGGCACGGCACCGCTCCTGCTTCCTTCGATGCGGACAGGCGGGACGCCTGTCCCACATACACCTCAACGGCGCGCGCTCGCGCGACGTGGTTGTTCCCTGACCACTGACCCCTGTTCCCTGCCCCCTTGTCGTTCGTTTGGTTCTTGGTTCTTGCTGTTTGGATTTTCCGCGCAGCGGGTACTGACCTCTGATCCCTGACCCCTGCCGTTAGGTGCTTTTCGCGAAGGTGTTTGTGCGTTGCGCCTATGGTCTGTAGGGGCGGTGGGTGTATTTCTGGTAGGCGATGCGCGGACCGGGAAACCTCGCTGGGAGTTTGACGGGAACGCACTTGAACCGCATCTGAACCGCATCTCACCTGCGCGCCTTGCCTTGCGCGCACCGAAACGGAGCGAACGACCATGACCGCCGCGCCTGCCCTGCCCCGCCCCGAGTACCCGCGCCCGCAGTTCTCGCGCGCGGACTGGCTGTGCCTGAACGGCGCGTGGCAGTTCGAGATCGATTCGGGCGATTCGGGGTTCGAGCGCGGGCTCGTGAACAAGGACCTGCAGGGGCGGATCACGGTGCCTTTCTGCCCCGAGTCCGAACTCTCCGGCGTCGGGAACACCGATTTTCTCAACGCGGTCTGGTACCGCCGCGCGGTGGAACTCCCCAAGGCCTGGGCCGGGCGCGACGTGCTCCTGCATTTTCAGGCCTGCGACTACGACACGACGGTGTGGATCAACGGGAAGGAAGCGGCGCGGCACCGCGGCGGGCACGTGCCGTTCAGCGTCGAACTGAAGACCTTCGCGAAGCCGGGCGAGACCGCGACCATCGTCGTGCGCGCGCGCGACGACAGCCGCAAGCCGCAGCCGTGCGGCAAGCAGTCGATGAAGTACGGCAACTTCGGCTGCCACTACACGCGGACCACCGGCATCTGGCAGACGGTGTGGCTCGAACCGGTCGGCGCCTGCGCGCTCAAGCGCCCGCGCCTGACGCCCGACGTCGCGCAGGGGACGATCCGGCTTGAACAGCCGATCTCGGAAAACGTCCCGGGCCTGACGCTGCGCGCGCGCGTGACCAGCGGCGGCAAGACCGTCGCGGAAGGTTCGTGCCGCGCCGACCTGGACCTGAGCCCGCGCCTGGACCTGAAGATCGCCGAGGCCGACCGGCGGCTCTGGTCGCCCGAGGACCCGCACCTGTACGGCGTCGAGATCGAACTCGCCGATGCGCACGGGAACGTGGTGGACCGCGCGGACAGCTACGCGGGCCTGCGCTGCGTCGGCATCCGCGGCAAGAAGGTGCTCATCAACGGCGCGCCGGTCTTCCAGCGCCTGGTGCTCGACCAGGGCTACTACGCCGACGGGATTCTGACCGCGCCCACGGACGCGGCGCTGAAGAAGGACATCGAACTGAGCATGGCGGCGGGTTTCAACGGCGCGCGCCTGCATCAGAAGGTTTTCGAAGAACGCTTCCTTTATCACGCGGACGTGCTCGGCTACCTGGTCTGGGGCGAGTTCCCCGACTGGGGCAGCAACGTCGGCGGGCCGAACGGCGACAACCAGAAGCACACGCTGGGCTACGTGAGCGAATGGCTCGAAGCGATCGAGCGCGATTATTCGCACCCGAGCATCGTCGGCTGGTGCCCGCTCAACGAGACCTGGCAGGAGATCACCGACCGGATCACGGACCTGGACACCGTCACGCGCGCGATGTTCCTCGCCACGAAGGCCCTGGACACGACGCGCCCGGTGCTCGACGCGAGCGGCTACTCGCACCGCGTGGCCGAGACCGACATCTACGACTGCCACGATTACGAGCAGGATCCGGCGAAGTTCAAGGCCAACCAGGCGCCGCTGGCCGAAGGCAAGCCGTTCCAGAACGGCAAGGGCAAGTGGAACCTGCCGTACCGGGGGCAGCCGTTCTTCGTCAGCGAGTTCGGCGGGATCTGGTGGAACCCGGACGCGAAGCCGGGCGAGGATTCGTGGGGCTACGGCGAGCGCGTGAAGTCGCTCGAGGAGTTCTACCAGCGCTTCGAGGGCCTCTGCGCGGTGCTGCTCGACGATCCGAATATGTTCGGCTACTGCTACACGCAATTGACCGACGTGTACCAGGAACAGAACGGGATTTTCCGCTTCGATCGGCGCGAGAAATTCGGGCTCGAGCGCATCCGCAAGGCGCAGACGAAGCAGGCGGCGATCGAGAAAGCGTAAGGGCTTTTTTACCACGGAGGCACGGAGACACGGAGCACGACTTGGAAGGACAGGCAGGCGGGCTCCTTGGCTGCGCGCAACCTCGGGCGCTTCGTCAGCCGTTGCGGCGGGTGATCTGGACGGCGCGGGCGTGCAGGGGGCGGCCGAGGGCCGTGTAGGCTTCTTCCATCGGTTCGAGCCAGCGCACGAAGGCGGGGCGGTCCGGCGCGTCGCGCAAGGCGTGTTCCTTCAGGACGCAGAGCGCGCTTGCCGGAAAGCCGCGGCGCAGCAGGCCGCCGGCGACCGTGCGCGGGTTTTTCTCGGCGAATTCCAACGCAAAATGCGGGTCGAAATGATGCTTCGCGGCCAGCACGCCGACCGCGTCGCGCGTGCGTTCGTAGCGCCAGCCGTCCGGCACGGAGGGCGGCGGGAGTTCCACGCGGCCGGCTTCCCAGCCGCTTCCGGCGCGTTCGGGCGCGGGGCGGATGTCCAGGCGTTCCGCGAGGGCTTCGATCAAGGCTTGCAGGCCGGCGCGTTCGGCTTCGGCGGTGGCGCGCATCCGCGCGGCGATGGCTTCGGCCTTGTGGGCGTCCTGGCCGAGGAATTTGCGCAGGCGTTCGACGTCTTTCCCGCTGGTGGCCCAGAGATTTAAAAGCGCCGAGAGCCGCTGTTCGACGAAGTGGCGCGTGTCGCGGCCGGCGGCCAGGACCGCGTGGCCGTCGCGGGCACAGAACGCGCCGACGGGCACGTCGGCCGGATCGAGTTCCGGCGCATGGACGACGAGGCCGGCCTGCGTGCCGTCCACGCCGTAGTCGGCGAAGGGCACGAATTCCGCCGGGAGCGTGGGCGCGCGGCGCTGGTGCAGGCAGAGATCGAGCGAGTTCGACCAGGGCGAACCGCCGAGGCCGAAGAGGTGTTCTTCCAGCGCGGGGAGCCGCCGGGTCGTGCCGTGAAAAAATTCGCGCGCCAGTTCGTAGGTGGTCACCAGCGGCTGCGGGAGCGCATCGCCCAGGTCTTTCATGCGTGCGCTGACTATGCGCTTGGCGGCGTGGGCGTCAAGCGGGAACGGACGGCGCGGCCAGTGATCAGGGGACAGGGATCAGGGGGCAGAGGTCAGGGAACGGCCGCGGCGCGCGGGGGCGCGCCGTTTGTGGTGCAGACTTCCAGGGCTGCACGCGCGGCAGCGGCGGGGCTGCATGAACGGGGTTGGTCGGGCAAGCACCGGGGGCTCGCTTGGGAGTGAGCATGGGGCGCGAACGGCCGCGACCCATGGCACCCCGGGACGGCTTGAATCTACAAGCACCGGGGCTGCTGCCTGCGATGGCCCGCACGCCGCTTCGCGTTCGCTCCGCAGCATGGCACCTGCGGACGGCTCGAATCTACAAGCACCGCTCCTGCTTCCTTCGGTGCGGACAGGCGGGACGCCTGTCCCACATACACGGCAACGGCGCGCGCTCGCGCGCCGCGGTTGTTCCCTGACCACTGACCCCTGTTCCCTGACCCCTTGTCGTTCGTTTGGGTCTTGGTTCTTTGCTGTTTGAAGTTTCCGCGCGAGCGGGCACACCACTTCGTGGTGTGGCACCCACGAACGGCTCGAATCTACAAGCGCCGGAGCTGCTTCCTGCGGTGGCCCGCACGCCGCTTCGCTTGCGCTCCGCAGCATGGCACCTGCGGACGGCTCGAATCTACAAGCACCGGGGCTGCTTTCTGCGGTGCGGACAGGCGGGACGCCTGTCCCACATACACGGCAACGGCGCGCGCTCGCGCGCCGCGGCTGTTCCCTGATCTCTGTTCCCTGACCTCTGATCCCTCGTCGTTTGTTTGGGTCTTGGTTCTTTGCTGTTTGAAGTTTCCGCGCGAGCGGGCACACCACTTCGTGGTGTGGCACCCACGAACGGCTCGAATCTACAAGCGCCGGGGCTGCTTCCTGCGGTGCGGACAGGCGGGACGCCTGTCCCACATGCGGCCGACGGACGCGGCCTGACCGCGCGGAGCGCGGCTTGCTGTTTGTCGTTTTCGGTTTGTTTGGTTCTTGGTTCTTGCTGTTTGGATTTTCCGCGTAGCGGCACCGCTGCTGCTTCCTTCGATGCGGACAGGCGGGACGCCTGTCCCACATACACCTTAACGGCGCGCGCTCGCGCGCCGCGGCAGTTCCCTGACCTCTGATCTCTGATCCCTGTTCCCTCGTCGTTGAATCCTGACCCCTCGCAGTTTCTCCTTCCGCCGGCCGGGAGCATGAGGTGGGCGGTGGGGGCTTCCGGCCGGCGGGCCAGCGCGGCGGCTGGACGGCGGTTGAACGCGGTTCAGGCGGCGCGCGAGTCGAGTTCGGTGCGCGGGTGCAGGCGCGCGGTGGTTCGCGCGGACGTTGCGGCGGCACGCGGGCCTTTGGCGGCGCGGCGGCCTTCGGCTACGGCGGAACGGAAGAGCCCCGCGGCGTGGTCTTCGAGCCAGACGGGCCGGGCGAAGAGCGTCATCAGCAGGCGCGCGCGGTGGCGGCGGCCGGCACGGTCGTCGAAGAGGACGTCGTACGCGCGGCCGCGGCGATCCTGGAAGCGCGCGCGTTCGAAGCCGCGCCAGACGATCTCGACCAGGCGCCCGCCGCGGGCTTGAATCTCGGCGGCGATGCGGCGGCGTTCGAGGCGCAGGACGGTTTCGGCGGCCAGAGGCGCGGCGGCGGCGATCGCGGAACAGATCCAGAACGTGGTCATTTCGGGCTCCTTTCGTGCTTCTTTATCGAACGGCGGACGGGGTCCGCGGGGTGCGCTTGGGAAGCCGCCGGACCGGGGTGCCGCGGGCGTCTTCCGCGGCGCCCGGACCGGCGGCGCCCGGACCGGCGGCGCCTTGGTTTCCCTTTCGATACGGGTTTGGGTGGGAAGTTTTCGGAAAATCGGAGACGTGGAGACCTTTATTTACCACGGAGGCACGGAGACACGGAGCGAGACGGGCGTACGGGAACGGCCACGGACCGCACGCCGCTGCGCGGCATCTGCAGGGATCAGGGGACAGGGATCAGAGGTCAGGGGCTACGGCACGCGGGGGCTGACAGACCTCCCGGTCTGCACGTGCGGCAGCGGCGGGGCTGCATGAACGGGGTTGGTCGGGCAAGCACCGGGGGGCTCGCTTGGGAGTGAGCATGGGGCGCGAACGGCCGCGACCCATGGCACCCTGGGACGGCTCGAATCTACAAGCGCCGGGACGCAGGGGGATGCGCGGCATCCGCCGGGATCAGGGATCAGAGGTCAGGGAACAGCCGCGGCGCGCGGGGGCGCGCCGTTTGAGGTGCAGACCTCCGGGGCTGCACACACACGCGGCGCGGCGGGGCTGCAGGAACAGGGTTGGTCGGGCAAAGCACCGGGGAGGCTCGCTTGGGAGTGAGCATGGGGCGCGAACGGCCGCGACCCATGGCACCCGGGGACGGCTCGAATCTACAAGTGCCGGGGCTCCTTCCTGCGGTGGCCCGCACGCCGCTTCGCATTCGCTCCGCAGCATGGCACCTGCGGACGGCTCGAATCTACAAGCACCGGGGCTGCTTCCTGCGATGCGGACAGGCGGGACGCCTGTCCCACATGCGGCCGACGGACGCGGCCTGACCGCGCGGAGCGCGGATTGCCGTTTTCGGTTTGTTTGGTTCTTGGTTCTTGCTGTTTGAAGTTTCCGCGCGAGCGGGCACACCACTTCGTGGTGTGGCACCCACGAACGGCTCGAATCTACAAGTGCCGGGGCTGATTCCTGCGGTGGCCCGCACGCCGCTTCGCATTCGCTCCGCAGCATGGCACCTGCGGACGGCTCGAATCTACAAGCACCGGGGCTGCTTCCTTCGGTGCGGACAGGCGGGACGCCTGTCCTACATATACCTGAACGGCGCGCGCTCGCGCGCCGCGGCTGTTCCCTGACCTCTGTTCCCTGACCTCTGATCCCTGACCTCTGATCCCTGATCCCTCGTCGTTTGTTTGGTTCTTGGGTCTTTGCGGTTTGGAGTTTCCGCGCCTCGGCGCGGTTACTGTCTTGGGTCCACGATCACTTTCACTTCGGGTTCGGCGCGGTCTTCCAGGCGTTCGAAGGCGGATTGGAGGCCGGCGAGGCCGACGGTGTTTGAGAAGTAGCCGGCGGCGCGGAGGCCCAGGTCGCCGGCGGCGAGCTGGGCGAGCACGGCGGGGAGGGTCTGGTTGCTGCGGCGGGCGGGGATGACGAGGAGTTCTCGGCGGCGCCATTCGTGCGGATCGATGTGGACGAGATCGACTTCGGCGATGCCGAGCAGCGCCAGGCGCGCGCCGCGGCAGCAGGCGGCGACGCTCTGGTCGAAGGCTTCGGGCGCGCCGGCGCATTCGAAGACGGCGTCGAGCCCCTGGCCCTCGGTGACGGCGCGGGCGGCTTCGACAAAGGCGGCGGGTTCGACGGCGCGGGCGACGCCGAGTTTCCGGGCGATGGCGCGGCGGAGCGGGCGCGGATCGGAGAGCAGTTCGACGCGCGCGCCGCGGGCGCGGGCCAGGGCGGCGACGGCGAGGCCGATGGGCCCGCCGCCGATGACGCCGACGCGGTCGTGCGGGGCCAGCGCGACGAGGTTCATGCCGTGGAGCGCGACGCCCAGGGGTTCGGTGGCGCAGCCGAGCGCGGCGTCCACGGCGGGCGGGAGCTTTTCGGCGCAGGCTTCGGGCATGACGAGGAAGCGCTGGAAGGCGCCGGTGAACCCGGGGGAGCCGAGAAATTTGACGGCGGTGCAGAGGTTCGCGCGGCCGGCGCGGCAGTAGCGGCAGCGCCCGCAGGCGATGCCGGGTTCGAGGGCCACGCGGTCGCCGGGGCGGAGGCGCGTGACCCCCTTCCCCACGTCGACGACGGCGCCGGCGGGTTCGTGGCCGAGGATCGCGGGAAAATCGACCACCTGCGAACCGATGCGCCCGATGCGGAAGTAATGCAAATCGCTGCCGCAGATGCCGACGGCGGAGAGTTCGACGAGGACTTCGCCCGCGCGCGGTTCGGGCCTGGGGACGTCGCCGAGTTCGAAGCGGCGCAGGCCGGCGAGGAAGGCCGCGGGCGCGCGCGGGCCGCGGCGGCGGCGCGGCGGTGGTTTTCGTGCGGGCATGGCCGAATCGTATGCGTTCGACCCGGAGGCGCAACGCCTTTGAACCGGCGCGTGGAATTGTGTCCTGAACCGTAGGATCGGCGCGTCGTACTAACCAAGCGGAACCGGACGGAGGGCGGCGGCCATGCGAAACGCGGTCTATGCGCTGGTCCTGGCGGTCCTGGCGGTGCTGGCGGCGGGCTTGGGCGCGGAGGAACCGGTCGCGCCGGTCGCGCCTGTTCCGGCGGCCGAGGCGGCGCGCACGTTCGATTCGGACCTGCCGCTGTCGGTCTACGACGAGGACCTGCGCCTGCTGGGCCGGACGCCGACGTGGGACTGGCACGGCGTCGAGGTCCCCGAGGGGCTCTGGTTCGTCGAGCACGCGCGGGCGCTGACGGCGGAAGGCGGCGCGGTCCTTGCGCGCGAGATGCAGGCGCGCGAAGTCCCGGGGCTTTCGGTGGAATGCGACGGCCGCGACCCCGCCTGGCTCGCGGCCTTCGAGAACCTCCCCGTTCCGCGGGCGCTGAGCCTGCGCGGCGCGCCGCCCGAGGCTCTGGCGCGGGCCGCGCGGCTGGCGCAGGTCACGAACCTGCGGATCGAGGGCCCGCTGGAAGACAAGGACCTGGCCCCGCTGGCCCGCATGCGGCAGCTCCGCGCGCTGCGGATCGAAGGCGGCCTGACCGACGCGGGCCTCGCGGCCCTGGCGGCGCTCGAGAACCTCGAGGAACTCCGCGTCCTCGGCGGCCGTCTCACCGAGGCCGGCCTGGCGAAGCTCGCCGGCCTGAAGAAGCTCAGGCATCTGGAAGCGACGGTCTCGGCGACCGAAGCGGGCCTGGCGCCGCTGAAGGACCTGGACCTGCGCTTCGTCCGGCTGGAGGCCTACACGTTCGACCTGTGCGGACGGACGACGACGCTGCAGAGCCCCGTCTTCACGCGCCATCCGGCTCGGGTGGGGCCGCGGGCGGAGGCGGCGCCGGAGGGCGAGGCCGCGCGGCTGAAAGAGGCGCTGAAGGACCTGGGCAGCGATTCGTTCGAGAAGCGCGAGGCCGCGACGGAGGCGCTGCGGAAGGGCGGCCGGCGCGCGCTGGCCTTTCTGACGCCGAAGGCGAAGGAAGAGGCCCGCGGCGCCGCGCCCGATCCGGAACGGCAGAAGCGCCTGCGCGGCCTCCTGGAGGATCTCACGCGGGCCTGCGCGGACGCGTGGGAGGCCGAGGCGGCAGCGGGGTTGCCGCCCGAGGTTCGCGTGCGGGAGAAGCTGCGGCGGCGGATCGGATTCGAACTGGCGGAACAGCCGCCGGCGCAGGCGTTCGAGCGGATCGGGCGGCACTGCGGGGTCCGCGTGACGCAGCCGGAGGCGGGCGCCTTTCCGCCGATTTCGCTGCGCGTGACGGACATGCCGGCGGACCTGGCGTTGGACTGGATCTGTAAGCTGGCCGAAGCGCGCTACGAAGTCCACGGCGGCGAAGCGCGCGTGCTGAAGGGCGGCGCGGACCGAGGGCCGAGCGTCGCGTTTCCCGCGCCGGCCGGGGAGGTCGCCTGGACCGACGCGGAGAAGCGGCGCGTCGGCCGCCTGCTCGACAGGCTGCCCGGCGCGTCCCTGGAACCGCTGTGCATCGGCGAAGCGCTGGCGGACGGCGGCCTGCCGGCGAACTCGCCCGGCGAGGTCCGCCGCCTGCTGAGGCGCCTCGCGCTTCCGCGCGGCCAGATCGTTCCGGGCGAACCGACGCCGGCGCTGGACGCGCTGGACGCGCAGCTCGCCACGAAGATCGACCCCACGGACATGGAAAAAGTGCGCCTGGACGTGCTCGTGAGCAACCTCCACTTCAAGACCCAGGCCCGCCTGGGGCTCGATCCGAACCTGGCGGCCCAAGGCATGCCGCTGGTGAGCGGCTCGTTTCCCGGCGGCACCGCCCGCGAGGCGCTCGCCTGGATCTGCCGGGTGCAGGGGTATGCCTGCGTCGAACGCGTGAGCGAGGACGGCGGGCACGTGTATGTGCTCTGCACGCCCGACCGCGCCGCGACGGTCTCGTCGGCCTGCGTCGTCGATCTGCGCCCGGCGCTCGACGCGGGCGTCCCGCAGCAGGACCTGGAAGACGGCCTGGAACGCCTGCTCACCGAGGGGCGGCTGCCGGCGCCGCTCCATTCGGTCGTGCGCGGGCGCTGGGTCGGGCGGATGGACCCGTGGACCGAACGGCGCGCCTTCGCGTGGGTGGCGGCCTGCGCGGACGCGAAAAAGATCGCCGCGCTGCCGCCCGCGCCGTGGTTTTTCCCTACGTTCAACGGGAACAAATAGAAGAACGGCAAGAACCAAAAAACGGAAGAACCAAGAACGAAAACGGGAGCGCTGAAATCGAAAGACCAAGAGAACCAATAGCTAAAGAACCAAAAGCCAAAGAACCAAGAACCAAAGAACCAAAGAACCAAGAACCAGCAAACGAGGAAACCAGAAAACAAGAGAACCAGCGAACTAGAAAACAAGAGAACTAGAAAACCAGATAACCAGCCACCAGGCCTTTATTCCGGAAAGAGGAGGGCGCGGAGGCTGTGGTAGCGCTTGGTGCTGTCGCATTCGTATTCGCGGCCGTCGAAGACGGTCTGGAGGTTGCGGAGGCTGGCGTCGAGGAGCGGGCGGAGTTCCGGGTGGACGGGCACGGCGGCGGGTTCGGCGTGCTTGAGGCAGCCGAGGACGAGTTCGTTGACGTCCATCATTTCCATGCAGGCGAGCACCGCGTAGGCGGGGTAATCGTTCGGCCGCGGCTGGATCTCGGTGAGCAGGTCGGCGTAGGCCGCGAGGAGTTCGTCGAGTTGCGCGGTCGTCGGCGCGAAGGGCACGTTTTCGCAGGGATAGCAGACATCGTGCGCGCTGCGAAAGCCCGGCGGCAGGAAGCGCGTCACGAACGCCTCCAGCCGCGGCTGGAAGGCGAAGAATCGTTCGAGGTAGTGATCGTCGGGGGCAGGCATGCGGGCGGCCCGGGGGGGATTTTGGATTTGCGATTTTGGATGGCCGATTTGGACAGGTTAGCGGGAAGGCGCGGGGAAAGCCAGCGGGCGGCGGGCAGGCGGAACTGCACGGCACGCCACTTCGTGGTGTGGCACCCAACGAGCGGCTCGAATCTACACGCCCGCACGCCGCTTCGCATGCGCTCCGCAGCATGGCACCAAATGGACTGCTCGAATCTACATGCGCCGGGGCTGCTTCCATGATCTAGACAGGCGGGACGCCTGTCCCACATACACCTCAACGGCGCGCGCTCGCGCGCCGCGGTCGTTCCCTGACCTCTGACCCCTGATCCCTTGCCATTTGGAATTTCCGCGCAGCGGGCACACCACATCGTGGTGTGGCACCCACGAACGGTTCGAATCTACAAGCACCATTCCTGCTTCCTTCGTTGCGGACAGGCGGGACGCCTGTCCCACATACAGCTCAACGGCGCGCGCTTGCGCGCCGCGGCTGTTCCCTGACCTCTGAACCCTGATCCCTGTCCCCTTGCCGTTTGGAATTTCCGCGCGCGGCGCGGCTAGATTCCGTTGCGCTTGATCACGTTCTGGTACCAGTAGTAGCTGTCTTTTGGGATGCGGCGCTGGGTCTCGTAGTCGACGAAGACGAGGCCGAAACGTTCGCGGTAGCCTTCGGCCCATTCGTAATTGTCCATGATCGACCACTGGAAATATCCGCGCACGTCCACGCCGTCGGCGGCGGCGCGCTGCAGCGCGGCGATGTAGCCGTTCAGGAACTGGATGCGCTGCGGGTCGTGGACCTTCCCGTCGGCGCTCAGCCAGTCGCAGTTGGCCATTCCGTTTTCGGTCACGTAGACGGGCAGCTTGTAACGTTCGGCGTAGAAGCGCGGGCCCCAGTAGAGCGCTTCCGGGGTGACCGGCCAGCGCATGGTCGTGTGCGGGTAGCCGGGCGGGAACGGGGCGATTTCGGGAGTCCCCGCGGCACCGATGCGCACGGGGCGGCCCTGGTAGATGTTCACGCCGAACCAGTCGAGCGGTTCCGCGATCGTCTTCATGTCGGCGTCGGTGAATTTTGGGACGTCCGCGCCGTAGACGTGCAGGCCGTCGTCGGGGTACGTGCCGAGAAAGACCGGGTCCATCCACCAGCCGCTGTTCCACTGGTTCTTTTCGCGGACGGCGAAGGTGCCCCACTGCGCGGCGGCGACGTCGTGCGGATTCTTGGGGTCCGACGGATACGCGACGACGCCGACGGGCGCGTAGCCGACTTGCGCGGGCTGCTTGGCGTGCGCGCGGATCGCCTGGACGCTCTTGCCGTGCGCGATCAGCGCGTGGTGGCCGGCCAGGAGCACGTCCTTCCAGGGCAGCTTGAGCCCCGGGGCGTGCGCGGCGTCGGCGTGGCCCATGCCGATGAAGCATTGCGGTTCGTTGTGCGGCATCCAGAACTTTACGCGGTCGGAGAGCTTCTTCACCACGGCGGCGGTGTAGGCGGCGAACCAGTTGGGACTTTCAGGGTGGCGCCAGCCGCCCTGGTCTTCGAGCGCCTGCGGCATGTCCCAGTGAAAGAGCGTCGCGAAGGGCTGAATCCCGGCGGCGAGCAGTTCGTCCACGAGGCGGCTGTAGAAGTCGAGGCCCCGTTCGTTCACCGCGCCGGCGCCGTCGGGCAGGATGCGCGGCCAGGCGATGCTGAAGCGGTACGCGTGCAGGCCGAGGGCCTTCATCAGCGCGACGTCTTCCTGGTAGCGGTGGTAGTGGTCGCAGGCGACCTCGCCGGTCGCGCCTTCGTAGGTCGTGCCCTTCTTTTTGCTGAACGTGTCCCAGACGGAGACGCCGCGGCCGTCCTCGTTCACGGCGCCTTCGATCTGATAGGAACTGGCGGCGGCGCCCCAGAGGAAGTCCTTGCGGAAGGCCATGCGCGCATCCTTTCGTGGTTGCCTGCGGAAACGAGCATTAGATACGAGCGGCGCGGGGTGGGAAAGTTAGAAAAGGATGAACGGCAGGGAACAGAGGGCGCTCGGCCGGGCGGTCTTCGCGGTTTTTCGAGTCCATCGCGTCACCTTCGAGGTTGTGTCTTAGTTCTAATTACGGCTTTAGCCTGAGGAATCTCGAAGTGAACCATGCAATAAAAAACAGAATTATTCCCCAAGCGGAGAGATCAATAATTAACCCACCCCCATTGATTACATTCGGCCAAACCGTGTACCCCTCTCTTGTTTCTTCGTGCCACTCCGAGTTCTCCGCATAGACATACATCCTTGTTTCTAAGAACTTTTCTGGCCAGCCAAAACTTCGGATTCTTAAATAGAGTGCGGGGTGGTAATCCCTGTTTGTATCTAGGTACCGCTCTGCATTTACTTGCATGGCGTAATCAACCGTTACAGGCTCTCCGCCTTCACTATCAAAGGTTATCAATTCAGACGTAACGCGGAAATTCAGCCAAAGCAGAATGCCAATTGAAAATGAAAGAACAACGAGAGTAGCGATACGATACTGAGGTTGCATAGATAACATTTAATTCCCTAATGATTTTCAGCTCATATTCTATCTGGATTTCTTCTATGCGGGAAATCAAGAACGAAAGGTCGGCTCGACGCTGCGCGCAGCACTCCTGCCTCCTTCGTTGCTGACAGGCGGGACGCTATTTCCCACATGGGGCTCCTTGTGGTGCAGACCTCCAGGTCTGCACACCTGGGGCTTGGGGAACCGAGGCCGTCAGGTGTGCAGATCTGGAGACCTGCACCACAAGCGGCGCAGGGAAAAGGCACGAACGACCCGCACGCCGTTTCGCGTTCGCTCCGCAGCATGGCACCTACGGACTTCTCGAATCTACAAGTGCCGCTGTTGCTTCCTTCGGTGCGGACAGGCGGGACGCCTGTCCCACATGCACAACTACGGCGCGCGCTCGCGCGCCGCGGCTATTCCATGTCCCCTGCCCCCTGTTCTCTGACCCCTGCCCTGCTGCGGCCGTCCGCTGGCCGTTCGCGTCGGGCGCGGGTACAACGGGGGAATCGAATGGGGTGCTTGGGGAGGAACGGAACCATGTACATGTGCTGCGCGCTGGTGGGCTTGATGCTGGCGGTGTCGGCGTGGTCGCTGGCGGCGGAAGATTCCGCGCCTGCGGCCTCGGCGTACCGGTCGCCCACGATGGAGAAACTCGCGGCGGGCCAGGCGCAGACGATCGTGACGTACGGGACGAGCCTGACGGCGGGCGGCGCGTGGGTGAAGGGCCTGGAAGAGGAACTTAAGAACGTCTGCAAGGTTCCGCCCAAGGTCGTCAACTGCGGGATGAGCGGGAAGAATTCGGACGACGGGGTGAAGCAGATCGCGTCGGTGCTGAACGCGAAGCCGGACCTGGTCTTCATCGAGTTCGCGATGAACGACGCGGTGCTGCGCTTCAACATCTCCGTCGAACAGGCGCGCACGAACCTGGAGACGATCATCGGCAAGATTCAGACGTCGAAGCCCGGCGTCGAGATCATCCTCATGACGATGAACCCGCCCACGAACGCGCAGCGCGAAGGCAAGCGCCCGGAGATCGAGGCGTATTACGAGATGTACCGCGCGACGGCGAAGAAGTTCAAGCTGGGCCTGATCGACCACTTCGCGGCCTGGAACAAACTGCTCAAGGACGATCCGAAGACCTTTAAGAAGTACGTCCCCGACGACCTGCACCCCAACGCCGAAGGCAGCGCGGCGGTGACGCTGCCCGGCATCCTGACGTTCCTGGGGATGAAATAGCGCGCGCGCCGCGGCAACCGCGGTGCTTGTAGATTCGACCGGGTCGT